>JBDGUH010000043.1:0-35663 GCA_042216055.1 Haloarculaceae archaeon
GTCGATCGTGAGTAGTAGTCGTCGATCGTGAGTAGTAGTCGTCGATCGTGAGTAGTAGTCGTCGATCGTGAGTAGCAGTCGTCGATCGCGGATAGCGGCCGTCGATCGCGGGCCGTCACTCCTCGAGCAACTGCCGGGCGACGGCCTCGGTGTCGGTCTCCCCGAGCGCCGACTGGACGAGCAGGTGGCCGCCGATGACGCTGGGGCTGATGACGGCGTCGGCGCCGGCCCGGCGGAGCTTCGCGACGTTCTCGCGGTCGGTCGCGGCGGCGACGATCCGGATGTCGGGGTTCAGTTCGCGCGCCGTGAGGATCGACAGCGCGTCCTGGGCGTCGTCGTTCGTCGCGGCTACGACGGCGCGGGCGCGTTCGACGCCGGCGCGCAACAGCGGCTCCTCGTCGCTCGGATCGGCCGAGAGGACGTCGATCCCCTCCTGCTGGAGGCGGCTCGCCACCTCCTGGTCGGGCGTGACGACGACGAAGTCGACGCCGGACAGTTCTTCGAGGATCGGTGCGGTGAGATCGCCGTAGCCGAGGACGAGGACGTGGTCCTCGAGCAGTTCGAGCTGTGACTCTGACATGGTTCCGAGGGCCCGCGAGATGCGGCTCTGGATGGCCGGCCCCAGCACCGACCCGAGCGCCAGCGCGAAGCTCGCGGTGCCGATGACGACCACCGAGATGGTGAACAGGCGTGCAGCCTGGGAGGTCGGCCCGGGGGCGATGTCGCCGTAGCCGACCGTGCTGGAGGTGACGATGCCGTAGTAGAACGCGTCGGTCAGCGTCGAGACGTGGGCGAACTCCTCGCGGAGCGCGTAGGTCCCGACGGTGATGTACAGCTGTCCGCCCACGAGCGCCGCGATGGCGGCCTGCTGGGTGGCCGAGAGAGCGAGCGGCCGGGTGAACAGGTCGCGGTTGACCACCACCGCCGGGATCGACAGCACCGAGAGGACGATCAGCGGGACGGAGACGGGGATCACGCCCACCGACGGGACCGAGACCGACCCCTGTAACAGCCCCTGGAGCGCGCTCGCCGGGAGGAGCAACAGCGTCGCGTACAGGGCGATCCGAAGGCGTCGCCGCAGCCCGAAGACGCTGGCCAGCAGGAGAAATCCCGTCAGCGCGCCGGTAAACCCCACCGCGCGGTCGACCGCGGACGGCAGGTAGGGCGCGAGCGGGCCGGAGACAGTCGCGACGCTGATGTTGGCGAGACCGACGCCGAACGAGAGCAGCGCCACGAGTGTCGGCAACAGGAGCGTCGCGCGGACGCCCAGCCAGTCGCTCGCCTCGGCCATACCCGTGAGTTGCCCCGGACGAAAATAAGCCCGGGGGACCGACGCCGCCGACGGAACGTCGCCCGTGAACCGAACCTCGCCCGTGAATCGCACGTCGTCAGTGAGACGCCGCACGCGGGTGGAATGCCGGTAGAGATAAACCGCGGGCAGCGCACGGTGTGGGCATGGCTTCGCTTCCGGTGGAGGTCCTCCTCGGCATTTATCTCGGTCTGCTGGTGGGGGTGATCCCCGCGCTGATCTCCTGGACGCTGGGGTTCACTTTCAAGTACGTCACCGGCATCACGCTTCCGGGGTTCGCAGTCGTGGTGCTCGCCATCGCGCTCGCCGGCGTCAACGGCGGCCTGATGGCGCTCGCCGACAAGTCGATCACCCAGTCGCCCAACGCCGAGCGGATCGTGACCGCCATCCTGCTCGTCGCGATGGGGGCGCTGTACGCCCACGCGAAGGGCGACCAGATGGGCGCGACGTTCCCGCACCGCCTCTCGCTGCGGGGACTCCGCGAGCGAACGCTCTCGAGCGACGTGATCGAACTCGTCGGGGGCCGCGGACAGGTCCGGATCCGGGTCGTCGGCGAAGTTGCCGACATGGAGGGGTATCCGCCGCTCCCCGAGGAGGTGCGCGCGGGGATCCGGGGCGAGGCGTGGACGTTCCCGGCGGACCTGCGGATCGGCGAACTCGAGGAGCGGGTCGCCGACCGCCTCCGCACGGCCTTCGACCTCGGGGACGTTTCCGTGACCGTCGACGAGCGCGGGCGGGCGACGGTGATCGCGGCGCCGCCGTTCTCGGGGCTCTCGAAGCGCGTCGCGGAGGGGCACCGCGCCGTCTCCGTCGACGCCCTGCTCCCGACGGGGCTGGCCCGCGGCGACGAGGTGACGCTGCTGACGGCTGACGGCCGGGTCCGCGGCACCGTCGTCAGCGCCCGGTCCGACGGCGGGGGAGCCCGCGCGGCGGAGCCGGCCCCGGCGCCCGACGACGAACGGGAGGGCGAGGAGGCGACGTCAGCCCCCGTCCGGGCGCCGACGACCGACGGGGGCGAGGGACGGATCACGGTCGGCGTCGACCGGACCGAAGCCGAACACCTGCTCGGGGCCGACCGCGCCACGGTCGTCGTCGAGTCCCGCGGCACCCGCCGCGAGTACGAACTCGTCTCCCTGCTGCGCCGCGCCGACCGGCGATTCCGGCGGCTCACGGTCCGCGCGGGGGGCGCCCTGGCCGACGCGACGCTGCGGGCGACCCACCCTCGTGAGACCTACGGCGTCGCCGTCCTCGCGGTCCGCGGCGAGGGCGGGTGGCGGGTGGCGCCCGACGGCGACGTGGCGATCGACGCCGGCGACGAGATCTACGCCGTGGGCACCCGCGACGCCCTCGACGCGTTCGCGGAGGCGATAGCGTGACGCTCCTCCAGGCCGCCTCGACGACGGCGGCGGTCCTGAAGGCCGTGGCAGAGATCGGCGGCCTGGCGACGCTCTCGACTGCGCTGGCTGTCGTGCTCGGGTTCGTCTACCGGTGGTACGTGCGCGATCGGGTCCCGCGGGGCCTGGCGGTGCTCGTCGGTCTCTCCGGGGTCGCGATCGTCCTGAACACGACGCCGGTGCTGGGGCGTGTCATCAGCGGGACGACCGCGCCGTTCGCCGGCGACGCCTCGCTGTATCGCGCGCTGTTCAACATCCTCGCGTTCGTCGCCGGCGGCGGCGGCGCGGTGCTGGGAGCCAGGATCGGCGACCGCGTCGGAACGAACGTGTTCGCCGCGACCGGGACGGGCGCCGTCGACGCAGACGTGAGCGAGATCGTCCAGTCGGTCGGGCGGGTCACGTCGGTGACTCTGCCCGACGAGATCGAGGACATCGTCGCCTACGACCCGGTGACGGAGGCGACCAAGGAGAGCCTGCGCGGGCGGCGGTTCCTCTTCCCCCGGCGACTGACGCGAGCCGAACTGCACGACCGCCTGGTCTCGCGGCTCAAGACCGACTACGGCGTCGGTCACGTCGACGTGGAGTTCGACGACGACGGGGACGTCAGCTACCTCGCGGTGGGGTCGCGGGCGGCCGGCATCGGCCCGACGCTCCCCCCGTCGACGAACGCCGTCGCGATCCGCGCGGACCCCGCCAACGCGGCGAGCGCCGGCGACCTCGTCCAGGTGTGGGAACGGGACCCGCCGGAACGGGTCGTCACCGGGGAAGTACGCGGCGTGGCCGGCGACACGGTGACCGTCGCCGTCGACGCCGCCGACACGCCGAAACTCGACCCCGACACCGAGTACCGACTGGTGACGCTCCCGGTCCAGAACCGCCCCGACCGGGAGTTCGCTTCGCTGTTGCGCGCCGCCGACGAGACGATGAGCACCGTCACCGTCGAGGGGGGGAGCGAACTCGACGGCGCGACCGTCGACCGCGTCGGCGCGGCGGTCGTCGCCATCGCCCGCGAGGGCGACCAGCCCGAGACCATCCCCACGCACGACCGGACGCTCCGGGCCGGCGACGTGCTGTACCTGGTGGGCACGCCCGAATCGCTCCGCCGGACGGCAGCGGCGGGCCGCGGTGCCGCCGAATCGACCGGTGCCGCCGAATCGACCGGTGCCGCCGAATCGACCGGTGCCGCCGAACCGTCTGGCGAACGGGACCGCGACGGACGCTGACGGCAGGTGCGCAACGCCTTTTGCACGCGGGCACCGCCCACCGGGTATGGAGTGGAAGCTGTTCGCGACGCTGGCCGAGACCGCCGGGGAGCGCGAGGTGGCGCTCGACGGGGAGGCCGCCACGGTGGGCGAGGCCCTCGACGCCCTCCTCGCGGCCCACCCCGACCTCGAGGGCGCGGTCCTCGACGAGGCGGGCGACCTCCGGGAACACGTCCGCCTGCTCCACGAGGGCGAGGACCCCTTCCGCGCGGCCGAAGGGCTCGAGACGCCGGTCGGGGCGGACGACGAACTCGCGCTGTTCCCGCCGGTCAGCGGCGGGTGACCGGGACGCCACGCTGCCGTTCGGTCACGCGACGCCGGTGAGGTCGGCCTCCGTGACGAAGTGGGGTTCGTCCTCGGGCGCCCCGCGGACGAACGCGGCCTCGGCGACGTGGCGCGGCGTCTCCGGGACGAGTACGCGGGTGGCGTCCGCGTCCTGCGCGGCTGCGTCGGCCCTGACCGCCGCCAGGAGCGTCCGGGCCGCGTCGGCGTCCGCCCACGCCGCGGCCCCGTAGTCGGCGACCCGCCGCCCGTCGCGCTCTGCGACTCCGTTCCGCCAGGTCATCGCGCGCGTGCCGTCCCCCTTCACCGCGAGGACCGCCGACGCCCGGTCCCGGAGGCGCTCGCGGGTCAACTCCGAGACGGCCCACCGCTGGTCCGGATCGAGGACCAGGCCCGACAGCGCGTCCCGGGCGTCGCTGCGGAGCCAGCAGGACCACGCGGCCGCGGGGTCGGAGGCGACCGTCGCCGTTCCCTCGACCGCGTCGAGGGCGTCCTCGCGTGGCGCGGGCCGGAGCCAGCGAAACGAGGTGCACGGCTCGAACCCGGCGGCGAGTGACTGGCCCAGGCCCGCCGGGTTCCAGGAGTACACGAGGTTCCGTGCGACGGTCGCCCCGCGCTCGCGGGCCCACCCGAACAGATCGTCCACGAGCGCCAGCGCGACGCCCTGCCCGCGGTGGTCTCGGGCGACCCGCATCCCCTGGAGCCAGGCCTCGTATCCGGAGAGCATCGTCACCTGGCAGATCCCGGCCACCTCGCCGTCGAACACGGCGACGGCGGTCCGCTGGCGCTCGCCGTCCGAGCGCACCCACGACTCGAACACGTCGGGCAGGTAGTCCTCGATCTCGCGGTCGGGCCACGTCGTCGCCGCGATTGCCGCGATTGCGTCGGCGTCCGCGAGGCGAGCGGCCCTGATCGTCGGCGTTGCCATGTCGACGCTCCGCCCGCGACGGCCTTGAATGTCGGCGTGCCGATCAGGCGTCGGGCCCCCGGTCCTCGGCGAGCGTCGCTGACATGTCGTCGGACTGTGACTCCCAGACGACGTGGATGTCGTAGTCGCCGGCGACGCCGAGGACGATGGAGTCGCCGGCGGTGATGTCCTCGTCCGGACTGTAGGTTCGGGTCGCGTCGCCGTCGCCGTCCGACCACCGACCCGTCTCTCGCAGGTCCGCCTCGCCGTCGGGGACGGCACTCGAGAAGCCGGTGCCACGGAGGGACAGCGATCCCGCGCGGACGGTGTCGCCGGCCGAATGAGTGATCGTCAGGAGGCCCACGCCGCCGCCGGTCGCTTGATACTCGAAGGAGAACGACACCTGGGGCGCCTCGGAGTGGGCGCTATTGCCACCCCCGCCGCTGCCACTGCTGCCGGCCGAGTACAGCCGCCACTCCCCCTGGTAGCGCCGGAGGTTGTAGGTGAGCGACCGCGACCCCAGATTGCCGAACGACAGCTGGATCCGGACCGTCGCGCGGTCGCCGGACTCTGAGACGAGCGTCAGGTCCTCGATGGAGATGTCGGCCGACGCGAACTGGCTCGCGGTCTGGGAGCCGACGTCCCCGACCGGCGAGTCGGGGTGGATCAGCGAGTTGGCCCGCTGGACGTCGCCGTCGTCGAGCGCCGAGAAGAACCGGCGGATGGTCCCCTTCGGCCCGTCCCCGGCCCCCCCGAGGAACTGCGTGTAGGCGAGATAGCCCCCGCCGGCGAGGATCACGGCGCCGCCGCCGGCGCCCGCCAGGAGCGCCCGGCGACTCACGCCGCCGTCGTCGCCGGCAGGCGGTTGCTGGCCCGTGGCTCCCGACCGGTGCCCGGGGGGTCCGCCGCCGGGTGACTGGGCGGCCGGGGATTCGTCCCCGGCGGGACGGCCGGCGGGTTCGTCCCCCGGGGGAGGAGCCGAGGAGGATTCGTTCCCGCCGGTCTGGGAGGGCTGTGTGTCGTTGCGCGCGTCGTCGGCGGAGAGCGGGGCGCCACAGTGCTGACAGAAGTCGTCGCCGTCGGCGACGGTCCCGCCGCAGTTCGGGCAGCGTGGCATGGGACGAACGTGTCCGCGACCTGTGAAAAAGGTCCCGCTACAGCCAGGGCGTCGAGCGGTCGGTGATCTCGCCCGCGTGGGGCGTCCGGACGGCGTCGGCCACGTTGTTGGCGTTGGCCAGCGCCCACATCAGTTTCACCTTCGCCGTCCCGGGGAGCATGTCCTCGCCCTCGATCACGCCGGCCTCGAGCAGGTCCCGGCCGGTGTCGTAGACGCGATCACACACCCGCCCGTCGAGACACTGGCTGGTCATCACGACCGTCGTGCCGTCGTCGGTCAGCTCCGCGACCGCGTCGATCCAGTCGGTGTCGACGTGGCCCAGCCCCGTGCCCTCGATGACGACGCCGCTGGCGCCCTCGCAGGCGCGCAGTCGCTCGGGGTCGGTGCCGGGCGTGTACTTCACCAGTTCCACGTCCGTCGCCAGGTCCTCGTGGAGTTCGAGGAACGCCTCGCGCTCGCCCTCGGGGACGCGTTCGGCGTGCTCGCGGCGGAAACTGACCTCGCGGCGCTCGTAGTCGACGGCGCCCAGCGGCGCCCGGCCGATCGTCTCGAAGGCGTCGCGTCGGGAGGTGTGGTTCTTGCGGACGCGGGTGCCGCGGTGGAGCGCACACCGGTCGTCGGACTCGCTCTCGTGCATGCAGACCAGCACCTCCGCGCAGTCGGCCGTCGCGGCCTCGACGGCACAGACGGCGTTCATCACGTTGTCCGAGGAGGGGCGGTCCGCGGACCGCTGGCTCCCGGTGAACACGACGGGCACCGGCGTGTCGAGCATGAACGCCAGCGCCGCGGCCGAAAACTGCATCGTGTCGGTGCCGTGCATCACCACGACGCCGTCGGCGCCCGCCGCGATCTCCTCGTGGACGGCCCGGGCGAGGTCCTGCCAGACCGCGGGGGTCATGTTCTCCGAGAGGATGTTGGCGACGACCCGGCCGCGGTAGTTGGCCATCCCCGCGAGTTCGGGCACCGCCCGCAGCACGTCCTCGGCGTCGAACTGGGCGGTGACCGCGCCGGTGCGGTAGTCGACGGTCGAGGCGATGGTCCCGCCGGTCGAGATGAGCGACACGGTCGGCAGGGACTCGTCGAACTCGACGGTCGAGGTCCCCTCGTCCTGGGCGCTCTCCACGTCGTAGACGTCCGACTCGAGGACCGCCACGGTCGCGTCCTCGCGGTCGACGCCGACGTTGTACCCGCTGTCCAGTTTCAACACGACGTGCTCGGCCGTGCTCGAGGGGAGCGCGACCCCCTCGAAGGTCCTGTCCGCGCGCTCGACGCGGACGCGGTCGCCTGGGTTCATGCCTTCTCGTTCCGCGCGGGCGGACTTGAAGCCACTCGTTTGCCCCGGCACGCCACGCGCTGCTCTCCCTCCGGATCCGCCGGGCGCCACCCTGCCCCGGAGAAAGGCCCTTGTCCCTGGACGCCCGACGTTTCGTCATGGCAGAGCGGACCAGCCAGCGGTCCGGCGACCGCGAAACGGCGGTCGACCTCGACGAGACGGACCTCGAGGCGGGAGACGCCGACGGGACGGCCCTCGATGTCGAGGGGGACGCCGATCTCGGTCCCGCTGACCTCGGCGTCGACCCGGGCGCCGACGAGACCGCCCGGGAAACGACGCGAGCGACGGCGTCCGGGAAGGGGGGACTCCGCGACCGGGCTCGGGAGGGAGTCTCGTCGCTGGCGGTGACGCTCGTCGCCGCGCTGCTGGGGGTGTTCGTCGTCGGGAACGCCATCCCGCTGCTCCCGTTCGACGGCTTCGTCGGCATCTTCCTGACGCTGCTGGTCGTCGGTGCGGTCTCCGCGCGGCGGCGCTACCTCGCCTCGGCGCTGGCCGGAGGGATCGCCGGCGCGCTCGGGATGTTCCTCTCGGCGATCACGCTGACGGTCCTGACCGGCGGACTGCCGGTGGTCGTCGGCGCGGTCGTCGGCGCGGCGGCGGGCGTCGCCGGCCACTACGCCGGGCGCGACCTGCGCGACGGCCTCACCCGCGATCTGTGAGCGCCCACTCGTCGCCGCGGCGCTCGACGACGCCCTCGCGGGCCAGTCGCTCCAGTGCGTCCTCGAGCACCGGCGGCGGCACTTCCAGGCGCCGGGCCAGCGACGACACGCCCCGCGGCCCCCCGACCAGCGCGCCGATCAGTTCCGCGTAGAGGCGGCCGTCCTCGTCGTCCACGGTCTCGTCGATCCGCTCGCGCACGTCGGTGAGTCGCCCCTGGACCCACCGCTGGGCCATCGACAGCTCGTTCTCGAGCTGTTCGAGGCGTTCCAGCTGTCGGGCGAGGTCCCGGACGCTCTCGCCGCCGTCGTCGCTCACCTCGATGGAGAGGTACCGACATGAGTTGACGTCCAGGCCCGGACTGGCGGGGTAGGCGCTCTTGGTGCCGAACTCGTAGGGCGAGACCTGCACCTCGAGCCGGAGGTTGCGCGCGATGGAGAAGTACTTGCGGCGTCGCTCGTCCGTGCGGCTCTCGACGAGGCCGGCGCTCTCGAGCTTCTCGAGGTGGTCGATCACCGCCTTCGGGCTGACGCCCAGGTACTCGCTGATCTCCGTGACGTAGCAGGGCTTGTGGGCGAGCAGGCGGAGGATTCGCCGCCGGTTCGCGTTCCCGAGCAGGTCGAGTAGCTCCGCCGAGTCCATTCACCTGACGTTAGTCGCGACAGCAGAAAAGCGTGTCTCCTCGCGTCATCGGCTCATTGCGACTGTGTACCGATCCGATCGCACGACGTCGTGCGGTCGAGACGAGAGACTCCCACGAATCCGTCTCAGGGAGCCGCGCCGCCCGCGTTCTCCGATGGCGAGCCGTTGCCGTCGGCACTACCGTTCCCGTTGCCGGACGAACCGCTGTTGCTCGTTCCCGTCGAACTGCTGTTGCCCGTTCCCGTCGAGCCGCCGCTGCTCGCGTTTCCGGTCGAACCGCCGTGAGAACTGTTGTCAGGAGAACTCTCGTTCGATCCGTTCCCGGTGGCTGTGCCGCCACCGGCGTGACCCGGGCCGTCGTCCACACCCCCGCCGTTAGGGCCCGACTGACCACCACCGTGATCGGGTGGACCCGTGTCGTTGCCTGGTGGGCCGTGTGTCGTCCCGTTCGGCGTGGCCGTCGCGTTCGTCCGGCCGTCGTGTCGGGTGGATTGACCCGCGACCTGACCGTGGCGTCCCCTACCCGGGACGCCCGCAGGCGGGCCGTGACCCGGCACTACCCGGCTCGCAACGCCGGCGATGGCCGGCCCCGTCATGTTCCGCGCGGCCGTCCGGAGCCGCTGCAGGCCCGAAGCGTTCAGGCCGGCCGCGGTCGCGGCGCGCTCGGTGTCGTTGATCGCGAGCTGTAGTCCACGGATCCGCCCGGCGATCCGACTGGCGCGCGCCACGTAGGCCGGCCGCGGCAGCGAGCCGTTCTCGTAGCGCCGGGCCAGCGTCTCGTTCTCGTCGCGCAGGCGCTCGAGGCGCCGTTCGAGGGCCGCGGTGCGGTTTTGCAGGCGGGCCTCCCGGGAGCCGTTCGACCGGGCGAAGCCAACCGACCACATGCCGCTGTCGACGGCGTCGCTGGCCTGGGCGGCGCTTGACTGAGCGAACGCCGTCACGTCGCTCCCGAGTCCCGCGTCGTCCGTGGCGTTGGCCGCCGGCGTCGGCGTTGGTGTCGGCGTGGGCGTCGGCGTCGCCCCCAGCGCGGGAAGCGCGGCACCGCCGAGCGCGACTGCCGCCAGAAGCGCCACCACGACGGGCTGCCGGGTGTGCATCTCACTCGAACGTCTCTACCCCGACGTAAAAAACGGTCGTCACCGTTCGGATCGTTCAGCCGTCCCCGAGACCGCGCGAGACGGTCTAATTGCGTTCACGGCGACAGGAGATCCCGTCACGGGCGCTGTGCTCGGACGAGTGACGCCGGATTCGCCGCCGGCGGTCGGATTGCTCGACGGTATAAGCGTATCGGCGTGAATTTATAATGAACGATAGCGGAGTTCGTATCGGACAGCATGTTCGAGCAGTTCTCGCGGGGATACTACCTCGGCCGACTGTACGTCGAGCCCGGCGACGGCGACACCGCCGCCATGTGTCGGGCGCAACACGAGCGGGTCAACGAGCAACTGTACGCGCCCGACGAGGGGGTCGCGCGGACGGACCTCCCGCTGGTGATGAAAGTCGGGAGTCGCCACTTTCGGGTGGACGGCGACGAGCGGGTGCCCGCCGACACGCTGTCGGTCCCCCGGGACCTGCTTGACGACGCGAACGCGCACAATCCGCCGACGCTCCGGGAGGTGCTGCTGGCGAAGGCCGACCGGGCCGCCCAGCTGTTGCGCCTCACCGGCTCGGACCCGACTGTCGGCGGCCCCGACGCCGACCCGACCGCCGGCGGCGGTGCCGACGACGGGCCGAGCGGCGGCGGTGCCGACGACGGGCCGAGCGGCGGTCCCGACCGGCCGACCTAGGGACAACCTAAACACCTTTCCCGCCGGGCGTCGGGGTACCAAGTCGATGCTGGACAAGCTGCTCGGCCGGGCCGGCCTGCGCGAGCGCATCGACGACCTCGAGGAGGAGAAGCGCCACCTCGAGCGACAGCTCGAGGCCGAACAGGAGCGCCGCGCCGACGCCGCGAGCGCCCGTCAGGAGGCCGAGCGCCAGGTCAACCGCCTCGAGGACCGCGTGACGGAACTCGAGGACCGCGTCGAGCGCCTGCAGGACGAGGAGACGACCGTCGCGTTCGGCCACGAGGAGCCGCTCCGGGGCGACCGGCGCGCCGAGGTGCTTGACCGCCTGGCCTCGGTCGAGACGGGGCCGGAAGGCGCGTTGACCGCCTACGTCGAGTCCGGGGGGGCAATCCCGGACACCGTCCGGTCCGCGCTCGGCCAGCGGGCGGCGCTCGTCGCGCGGGCCGCGCCCTGTCTCGTGGTCGCCGACGACGCCGGCCTCGTGGGCGCGTGCCTGTCGGTGCCGGTCCCGCCGGCCCCCTTCGCCCGCTGGAGCGACGGGTTCGACTTCGAGCGCGGGTGGTTCGAGCCCCGCGGGGAGTACGCCGTCGCGCTCGTGCGCTCTGACCTGTTCGCCCTCGGCGAGTACCGCGACGGAAAACGGGTCGCCTTCCACGGCTTCGACGCCGACCTGAAGGAGCAACACTCCAAGGGAGGCTTCTCGCAGGCCCGCTTCGAGCGCCTGCGCGACGAGCAGATCGACTCCCACCTCGAGCGCTGTCGGGCCGCCCTCGGGGAGTGCTCGACCGACCGCCTGTTCGTCGTGGGTGAGGAGCAGCTCCTCGGGGAGTTCGACGCCGACGCCACGGGGGCCGTCGACGCGACGGGCGACCCCGAGGACGCCCTGGCCGCGGCCGTCCGGGAGTTCTGGACGGTCCGCCTGCGGGCGCTGTGAGCGGCGTCGGCGCGGTTCGGCGTCGCCGGAAGCGGGCTTTTTCCCGGCGGCCCGCCTCGATGGGGGCATGGACACGGACGTGGCAGTTCTGGCTCACGGGGGGTTCCCGGACCGGGCCAAGACCGCCCTCGGCATCCTCCGGTACGGCGACCAGCGGGTCCACGCGGTGCTGGACAGCGAGCACGCGGGCGAGCGAGTAACGGATCACGTCCCGGACGTGCCCGACGCGTCCATCGTCGACTCGCTGTCGGCCGTCGACGCCGACCTCGACGCGCTGATCGTCGGGGTCGCGCCCATCGGCGGCGGTTTCGAGCCGTCCTGGCGGCCCGACGTGCGCGCGGCGCTCGAGCGTGGCTGTGACGTGATCGCCGGCCTGCACGATTTCCTCGGCGACGACGAGGAACTCGCGACGCTGGCCGACGCGCACGGCGCGACCGTCCGGGACCTGCGCCGCCCGCCCGACGACCTCTCGGTCGCGGCGGGGCGGGCCGACGCGGTCGACGCCCGCGTCGTCGCCACCGTCGGGACGGACTGCTCGTCGGGGAAGATGACCACGGCCTTCGAGGTGCGGGACGCGGCACGGAACCGAGGCGTCGACGCCGCCGTGGTGCCGACGGGCCAGACCGGCATCGCCATCGCCGGGCGGGGGATCGCCGTCGACGCCGTGATCGCGGACTTCGCGGCCGGCGCCGTCGAGCGCATGGTCCGGGCCGCCGGCGAGCACGACCTGCTGATCGTCGAGGGCCAGGGGGCGCTCGCCCACCCCGCCTACTCCGGCGTGACGACGAGCATCCTCCACGGGGCGATGCCGGACGCGCTGGTGCTGTGTCACTCCGCCGGCCGGAACGCGGTCAACGAGTACGAGCGGTTCCCCATCGCACCGCCCGACGAGTACGCCGCGCTCTACGAGCGGGTCGCCCGTCCGGTCCACGAGGCGCCCGTCGTCGCGGGGTCGCTGAACACGAGCGGGTTCGAGCGCGAGTGCGCCCGCGAGGCCGTCGACGGGTTCGGGCGGGCGCTCGACGCCCCGGCGACCGACCCGGTGCGGTACGGCGCCGACGAGATCCTCCCGGCGGTGCTGGGGGACGGCCCGTGAACCTCGCCGTCGAGCGCCACGGCCTGCCGCTGGCCGACCCGTTCGGCATCTCGCGGGGCACCGCGGAGACGGCCGCGGTGGTGCTGGTCGAACTCGCCCACGAGGGAACCCGCGGGCTGGGCGGCGTCGCGCCGTCGGCCTACTACGGGCAGGACGCGGCCGCCGTCGCGGCGGCGCTCGCGGACCTGCGCCCCGCTCTCGAGGCGTCCGCCGACCCGCACGCCCACCAGCGACTGCTGGGGATGGCACGGGAGCGCCACCCGGACGCGACGGCCGCCCACGCCGCCCTCTCGACGGCGCTCGCGGACCTCGCGGCGCGGGACCTCGGGGTGGCCTGCTACCGCCAGTGGGGGCTGGACCCCGACGCCGCGCCGCGGACCTCCTACACCGTGGGCATCGACGCGCCCGCCCGGATGGCCGAGAAGGCCGCCGCGGCGACCGACGCGGGCTACCCGATCCTGAAGGTGAAGCTCGGCACCGACGACGACCGGGCGCGGTTCCGGGCCGTCCGCGAGGCCGCGCCCGACGCGACCGTCCGGGTTGACGCCAACGGGGCGTGGGACGCCGCGACGGCGCTCGAGCGGGCCGACTGGCTCGCCGCGGCCGGCGTCGAGTTCCTCGAACAGCCGGTGCCGGCCGACAACCTGGCCGGACTGGCCCGCGTCCACCGCGAGGCCCCGCTGCCGGTCGCCGCCGACGAGGCCTGCGTCGACGCCGCCGACGTGCCGGCGGTGGCCGACGCCTGCGACGTCGTGGTGGTGAAGGTGAGCAAGTGCGGCGGCCTCGACGCCGCCCGCGCCCACCGCGAGGCCGCCCGCGCGCACGGCCTCGACGCGATGCTGGGCTGCATGGTGGAGTCGTGGGCCTCGCTCGCGCCCGCCTGGCACCTCGCCCCGCTGTTCGAGTACGCCGACCTGGACGGCCCGCTCCTGCTGGCCGCGGACCCGGTCGCGGGCCCGCCGACGGACGGCGCGCGCGTCGACCTCGCGGCGGTCGAGCGGGGGAGCGGCGCCCGGTCCGACGCCGGGGAGCGGCCGGGCCCGGCACCGAGTACTTAGTGGGTTCCGCGCGTCGGGCCCCGCATGGACCGCAGAGCCTACCTCGCCGCCCTGGGCGCGAGCGCCGCGGGCGCGCTCGCCGGCTGTTCGGTCTCGCTCGGCAACCGGGTGACCCGCAGCGGCACCCGAACGTTCGACCCTCCCGACGCCATCGCGGTCACCACCACGAACGGGGGGCTCACCGTCACCGGCGCCGACGTGGACGACGTGACCGTCGACTACCGCATCACCGGCCCCTCGCGGGCCGCCGTCGACGCCACCTCCGTCGTGGGAGCGCGCGACGGCGGCCGCCTCTCGATCGAACTCGCGCGCGGCGACGCCGCCGGCGTCCAGCGGACGGGCGCCCACCTCGACGTGACCTGTCCCGGCGGGACGGCGCTGGTCGGCGCCGACACATCCAACGGCGCCATCGAGGTCGAGGGCGTCGCCGGCGACCCCGTCCTCTCGACGAGCAACGGGCGGATCGAGGCCCGGTCGATCGGCGGCACGGTGACCGCCGACACCTCCAACGGGTCGATCACCGTCCGTGACGTGGGCGCCCTGGGCGGCGCCGCCACCTCCAACGGCGGCATCGACGTGGACGTGCCCGCCGTCGACGGGGACGTGTCCGTCGACACCTCGAACGGGAACGTCAGCGCCGCGCTCGCGCCCGACCTGTCGGTGACGGTCACCGCCTCGACGACCAACGGCTCCGTCGACGTCTCGGGACTGCAGTTCTCGTCGGTCTCGACGGGGAACGAGCGGTTCGCGGGGACGCTCGGCGCGGGCGAGCACGCCCTCTCGTTCGGGACCTCGAACGGATCGATCGAACTCGAAGCGCTGTAGTGGACGGTCCGGGGGCGCCGACGGCCATACGGACTGTTGCGAGTCAGGCCCATCTCGACCGCACGACTCGTGCGGTCGAATCGGTACACAGTCCCAACAATCCGTATCAGAGCCAGTCGGCGAAGGTCCGCTCCTCGCGGCTCAGTTCGTAGTAGTCACGCTGCATCGCCGCGATGGCCTCGTCCAGGTCCCGTCCGTCCTCGAGGGCCTCGCGGACGCGTTCGATCTTCCAGGCGCTCGGCGTCGTGCCGGCAGCGCGGCGCCGCTCGAGGGGGTCGAGGAACTCGTCGACGCGGCGTTCGGGAACGCCGCCCTCGTCCAGTCCACGGCGGGCGAGCGAGAACAGTTCGTCGTAGATCTCGGCCCGGTCGGTGGTGCGCCGGCCGTCGGCGGTCACCCACGCCAGGTCCGCGTCGGGGCCCTCACGAGCGGCGCTGTAGAAACTCCGCTCGGCGTCCTGCCAGGGGAGTTCCGCGGCGGGGTGGTCGGCGGCGACGATGCCCCGGAGCAGGCCCGCGACGAACGTCTGGCAGGCGATCACGTCGCGGGCGGTCGGCTGGGTCGGGATCGGGCGGTACTCGATGCGGAGCGAGCGCTCGTCGCCGGCGCCCTCCACCGGATCGCCGCCGATCACGCAGCGGAGCCACCGCCAGTAGGTCCCCCGCTTGTGGTCGAACTCCCAGTGCTCGTCGGCGAAGGTGTTCCGGGCCCCGTCCGCGATCCACTCCCGGAGGAACGGCGCCACGAGGTCGTCGGCGACGACGCGGTCGACGACGTCTGCCGGGGAATCGATGTCCGACGGGACCCGCACCTTGGGGTTCGGGGTGGTGTTGACCGACTGCTCGAAGGCCGCGATGCGGAGTTCGTGATGCGTCTCCTCGAGCAGGTCGCGCGGGTCCTCGACGCGGTTGTACAGGTCGCCGGGCAGAAAGGGCGAGTTCGCCGTCAGCGACAGCACCGGCCCGAGCGTCCGGATGGCGGCGTTGTAGTAGTCGGGGAACGCCGCCACGTCGGGCACCTGGAGGTGGGGCTGAATCGAGGTGGCCAGCGACTCGATCAGGATGGTCGGGAACGTGTGAGCGGCGCCTGGCACCTCGAACGGCACCGCGCCGTCGGCGCGTCGGACGGTGTCGTTGTCGATGGCGAGATATCGGGGCGCAGCGCGCATGTTCGCCGGCACGACGACGCCGTCCCGCTCCTCGACCGTCGAGAGGTACGGCAGACTCCCGCCCTCGGGCGGGACGGTCCACATCGCGTCGAGCACCAGTTCCCGGTGCTCGGCGTCGGCGGCGCCGCGGGCAGCCTTGATCTGCATCTCGACGGACGTCGTCTGGACCTCAAGCCCCGTCGCGGTGAACGCGTCGGGGTCGGTGTTGATCTCGGCGTTGTGCAGGCCCAGTTCCTTGTCCGCGGCGCCCCCGAACACCGCGGTCGGGAGTTCGGCGAGTCGCCCCTCCCACTCTGCGGGGTCCATGTAGGGCCCCTCGGCGTCCGGGCGGGGGTCCTCGCGTTCGTCACCGCTCTCGTCCCGGCCCTCACTCGCTTGGTCGTCGACGGGATCGGCGGCCGGGTCGACCGACGGTTCCAGCGACCCGTCCCAGGCGCCCCCGCCGCCCGACAGGTCGGCGTCGAGGGCGGCCTCGTCGGGGCCGTCCGCCTCGTTCCCGTCCCCGGTCGCCTCGTCCCCGTCCTCGGCCGCCTCGTCCGCGACCGGTTCGGGTTCGGCGTTGATCGCGTACACCTCGACCTCGAGGCCGACGGCGAAGTCCTCGTTGTCGAAGGCCCCGGCGGCCATCGCCTCGCGGATGGCCGCGGCCTGCTCGTCGACCCGGCCCCGGAACGCCCGGCGCGCCTCCTCGGACAGCGACCGACGGACCAGGTCCAGGTCGACCACGTCGTCCATGCTTCCCTGTGTGACACCGGGAATGATGAGGGTTGCGCCTCTCGCGCTACTCGAAGAGGTCCTCGTGGCGGGCCGCGAGGTTGGCGTAGTCACCCGACGAGAACGCCTCGAACACCGCGTCGGGGTCGATCGAGGTCTCGGAGAGCGGCGTCACGGAGGCGGGCATCCCGCGGACGAACGACTCCGGGGGCACCTCGTAGTTCGGCGGGACCACCGTCCCCATGGCGACGATCGACCCGGCGCCGATGGTGGCCTCGCTGACGGTGGAGTTGAACCCCACCAGCGCGCCGTCCTCGACGGTCGAGTCGTTGAGCACGGCCCCGTGGCCGACCATCACCTTCTCGCCGACCGAGGCGGCGTGCAACACGGCGTTGTCGCCGACGGCCGACTCGCGGCCGATCTCGATCGGCCCCACGTCGCCCCGCAGGACCACGCCCGGCCAGACGTTGGCGTTGGCCTCGACCGTCACGTCCCCGACGACGGTCGCGTCGCGACTGACGTGCGCGTACCCGTGCACGTCGGGCTCGGTCCCCTCGAACGCGTACTCGCGGCTGTCCATGTGCTGACACTCGGGCGGGGTCACCGAAAAGATGACGGATACTCATACGGCTTATTGCGTGTCAGTACCGTCTCGACCGGGACACAGTCGCAATAAGCCGTATCAGGCGTCGTCGGGCCAGGTCTTCGCGCTCCCGCCGTCGGCCACGTCCGTGAGCGTTCCCGAGTCGATGGGGAACGTGACGCCGTTGCGCGTCTCCAGCACCTCGACCGTGACCGCGAACCGGTCGCCGCCCGTCCCGCCCTGCTGGTAGCTGACGGTCCCCGTAGCCGAGTTGCCGCCCCGCGTCGCCGTGGTCGACGCCCAGTTGTTGTCCACGTCACGGAACGCGATCCGGACCCCGGCGAGGCGATTGGTCGTCGTGACCGTGTACTCGACGGTGTAGCGCGCTTGGCCGCCGGTGCTCTCGTCGGTGAGGGTAAAGGTGTCGAGTTGCGGGCTGTCCGAGCGCACGGGATCGCCGTACCATGCGGGGTCGGTGCCGTCGGCGACGTCGCTGATCGTCGTCGAGTCGACGACGAGGCCGCTCCCGTCCTCGACCGCGACCGTCACGTCGAACTGATCGCCGTCGGTGCCGCCTTCGTCGTATGCCAGCGCCCCGTTGGGCGTGTTCGTGCTGGTGTCGGTCGTCGTCGCCCACGACCCCGCGTCGTTGTCCGCGAAGCGAGCGCGCACCAGACTCGCATTCGACGGGTGGGTCACCTCGTAGTAGGCCGTGTACCTGCCGCCGCCGCTGTCGGTCCGGTCCTCGAGGATGATCCACTCCACTGCCGGACTGTTCGCGTTCCCGAAGTTCCCCTGCCCGGTGTCGTTACCGTCGGTCTGGTCCTCCACGACCTTCTGGAGAACCGGACTCGACTGCCCGCGCTTGTAGGCGCGGAACGTGAAGCGGTAGGTGTCCCCGCCGGCCCCGCCGTCACTGCCGCCGCCGCGGGGATACGACACAGACCCCTCGGCGGTCGTCCGGGAGAACGTATCGCCGCTGATGTATCCGCTGTCGAGGTTCTCCACCTGGATCTCGACGTGGTCGAAGCCGGCGACCCACTCGACCTGGTAGGCGATGTCGTAGGCCGCGTTGCTGTTTCGGGTCCGATCGTAGAGGTGATAGTTGAGCGTCGGATCGCTGTCGACGCTCACCGCGCCGCCGGCGGCGCCGGCGTCGGTGAACAGGGCGAGTGTGTCGCCATCGACGAGATGCACGGCCCCGCCCAGCGTCAGGAGGCCGCCAGCGAGTAGCGTTCGACGGGAGAGGCCGCTCCCGGCAACGTCGTTCGGTCGCTCGGGGTCGTCGTTCTCGCCCATCGCTGTCGGGAAGTCGGTGTATCCTACGTGGCAGCGAGCGTAAATATCCATCGACCACGCGAGACACGGCCCGCTGTGCCACTCTCGGTCCCTTCTCCACGGGCAATAATCTATCGGCCGTATCGGTCACTGAAACCGAAGGTACTATTACGGGTAAACTGATGAAAATATGAGGTAAGCCGAGGATTCCCGGGGGATAGACGGGCACCTTGGCGGGCTCAGGTGGTGGGCCCAGAACGCCGATAGAGGCAACTATGAAGCAGAACATCAAACTCACGCGACGGAGAGTGCTCGGGGGACTCGTGACAGTGGGCGCGGCCAGCGCGGCCGCCGGTGCCGGTACGATGGCGTACTTCTCGGACACCGAGTCGAGCAGCGGGAACACGATCACGGCGGGGACGCTCGATCTCACAAGCCCGGCGGACGGCGTGATCGACGTCACGAACGCCGTTCCCGGGGACTCGATCCCCGCAAGCGGAACGACGACCATCCAGGCGACCTACGACAGTGCGAGCACGATCGATCCGGCTGAGATCGATCTCGGCACCTCGATTTCAGAGCCCGGGGGCGAGCCGACCGAACCGAGCAACAGCACGAACCAGACGGCATCGGCCTTCGCCCAGCAGTTGAACGTCGACACGGCCAACGTCACGGTCAATGGCAGCGGGGTGAACGACCTGACAAGCACCCAGAGCGTCTCGACGGCCGCCGATCTAGACGGACTGGCGCTCGATGCCGTCGCAAACGTCAGTCCCGGCGACACGGTGGGACTCGAGCTCGAGTTCACGTTCGACTCGAACGCCGGTAACGATTATCAGGCCGACGGCGTCGCCATCGACGTGAGCTTCACGGCCCAACAGCCAAGCGCCGACTGACGCCAGTCGGGCGCGGGTACTCGCCACGTCGCCGGGCGCTCCCGGTTTCGCTCTCCCATGTCGGATCGCATCCACCTCACGCGCCGCCGCCTCCTCGGCGGCCTCGTCGCCGTCGGGGGCGCCAGCGCTGCGGCCGGCGCTGGCACGATGGCGTACTTCTCGGACGCCGAGTCGAGCGCCGGTAACGCGGTGCAGGCGGGGACGCTGACGCTCGAGTTCGGCGGGTCGGCGGCGTTCGATTTCGGCACGACGCTCGCCCCGACCGAGAGCACGACCGGCTCGGTCACGCTCGTCAACACCGGGTCGGTGGCGGGGTCGGTCGACGTGGACGTGACCTACAGCGAGCAGGACGCCAGCCCGAACGACGTCGACGAGAGCGCCCAGGCGGTCGCCCGAAACCTCACCATGCGGACGCTCAGCTACGGCGGGACCGACCTCACGGGAAGTCAGGGGCTGTCGAGTACCCCGACGCTTCACGAGCTAGCGACCAACGACCGGACGGCGGGCGAGTCGACGGGCAACGACCTCGTCGACCTCCCGGATCCGGGCGGCGGCACCGACTTCGTCGTCGAACTCGAACTCGCCAACGTCGACAGCGACTTCGAGAGCGACGGCGTCGCCGTCTCGTTCACCTTCCATCTCAACCAGACCGATGCACAGTGACTGGCGACGGACCGCGAGCACGCCCGGGGGCAACGGGGACGCCGAGCGGGGTGAACGGCGGTGATTCCCGAGCGGGTCGCGGCGCTCTCGCCGGGGTGGCGGCGGGCGCTCAGCCTGGCAGGCGCCGTCGTCCTCCTGCTCGTGGTCGCCCTGTTCGTCGCCGTCGCGGTGCCGGGTGCCGCCGGGGCCGACGAGAGCTACGTCGTCCTCTCGGACAGCATGTCCCCTGCGATCGGCGCCGGATCCGTGGTGTTCGTCTCGAACGTCCCGCCCGCACAAATCACCGAAGGCGACGTGATCACCTTCCGGCAGTCCGGCGGGACGCGGGTAACGCACCGCGTGATCGAGGTGATCGACGACGGCGACGGGTGGCAGTTCCGGACGAAGGGCGACGCCAACGAGGACCCGGACCCCGGCGTGGTGGCGGGCGATCAGGTCATCGGAACGGTCAGTTTTCATGTTCCACTGATCGGCTACGTCGTCGAGTTCGCCAACTCGGGGGCCGGCACCGTCGCGCTCGTCGTCGTTCCGGCAGTCCTCCTGGTCGTCTCGGAACTGTGGTCGCTGTACGGCGGCGGCGACGGGGAGGCGGAGTAGCCGTGGTCCACCTCCCTCGGGGCTCGCACACGGGTCCGCTCGCCGGGGAAGCGAGCCATGTCGCGTGAGGGTGACGGAGACGACGAGAATGGCGAGGGGGGACGCCGTCGCCTGCTCGGCGTGCTCGCCATCGCCGTTATCGTCCTGATCGGCGCCGGTATCGGGACCCTCGAGTTCGGGGGGTCCCCCGGTCCCGGACCGCCGACGATCGAGGTGACGCCGGTGGCGACGCCGACACCTCCGGCGCCGACAGCGACGGCAACGCCGACCCCGTCACTGGCGACGACTCCGTCACTGGCGACGACTCCGTCACTAACACCGACGAACGCTGGTCCGACCACGCCCTCCACGCCGACGCCCAGTCCCCCGGGGGCGCCCGGGGAAGGGGAGACGGCGACCGGGACACCGTCGTCCACCCCGACGGCGACCGCGGTGTCGACACCCGAAGCGAGTCGTGACGGAACCGACGGCGGTTCCGGGGGGAGAAGCACCCAGTACCCGGTGACCGTCGAAATACGGGGGACTGCGACGCTGCTCCGACTCTCCGAGGCGGTGCCGGGCGAGACCGGCAGCCGCCGGATCACCGTCCGGAACGTCGGCGACAGGCGGGCGCGCCTGGTCGTCGCGAACGTGACCGTCGATGATCGCGAGAACGGGATCGTCGGACCGGAGCGTGGCGTCGACACCAGTCCGAACGAGGGGGAACTCTAGGAGTACCTCGAGGTGAGGGTGATTCAGTCGCACGGCACGGACGCGACGACTGTGGTGGGGAACGGCCAGGTATCCGTCACGCTCGCGTCCGCCGCAACGACCGACAGCCCGTTCCGGGGCGGCGTCCTCGACGCCGGCGAGTCGGTGACGCTGGAACTCTCCTGGTCGATCCCCGAGAGCGCGGGCAACGTGGTCCAGAGCGACGGCGTCCGCTTCACCGTGACCGTCCAGTTGCGCGCGCCGCCCTGATCGACCGGCGAGACCCATCTGTGGGCCTTGTGCCGACTCGACCGCACGACGGCCTGCGGTCGTGACTCGTCCCAATCGGTCCGAGCGTGGTCGCAGCGCTAGCCGAACAGCAGGCCGAGGTTCAGCGCCGTGACGACGACGCCGGCGACGGTCAGCGCGACGGGCGGGCCGTAAAACAGCAGCGGGTCCTCGTCGCGGGTCCCCCAGGCGAGACTGACCGCGAAGCAGGCGTAAAACACCAGCAGCTTCATCGCGAGAAAGCCACCGCCGCCGAACGCCTGGATGGCCGACCTGATGACCGGGTTGGCCTCGGTGTACAGCGGCGTGAAGTAGACGATGGCGATGGTGGTCACCACGTCGCCCACCCCGTAGGTGGCGGCCGCCAGGAGCCAGGCCCGGGAGAACGACTCCACCTCGAAGGGCGTCCCGTCAAGCGTGAGCCAGGTGGCCTCCGAGGTTGCCATTATCAGAGTGAATAACCTCGAGACACATCAACGGTTCCACTAGAGTATCACGCGTGATACTGGAACGGTGGCCGTGCACGCAAGAAAGGGCGCTCTCGGCACCGCCGCCGGGTTCGGCGGTCGGCGTCAGTCGATCTGGACGACCAGTACGGGCACCTCGGCGCCCTTGACGACGCGTTCGGTGACGCTGCCCAGCGTCGCCGCACGGTTGCGGCCGGTCCGCCCGTGGGTCCCCATCACGATCAGGTCGATTCCCTCGTCCTCGGCGTAGTCGATGATCGTGCGGTGGGGAATCCCCTCCCGGCGATCGGTCATCACCCGGGCGCCCCCCTCCTCGCCGCGGACGGTCAGGTCGTCGAGCGCGCGGTCGCCCTCCTCCTCGAGGGAGGCTCGCACGTCGTCGGTTGTCTCCTCGTCGGCCGCGCGGTAGCGCCGCTTGTCGACGACGAACAGGCCGTGGAGGGTCGCGTCGTTGTCCCGGGCGATCGAGACGGCGTGGTCGATGGTCCGCCCCGATCCCGAACTCCCGTCGGTCGGCACTAGGATATCCTCGTAGGTCACCATCGCTCGAGCCTTCGCTCCCCACCCAAATAGAAGTAGCCCCGTCGACGCCGGTCGCGGCAAGGCCCATCTCGCGTCGCGACGCGGCGACGAGCGCGGGCCGACCGAACGACGGCGCCGGCGGGCGCTCCGTCTCAATACACTTATCCCGGCGTGTCGATTTATGCCGTCCATGAGCACGGTCACGGTCACGCTGCCGGACGGCTCCACCCTCGAGGTCGAGGACGGAGCCACCGTCGAGGACGTCGCCTACGAGATCGGTCCCGGCCTCGGCCGGGACACGGTCGCGGGCGTCGTCGACGGCGAGCTCGTCGACAGACACACCCCCCTCCACGAGGACGTCGAGCTCGAGATCGTGACACCCAGCGCGGACGAGTACCTCGACGTGTTGCGCCACTCGGCGGCACACGTCTTCGCCCAGGCCCTCCAGCGGCGCTACCCCGAGGCCCGTCTCGCCATCGGTCCCTCGACCGACGAGGGCTTTTACTACGACGTCGCCGGCGTCGACCTCGACGAGGACGACCTGGCGGCCATCGAGGAGGAGGCCGAGGAGATCATCGAGGCTGACCTCCCCATCGAGCGGGTGCTGGTCGACCGCGAGGACGCCCTCGAGCGCTACGCCGACAACGAGTACAAGCGCGAGATCCTCGACGAGGAGGCCGCCGGCGAGGACCCCCTCTCCTTCTACGAGCAGGGCGAGTTCTACGACCTCTGTCGGGGCCCCCACGTCGACTCGACGGGCGAGATCGGCGGCTTCGCGCTGCTGGAGATCTCCGCGTCCTACTGGCGTGGCGACGAGGACAACGACACGCTCACGCGCGTGTACGGGACCGCCTTCCCCACCGAGGAGGAACTCGAGGAGTTCCTCGAGCGACGCCGCGAGGCCGCGGAGCGGGACCACCGCAAGATCGGCCGCGAGATGGACCTGTTCTCGGTGCCGGCCCACTCGCCGGGGTGTGCCCACTACCACCCCAACGGCATGACGATCCGCCGGCAACTCGAGGAGTACGTCCGGGGCAAGAACGAGGAACTGGGCTACGAGGAGGTGTGGACGCCCGAACTCAACAAGGCCGAGCTGTGGAAGCCCACGGGCCACTACGACGCGTTCAAGGAGGAGGGCGAGATGTTCGCGTGGGAGCAAGACGACACCGAGTACGGCCTGAAGCCGATGAACTGCGCGAACCACGCCTACATCTACGACACGCAGACCCGTTCCTACCGCGACCTCCCGATCCGGTTCTCGGAGTTCGGCACCGTCTACCGCAACGAGCAGTCCGGCGAACTGTCGGGACTCCTTCGGGTCCGCGGGCTCACCCAGGACGACGGCCACGCGTTCGTCCGCCGCGACCAGCTCGAGGGCGAGATCACCGAGACGCTGTCGGTCATCGAGGACATCTACAGCCACTTCGACCTCGAGGTGCTGTACAAGCTCGAGACGAAGGGCGACAACGCGGTCGGCAGCGACGAGATCTGGGCCGACGCCACCGACGCGCTCCGGTCGGCCCTCGAGAGCGAGGGGCTGGAGTACGACGTGGAGGCCGGCGAAGCCGCCTTCTACGGCCCCAAGATCGGCCTCGACGCCCGCGACGCGCTCGGCCGCGAGTGGACTATCGGCACCGTCCAGGTCGATTTCAACATCCCCGAGCGGCTCGATCTCAGCTACATCGGCGAGGACAACGAGGAGCACCGGCCAGTGATGATCCACCGCGCGCTACTTGGCTCGTTCGAGCGGTTTATGGGCGTTCTCATCGAGCACTTCGACGGGAAGTTCCCCCTCTGGCTGGCCCCCCAGCAGGTCCGGCTCCTCCCCGTCTCGGACGACAACATCCCCTACTGCGAGGAGATCCAGCGGGAACTGGGCGCGTTCCGCGTCGGCATCGAGGACCGCTCGTGGACGGTCGGCAAGAAGATCCAGCAGGCCCACGACGACCGGGTACCGTACATGCTGGTCATCGGCGACGACGAGGAGGCAGCAGGCACCATCTCGGTGCGGGACCGCAGGGAGCGCGAGGAAAACGACGTCGACCTCGCCGCGTTCCGCGAGCATCTGGAGCGCGAGGTCGACCAGAAACACACCGACGTGACGTTTCTGTCCTGACCACACCCACGCGGCCGCCCTGTCCCGACCACACCCACGCGGCCGCTCTGTTCCGACCACACCCACGCGGCCGCTCTGTCGCGCCTACTCGGCCTCGCCAGAGCGGTCGGTCTCGCGTAACACGAGCGGCCCGATGGCGAGCGTCCGCTGGGCGACGGTGACGATGCGCAGAATGTACACCAGAAGCAGGGCGAACGGGAGCAGCGCGACCGTCGTGGCAGCGGCCACGACCACGACGACGTGCTCGACGCCGAGCGTCGTCCCCGGAATCGAGCCGGGTTCGGTCGCGGTGAGGATCATCCCGACCGAGACGACCAGCGCGGGCACCGCGGCGTAGACGATGGTCCGGGACAGCGTGATCAGTTCCCACTGGAAGTACAGCGTCTTGACGTGCTCGCGGGCCGGCCCGAAGCGGGTCAGCGCCGTCACCAGGTCCTCGAGGCGGTCCGTGACGGGCCCGGGGAGGTCCCGCTCTCGCAGGCGCCGCCCCTCGTAGATCTTCCCGGCGTAGTTGAAGTGCAGCGCCGCGAGCACCACGTCGAAGGTGCCAAACTGGGCGTCCGCGAGGTCCTCGGTCACGGCGTCGGCGTCGTCGGCGACCCCCTCGGCGTACTCCCGGACGCGGTCGCGGGCGTCGCCGTCCTCGATCTCGCCGGCGACATCGGCGACGGCCCGCGCGCGCTCGCCCGTCGCCGCGACGATGGCCCGCAGGAACCCGGCGGGGTCCGGCGGGCTGACGGGTTCGTCGACGAGATCCTCGACCTCGCGGCGGAAGTCCATGGCCCCCGCCATGCGCTCGCGCTGGTCGCCGACCGCGCCCAGTTCCTGGGAGAGCACGAGCTGTGAGATGGTCACGACCAGCGTGACGCCGGTGATGATGGCGGTCACGAGCGCCTGGAACAGCGTCTCGACGGGGTCCGAGCGCCCCAGCAGGACCGACAGCGGGGGGTCCGCGAGGGCCCCGAGCGCGACGAGGGTACAGAACACGCCCGCGAGCAACAGCGCCGCCAGCAGGAGGCGGTCGGCGTCGAGCAGGAGCCACAGCCGCCAGCGACTGCCCGCGCCGCGCTCGCGCATCGACTCGCCGGCCGCGCCGTCGCCGTCAGTCATGCACGAGCGTTGGACGCCCGGGGCCCTAACGGTGGGGGCACTCGCAACGCGCGGTCGTGCTGCTGTGACTGTTTCTCGGTTCGACCGAACGCGGCCGCGCGCGGTCGAGACGGGAGTGACTCCCGGTAATCCGTATCAGGACTCTTCCTCTTTCAGTTCCTCGAGTTCGCTCTCCACCTCGCTCTCGTCGACGTCCGGCGTCTCGACGGCGCTCTCGTCCCCTTCGCCGTCGGCCTCGGTCGCACCCTCGGCCGCTTCGGCGTCCATCTCGGCCTTGAGCGTCTCCAGTTCGGCGTCGACCTCGCCCTGGGTCTGGACGTCCTCGAGTTCCCGTTCGAGGTCGCTCTTGTCGCTGAGCTGGTCCTCGAGGACGCCGGTCTCCTGGAGTTCGTCCATCGCCTGCGAGCGGGCCTCCATCTCCTCGGTGCGCTCGCGGGCGCGCTCGATGGCCCGGCCCACGTCCTCCATCTCGTCGCCCGCACCGGTCATCGCCTCCGAGACCCGCGCCGAGGCCTCGGCGGCCTCGTAGCGGGCCTTCATCGTCTCCTTGGTCGTCCGGAACTGCTCGATGCGCTGCTGGAGTTCGTCTTTCTGCTCGACGAGGTCGTCCTGCTGGCGCTGGAGGCTGTCGATCTGGGTCTCCAGTTCCTCGATCTGGCCCATCTTCTGCTTTTTCTTCTCGAGGGCCCGCCGCGCGAGGTCCTCGCGGTCCTGCTTGACGGCCTGGCGGGCCTGCTCGTTGTGCTTCTCGACGTTCTCCTCGAGACGGCGCTTCTGGATCTCCAGGCGCTTTTTCTGGGTCGTCAGGTCCGCGATGCCTTGCTTGACGTCCTGGAGTTCGTCGCGCAACTGCTCGTAGGAGTAATCGAGCGTCTCGGTCGGATTCTCCGCGCGGTTCAACACCGCGTTGAGCTTCGACCGGATGACGTAGGACGCGCGCGAGAGGATTCCCATACGAAGACGTAGGGCGCTGGCGACTTAAATTTCTTACACGCGTGACACCCGTCGACCGGGACCGTCCGTCCCGGCACGCGGGATCTCCGGCCGGACGGATCGTCCACAATCGCCCGACTGCGGTGGAGTGACAGGTCGTGGCGAACGTCGCGGGACCCGAAACCGTTTTCACCACACGTGGCGCACCGTCGGTATGCCGACGGAACCCGAGACGGGCTACGACCCGGAACTGGGTCGGAAGTTCATCTTCGTCACCGGCGGCGTGATGTCGGGGCTGGGGAAAGGCATCACCGCCGCGAGCACGGGTCGCCTTCTCAAGAACGCCGGGTTCGACGTCACCGCCGTCAAGATCGATCCCTACCTGAACGTGGACGCGGGGACGATGAACCCCTACCAGCACGGCGAGGTGTACGTGCTGAAAGACGGGGGCGAGGTCGACCTGGACCTGGGGAACTACGAGCGGTTCCTCGACGAGGACATGACCTCTGACCACAACGTCACCACGGGGAAGGTCTACCGGGAGGTCATCGACCGGGAGCGGGCGGGCGACTACCTCGGGAAGACCGTCCAGATCATCCCGCACATCACCGACGACATCAAGCGCCGCATCCGCGAGGCCGCCGCCGGCACCGACGTCTGTCTCATCGAGGTCGGCGGGACGGTGGGCGACATCGAGGGGATGCCCTACCTGGAGGCGCTGCGCCAGTTCGCCCACGAGGAGGACGAGGAGGACATCCTCTTTGCCCACGTCACGCTGGTTCCCTACTCGAAGAACGGCGAGCAAAAGACCAAGCCCACCCAGCACAGCGTGAAGGAACTGCGCTCGATCGGCCTCCAGCCGGACATCCTGGTGGGCCGCTGCGAGGATCGGCTCGACCCCCAGACCAAGGAGAAGATCGCCCTGTTCTGTGACGTGCCCGTCGACGCGGTGTTCTCGAACCCCGACGTGGCCGATATCTACCACGTCCCGCTCATGGTCGAGGACGAGGGGTTAGACGAGTACGTGATGGAGCGCCTGGGGCTCGCCGGGGAGGCGCTCCCGCCGGCAGAGCGGGACAACGAGTGGCGCGAGATCGTCACACGCGAGCGCGAGGGAACCGTCGAGGTGGGCCTCGTCGGCAAGTACGGCCTCGAGGACGCCTACATCTCCATCCACGAGTCGCTGAAACACGCCGGGATCGAGCGCGGGGTGAACGTCGAGCGCACCTGGATCCACGCCGAGGACCTGGCCGACGGCCACGGCGGCGAACTCGACGGCCTCGACGCCGTCGTCGTCCCCGGCGGGTTCGGCGCCCGGGGGACCGAGGGCAAGATCGAGGCGATCCGCCACGCCCGCGAACAGGAGGTCCCCTTCCTCGGGCTCTGTCTCGGGTTCCAGATGGCCGTCGTCGAGTACGCCCGCAACGTGCTGGGCCTCGCCGGCGCTCACTCGGCGGAACTCGACGAGGACACGCCCGACCCCGTCATCGACATCCTCCCCGAGCAGTACGAGATCGAGGACATGGGCGGGACGATGCGCCTGGGCGCCCACGAGACCGACATCGAACCAGGGACGCTCGCCCACGAACTGTACGGCGCGACCTCCTGTACGGAACGGCACCGCCACCGCTACGAGGTCAACCCCGAGTACATCGACGATCTCGAGGACGCGGGGCTGGTGTTCTCGGGCCGGTCGGGCAACCGCATGGAGATCCTCGAGTTGCCCGACCACCCGTACTTCTTCGGGACGCAGTTCCACCCCGAGTTCCGGTCGCGCCCGACGCGGGCGTCGCCGCCCTTTGTCGGCCTGCTCGACGCCGTGCTGGACGAGCAGGCCGCTCGCTCCGGGGAGGTGAGCCACTGATGGTCGACGTGGACTCTTTCATCCCCGAGGCCGAGGCCGAGATCGCCGAGGCCATCGGCGACGCCGAGGCCGTCATCGCGCTGTCGGGCGGCGTGGACTCCTCGACGGCCGCCGCGCTGGCCTACGAGGCCGTGGGCGATCAGCTCACCCCCGTCTACGTCGACACCGGGCTGATGCGGAAGGGCGAGACCGAGGGGATCCGCGAGACCTTCGAGTACATGGACTCGCTGCGGATCGTCGACGCCCGCGAGCGGTTCCTCGACGCGCTCGCCGGGGTCACCGATCCCGAGGAGAAGCGCCACGTCATCGGCGAGCAGTTCATCCGGGAGTTCGAGACGGTCGCCGGCGAGGTGGGCGCCGACTACCTCGTCCAGGGGACGATCTACCCCGACCGCATCGAGAGCGAGGGCACCATCAAGTCCCACCACAACGTCGGCGGCCTGCCCGACGCGATCGACTTCGAGGGCATCGTCGAGCCGATGCGGGACCTGTACAAGGACGAGGTCCGCGAGGTGGCGCGGGCGCTCGACCTCGAGGACGTGATCTCCGAGCGGATGCCGTTCCCGGGGCCTGGGCTTGCGGTGCGCATCATCGGCGAGGTGACCGAGGAGAAGCTCGCGGTCGCCCGCGAGGCCAACCACGTCGTCGAGGAGGAACTTCGGGAGTACGAGCCCTGGCAGGCGCTGGCGGCGGTGATCGGCAAGGCCACCGGCGTCAAGGGCGACAACCGCGTCCACGGCTGGGTGGTGGCGGTGCGATCGGTGGAGTCGCGCGACGGGATGACGGCCCGCGCACAGGAGCTCGACTGGGAGACCCTCCAGCGCATCCAGAGCCGCATCACCGGGGAAAACGAGACCGTCTCGCGGGTGCTGTACGACGTGACCCACAAGCCGCCCGCGACCATCGAGTACGAGTGACGATGCGGGTGACACTCGCGGGCCCCGACGACGCGGCGATGGTCGACGCCCTGCGCGGGGCGGGCCACGAGGTGTCGACCACCCCCGTCGGCAACCGCCCCGGCCTCGAGGAGGCCGGCATCCACGAGGCCGACGTGTACCTCCTGACGGACATGGGGCAGGCCACCTCGATCGCGGTGGCGAAAGACCTCAACCCCGGGGTCCGCGTCGTGGTCTACGCCGACGGGTCGCTGCCGGACTTCGCGGCCCGGCAGGCCGACCTCGTGGTCGATCCGCGGCTCCTCGACCCGGCGACGGTCGCCGAGGAACTCTAGAGGGTCGCGGCCAGCGACGCCAGGCGCTCGCTCCCGCGGCGTTTGAACGGCGTGCCGTGGCCCATCGCCGCCACCTCGAAGGCCGGCGCCCGCGCCGCCAGGTCGCGCACGCTCTCGCGGATCTGCGCCGCGTCGGCGCTGAGAAACCACGGCGAGGCCGCCAGTTCCCCGTCCCGCTCTCGCACGAGGTCGCCGAGCACGCCGAGCGACAGCGACTCGCTGACGTAGGCGACGTGCCCGGCCGTGTGCCCGGGCGTCTCGAAGACGGTGAAACTCCCCACCGTGTCGCCGTCGGCGACGGCCTCGACCGTGTTCTCGGGGGCGTCGAGCAACAGTCCCGAGAGCCGCTGGAACGCCCCCTTCCGGTTCGCGAGCGGGGGCGCGCGCTCGCCCCGGACGTAGGGCGCGTCGCCGGCGCCGACGTAGATGGTCGCCGAGAGGCCGTCCAGTCCCGCGAGGCCGCCGACGTGGTCCAGGTCGTAGTGGGTCACCAGTACCCGCTCGAGGTCTCCGAGCGCGTAGCCCAGGTCCCCGAGTCCCCCGACGATGCGGCGGCCGTGCCAGGGCATCCCGGCGTCGACGAGCGTCAGCGTGCCGCCGTCGTCGACGAGGTAGGCGTTCACGCCACCGAGGTCGTACCACCAGACGCCGTCGGCGAGTTCCGTGGGCATGCGCGAGGATAGGACGCGCGGGGCCAAAAAGGGAGACGGCGACGACGTGGGGGAACTCGATCGGCGCCGCTTCGTTGCGCGCGAGTCCCGACGGCGTCACTCCAGGCGAGCGACGATGTCGACGGCCTCGGGCGCGACGATGTCGGCCGCGCCGAGGCGGGCGGCGGCCGCCTCGCCCGGGAGACAGAAGACCGGCACGCCGTCGGCGATGCCCGCGGTGGCCCGCGTCGAGACGACGGCGGTCCCGACCTGCTCGGCGTAGCGGTCACGGAACAGTTCGCCAAAGCCCGGCAGCACCTTCTCGAACAGCGGGTGGGCGGCCTCGATGGTCACGTCGGCGGCGGTGAGGCCCGTGCCCCCGGCCGTCACGACGACGGCGACGTCGTCCCGGGAGACCAGCGCGTCGAGGGCGCTCTGGACGCCGTCGTAGTCCTTCCGGAGGAACTCGCTGGCGACGACGTCGTAGCCCGCCTCGTACAGCGCCTCGGCGACGGCCGTCCCCGCCGGGTCGTCGTCCGAGGGGTCCTCGTCGACGACCACGACCGCGACGCCGACCCCCGCGGCGTCCTCGATTTCCTCGGGGGCCGTCGTCTCCTCGCCGGTCTCCTCCGTCGCGTCGGGTTCGGACGCCTGTTCGGCCGGGGCGTCCTCCTCGTCGTCGTCGGTCTCGGGCTCGCGACGCGTGTCCCGCCTGTCGCGTGACTGGAAATCGACCATGCGACCACGTCCGGGGCGCGAGGCTAAAGGCTCCCCGGACCGTCCCGGGAGCGGCGTGTCGGGTCCGCTCGCGTCCCGTGCGAACGAATCGCAATGCTTATGATGGCAGTATTTCAGGTGCAGATATGGCCGGGACGTTTCACGTCGTCTGCCACGACTGCACCCTGGAGGGGGTCTACGAGGAGCGGGGGGACGCGGTGGACGCGCGCGACCGACACGAGGCCGAGACCGAACACCGTGTGAGTTGCGCGGACATCGGGCGCTCCGCGGCGACGCCGAACCCGTAGGGTTTTCCGGTGGCTCCCCGGAGAGTGCGTATGATCGGCGTCGCGAGCGCCCGCCGACCCGGGGGCGTCATCCGTGGCTGAGCAGGACGACCCCCCGACGGCCGTCCCGCGGGGGCCGGACCCGTCGGCCGATGACCGGGAGTTCGACTGGCGGGGGTGGCTCCTCGTGGGCGCCGTGCTCGTTGCCTTCTTCGTCATTCCGGGCGCGATCCTGTACCTCCCGGCGGCCCAGGGGTTCGTCCGGTCGCTCGGCCTGACGCTGACCGACGCCTACCTCGTGTTGCCCCTCGTGCCGGCCTTCCTGCTCGGGTCGCTCGCGGTGTGGTCCGCCGTCCGCTCGCGAGCCGAGTGAGCGGGCGACCCTGTCGGTCTGATGGCCGGGCCCCTCAGGGCGCGGCGTCGGAGAAGAGAGCGTAGCCGATGGTCCCGGTCGCGGGGACGCTGCCGGCGGCGAGTGCGGTACTCATCCCGACCGGCAACAGCGCGCCGGCGACCGACGCGACGACCATGAGCACGGCGACGGCCGCGAGCAGCAGGTCGGGGACCGCGAGCGAGTCGAGCACCATCCGTTCGGGCGGTGTGGCGCTGGCTAATTAAATATTATTACTCAGGGGTCGGGGCTCGCTTCCGGGAACGCTGATCAGCGGGCGCTACTTCCCCCAGAACGGGTCGCGCTGGCGGCGCTTCTCGAGGTACATCGACAGCGCCTCGCGCTCGTCGGCGGGCAGGTCCTCGGTGAGTTCCTGTTCGAGGATCTTGGCGTGCTTCTCCGGGAGTTCGGTCCACAGTTCGTCGCCCTCCTCGATCTGTCGGCCGACCGTCGGGCCGTCGATGGAGACGGCGACGCGCTCGCCGGTCCGGGCCTCGTCGACGTCCTCGCCCTCGTCCTGGATTGACTTCAGTTGCCCCACGCGCTCGGGTTCGGCGCCCTCGAAGCGGGCGACGCGGACGTTTCGCCGGAGGGTCCCGGACAGCACCTCGACGCCGACGACGGCGGGGTCGGACTGGCGAAAGACGTGATCCTCCAGGATTTGGAATCGCGCCGGGCGGGTGATGTTCTCGAGGATCTGGTCCTGCTGGGCTTCCTCGATGGCCGCGACGTGCTCCTCGTAGTCCTCGATGAGCCGGTAGATCACGTCGTGCTCGAACAGTTCGACGCCCTCCTGTTCGGCCAGGCGGCGAGCGTCCTCGAGCACGTCGACGCCGAACGCCAGGATCACCCGGTGGGTGGGCTCGTTGGCCGTCTCGGCGACGCGCACGTCGCGGGGGGCGACCGCGCCCACCTCCGCGCGCATGATCGGGATCTCGGCGTCCTCGAGCGTGTTCGAGAGCGCCTCGAGCGACCCCAGGGTGTCGGCCTTGACGACGATGCCCTCCTCCTGGGTGGTGACCTCGATGCCGGCCAGTTCCTCCTCGACCGCCCGGACGACGGCCGCCTCGTCGCGGTCTCGGACCACCCGGACGGGCGCGCCGGCCATCGCGTCGTCGAGGTCGGGCGCGGCGATCTTCACGCCGTCGGCGGCGGCGACCGCGGTGACGCGCTCGAACTGGCCCTCGGTGCGGATCTCCTCGAGCGGACGGGGCTTGAGGAGCGCCCGCACGTCGGTGACGATGGGGCCGTTGAGCCCCCCGACGACGATGCGGTCGTCCTCGCGGATCGTCCCGTCGTAGATCACCGCGTCGACGGTCGTCCCGAACCCCCGCGCCTCGGTGACCTCGAGCACCGTGCCGACCCCCGGCCCCCCGACGTCGATCGCCATCTCGTCTTTCATGTAGCGCTGGGAGAGGCCCATCATCACCGTCAGGAGGTCCGGGATGCCCTCGCCGGTCTCGGCGGAGACGGGGACGACGCCGACGTTCTGCTGGAAGTTCTGGACCCGCCAGTACATGTCCGCCGAGAAGCCGTTGTCCGACAGCTCGCCGATGATCTCGTAGAGCTTCTCGTCGAGGGCGGAGCGAACCCGGTCGGACTGGGCGTCCATGGTCGCCTGGACGGGTTGGCCCTCGTTGGGGTTCCACCCGGGAACGGTGTCGATCTTGTTGGCGGCCACGACGAACGGCGTCTGGGTGCGCTTGAGGATGTCGACGGCCTCGAGCGTCTGGGGCTGGAAGCCGTCGTTCACGTCGACGACCAGGATGGCGATGTCGGCCAGCGCCCCGCCCCGCGAGCGCAGCGTCGAGAAGGAGTGGTGACCCGGCGTGTCGATAAAGAGGAGGCCGGGGAGGTCGAAGTCGGTGGGGTCGACCAGTTCGCCCGCCATCGTCGAGATCACGTCGAGCGGGACGGCGGTCGCGCCGATGTGCTGGGTGATCGCGCCCGACTCGCCGGCGACCACGGCCGAGCCGCGGATCTTGTCGAGCAGGCTGGTCTTCCCGTGGTCGACGTGGCCCAGCACCGCGACGATAGGGGTTCGCAGCGTTCCCCCCTCCTCGCTGTCGGCGTCGGCGTGTGTGTCTGCCATACGAGTCACCAGAAGTTGTCCGGTGAGAGTCGGTCACGCCAGATAAGTGCATCGTCACGCGGTCGCGCGGGCGATCCCGCCACACCCGGCGCCCGCTGCTGGTTCCGTCGATCCGGAAGCCTTTTATCTCTCTCCCCAGGAGTATCAGATGCCATCGTGCGCTGGTGGTGTAGTGGTATCACAGGACCCTGCCACGGTCCTAACCCGAGTTCAAATCTCGGCCAGCGCACTACCTACATACCCCCTTTTCCACCCTCTACTGACAAGAGTCGGTCTTTTAAGGGGGCCGTCATCGTGAGCCTCGATCAGTCCTCGTCGCGGCCGATCTGCAACTACTGCGGCGGCTACATCGACGAGTCGTACCAACGCTGCCCTGCTCGCGATGAAGGGGTGTGTCGCCGGTGAGTCTCGCCTTCGAGCCCTCGAACGTGCTCGATGATCGGCTCGGCGAACCCGACGGCCTCCGGTTCCCCGGAGATTGGCCGACCTGAAACGCGACGACGGCCTCGAGACAGAAGCCCTCGAAGACGCGATGACGGTGACCAGTCTCCGTACCGTGTCGGCCCGGGAGGCGGGACCGTCGACGACGTCGCGAACGGTACCGCGGCGTCTCGAACCGTCACAGCGTCCGGGCGATGGCCCGGCCCCACAGGTGAAACGCGAGGAGGGCGCCGTAGGCCGCGAGCAGGCCGGCGATCACCGGGCCGATCCGCGGGACCGCGGCCGTCCGGACGGCCAGCGCGAGCGCGACGGCGAGCGCGGCCGCGCCGACGATCCACCACACGAAGTAGCCGCCGTGGGTCGCCGGGCGGCGAAACGCCGACCAGTCGAACGCCGCGCGCACCGAACCGGCCTGGCTGTACTCCGCGACGGCGAGCGGCCAGAGGTACGCGCCGGCCATCGAGAGCAGGAGCACCGCCGTCGAACCCGCGTACATGATCCCGATCGTCGGCAGGGAGGCCTGCGTCCCTTCGCGGGCGAGCGCCCCCTGGACCGTGACGAGCAACAGCGCCGCGGGGAGTGCCAGGTACACCACGAGGAGCCCCCAGGCGACGACGCCCGCCGCGAGCAGTGACCGGGCGCCCTCGAGGAGCCGCGGCGCCGGGTCGCCCCTGACGCTGGCGACCAGGACGCGAACGAGATAGCCAGCGAGCGGTATCAGCGGCAGGAACGGGACGAACACCGCCAGCAACACGAGCGTCCAGCAGGCCACCAGCGGGCGCTCCGTGGCCGGCCCCGAGAGCGGGTAAGCGAGTGCGCCGGTCAGTCCGCTCATGTCATCCCAGTTTCTCCGGTCCGTGGTAGTCCCATCGGTCCGGGGGCGGCGTTCCGACGCGTTTCTCATCACGAAATAGCGTCCGTCTGGAAGCAGAAAGAAACGTAATTTCGGACGCTGTCGTCGTAGTTTTTCGAAAGAGGGGATACTTATATAAGACCCTGCTGTCATTGTGTCTGTGTGTGTCTATGACTGACAACCGTGACCGACTCTCGCGACGGCGGTTCGTCGAGGCAACGAGCGTAGCGACGATGCTCGGACTGGCTGGCTGTAGCGGCAACGGCGGTGGCGACGGCGGCGGTGGCGACGGCGGCGGTGGCGACGGCGGCGACGGCGGCGGTGGCGGTGGCGGGACGCCGACCCGGAACGGCGATCCGCTCGACGTCCTGCACGGGTGGAACGGCGGCGACGGCGCGACTGCTGCCGAGCACCTCGTCAGCACGTTCAAGGACCAGTACCCCGACATGAACACCAACTTCGAGACCATCGGGGGCGGCGGGAACCAGAACCTGGACGCCGTGGTCGCA
>JBDGUH010000005.1:0-27688 GCA_042216055.1 Haloarculaceae archaeon
TCGATATAAGGACGACAGGTGCGCAGTTTTGCCACGCTTTCGAGGGCAAAAGTGATCGTCCGTTGTCGTCGTTCGTCCGGCGCTTTCTCCGAACGTGGTCGGTCGGCGGGCTGCGCATGGCGGGCGACAGGGAGAGTGCGGCGCTCGAATTGGATGATCGTCGGATTTTAGCGTCGAAAAGTGATCAGTGGGCGTGTAACCTCGAAGCCGAAAAGTGATCGGTGGGTGTGTGGCCGTCGCTAGCTGTCCGCCAGATGATCCAGCACGGCCTCGGTGTCGGCCGGCACCGGTTCGGGGTCGCTCCCCGCTGCGGCGGCCGCGTCGGGGTCTTTCAGGAGGTGGCCGGTCGTCAGACAGACCACGTCCTCGTCGGCGTCGACGACGCCCCGTTCGCGGAGTTTTCGCAGGCCGGCGACGCTGGCCGCGGAGGCGGGTTCGACGCCCACGCCCTCGCCGGCGAGCGCCCGCTGGGCGTCGGTGATGGCCTCGTCGGAGACGGCGACGGCGGTGCCGCCGGTGGCGCGGATGCCCGGTAGCGCTTTCGGCGCGTTGACGGGGTTGCCGATGCGGATGGCGGTGGCGATGGTCTCGACCTCCTCCCAGCGCTCGACGTGGTCCCGTCCCTCCTCGACGGCCTCGACCAGCGGCGCCGCCCCCTCGGCCTGGACGCCCGTGATCTTCGGCACCTGCTCCTCGTCGATGGCGCCCGCCCGGACGAGTTCCCGGAAGCACTTGTACAGCGCGGCGGTGTTGCCCGCGTTGCCGACCGGGAGGACGATGCGGTCGGGGAAGCGGCCGTAGTCGTCGCGGAACTGCTCCATGAACTCCAGCCCGATGGTCTTCTGGCCCTCCAGCCGAAAGGGGTTCAGCGAGTTCAGGAGGTAGGCCTCGCCCCGGGAGGCGAGGTCCTGCACGATGTCGAGACAGCGGTCGAAGTTGCCGTCGACCTCGAGGATGCGCGCGCCGTGCAGCGACGCCTGGGCGACCTTCCCGGCGGCGACCTTCCCGGCGGGCAGGAGGACCAGCGTCTCCATGCCCGCCCGGGCCCCGTAGGCCGCGAGCGCCGCCGACGTGTTGCCCGTCGAGGCACACGCCAGGCGGTCGACCCCGACCTCCCGGGCGACCCGCACACCGACGGTCATGCCGCGATCCTTGAACGATCCCGTGGGGTTCATCCCCTCGTGTTTGATCCGCAGCGCCTCGACGCCCACCTCGTCCTCGAGTCGGGGCACGCGGTGCAGCGGCGTGTGGCCCTCGGGCAAGGTGACCCCCTCCTCGAAGGGCAGCGCCGCGCTGTACCGCCAGACCCCCTCGCCCGCGAAGTCGTCCCAGGTCGGCAGGTCGGCGTAGCGGACCTCGAGCAGGCCGTCGCAGTCGTCGCAGGTGTACCGGACTCCCTCGAACGGGGGAAAGGTTGCCCCGCACTCGATGCAGGTGAGCCAGACGCCGTCGGCCGCGTCCTCGGGGACCGGTTCGTCGAGGTGCAAGTGTGCCATTACTCGACCGTGGACGCCTCCGGGCAAAAGTGGGGCGGTTGGGGGCGGCGAGCGGGCCGGGCAGCAACGGGGGGACGATTGGACCGGACCGAGCCGGACGTTTATCCCGGATGACGGGACCAGAGCGCCCGTGACCTGACCGCAGCCGGGGCGCGTGCAGCGGGAGCGTGGCACGCCGCGTCCCGGGCGACCGTGCCACCTGTTCGCTACTCGCCGAAGTCGTCGATCCGGTCGTGGCCGGCGTCGGCCCACGCCTCGAGCGACCGGTGTAGCAGCGTTCGGACCTCGGCGGGCGGCGTCGCGGCGTACTGGTAGACGTGGCCGCCGCCGTCGAGGAGCCGCCGCTCGCGGTCGGCCAGCCCCTTCTCGCAGAGGGTCGACAGCGAGCGGTTCACGTTGCTCCGGTCGCGATCGAGTTCCGCGGCCAGTTCCGCGACCGTGCTCTGGGGGCGTCGGCGAAGGACGCGATACGTCCGGCGTTCGTGGTCCCGGATCCCGAACACGTGGAGCACCTCGTCGAGCGACGGTTCCGACTCGATCAACAGGTCCTGCGTCCGGCGCGGGGACGGTTCGGCTTGCATGTGGACTCATCCTGGGGTTCCTCGGGGTTAAACGGCCCAGTTACCCGTGCCTCACCCGGTATCGCGCCGGTCACGCACGCCCGTCGTCGGCGTACCCCTGGCGCGCCAGACACTCCCGCATCGCGGCGCGACTCTCGTGGCGGTGGAGCCGCGTCGGCGTGTCACAGTAGAAGACCTCGCCGTCGTGACGCAGCGTCACCTCGTGCTCGCTCCCGAGGAACGTCGTCGTCACGACGACGCGACGACCGGCCTCCAGGGCGGCCAGCAACGCCTCGACGCTCCGCTCGCCCGCCGCGACTCTGATACGGATTCTTGCGACGGTGTCCCAGTGATCAGTATCAGCACCCGAGACGGTCGAGCGACTCGTCCAGGACCGGCAGGTACTCCTCGCCGAACAGGTGGACGTGGACGAGCAGCGGCGCCAGCCGGTAGGCGAACCGCCGCCGGTCGAAAAAGCCCGCCAGGTCGGCGCCGCGCTCGGCCGCGTAGCGCTCGAAGAACGGGTCGCCGAAGGTCTCGGTCCAGTCGATGTAGGCCAGTTCGACCGCCGGGTGGCCGTAGTAACACGCGGGGTCGAGGAAGGCGGTGATCCGCTCGCCGTCGGTCAGCAGGTTCGTTCGCCACACGTCCCCGTGCAGGAGGGCGGGGTGGTCGGGTTCCGCGAGGAGCGCGTCGAACTCGCCACACGCCGCCTCGACCCGGTTCGCCATCGACGCCGGAAGGGCCCCGTCCGCGGCACGGCGCAGGTGCGGGCGGACTCGCTGGTCCCGGTAGAACGCGATCCAGTCGTCGGTCCAGGGGTTGGGCTGGGGCACCGGGCCGGTGAGCGTGTCGAACGGGAACCCACAGGCCCGTCCCTCGATCCTGTGCAGGTCGGCCAGATGGATCGCCGCGTCGCGCTCGACTGCCGGCGTGATCGTCGACTCGCCTGCGACGTGTTCGAGCACCAGCAGGTCGTCGTCGACGTAGCGGACGGCCGGGACCGGCAGGTCGGACTCGTCGGCCAGATACCGGAGCATCCGCCCCTCGGTGGTCAGCGAGTGCTCGCTCGTCTTCGCGACGACCGTCTCGCCGCCGTCGAGGTCGACGCGGTACACCGAGCCGACCATGCCGCCGTCCAGTTCGTCGGTCTCGACGACGGCCGCGCCGAGCGCTCGTTCGACCCGCTCCGACAGTGAGTCACCCATTCGTGCTGTCCGGCGTGCGCGACGACTGAATAGCTGTCGCCCCGGGGGCGTCTGCGGATGACTCGCTGCGCTCGTCACCGCTCGGCAAAAAGGTGGGCGAAAAAGCCGCGGCTCACGACGTTCGCCGCGGTGCTATGCGTCGGCGAGCCACGCGAGCAGCCCTTTCTGGGCGTGCAGGCGGTTCTCCGCCTGGTCCCACACCACGGCGTTGTCGCTCTCGATGACGTCGTCGGTGACCTCCTCCCCGCGGTGGGCGGGCAGGCAGTGCATGAGCGGCCGGTCGCCCAGCAGGTCGGTCGTGATCTGGAAGCCATCGAAGGCCGCGAGTTTCTCCTCGCGCTCGTCCTCCTGGCCCATGCTGACCCAGACGTCGGTGTACACCGCGTCGGCGCCCGCGACGGCCGCCTCGGGGTCGTGGGTCGTCTCGGGCGCCGACCCGAGTCCCTCCGCGCGGGCGAGCACGTCCTCGTCGACGCCGTAGCCCTCGGGCGTGGCGACGGTGAGGTCGACGCCGGTCATCGCCGCGCCCAGCACGAACGACTGGCAGACGTTGTTGCCGTCGCCGACCCAGGCCACGTCGACGTCGAACCCGCCGAACTGCTCGCGGATTGTCAGCAGGTCCGCCAGCGTCTGGCAGGGGTGGGCGTCGTCGGTCAGGCCGTTGACGACGGGCACGTCGGAAAACGCCGCCAGTTCGACCACGTCGGCGTGGTCGAACACGCGGGCCATCACGAAGTCGCCGTACCGGCCGAGCACCCGCCCGATGTCCCGGACGGGCTCGCGGCCGTGCAGGCCGATGTCGTCGGGGCCGAGGAAGATGGCGTGGCCCCCGAGTTGGGTCATCCCCGTCTCGAAGGAGACGCGGGTGCGCGTCGATGGCTTCTCGAAGATCATCGCGAGCGTCTGGCCGGCCAGCAGGTCGTCGTGGGCGTCGCGGTCGGCCTTGATCGTCGCGGCGCGGTCCAGCACGCTCGCCAGTTCGTCGGTCGTGAGGTCGTCGACGTCGAGCAGGTCCATGTTATGTCTCCAGGAGCTGTTCGGCCACGCCCTCGAGGACGGCGACCGCGCGGTCGTACTCCGCGAGGACGATGTGTTCGTCGGGCGCGTGGTCGAGATCCGAGTCGCCGGGGCCGTAGGTGACCATCGGGCAGTCCCAGGCCTGTGCGTACACGTTCATGTCGCTGGTGCCGGTCTTGCGCAGGAGCGTCGGATCGCCGCCCTGCTGGCGGATGGCCGCACGGAACGCCCGGGCGACGGGCGTCCGCGGGCTCTGCATCACGGGCTCGACCCGGTCGTCCCAGTTGACGGTCCCGCGGTCCAGGTGGCCGTCGGCGATCTCGCGGATCTCGTCGGTGGTGAACGCCGGCGGGACGCGCAACTGGACGTCCATCGTCGTCTCCACCGAGAGCCCGTCCTCGCTGATGCCGCCCTCGACGCTGACGGGCTTGCAGGTGACCCGCTCGAAGACGGGCGCCCACTCGTCTTTCTCGAACTCCTGCTCGACGCGCCACCACCAGTCCATCGCGTCCTGGATGGCGTTGTTCTCCGGGCGCGAGGAGTGGCCCGACTCGCTCGTGGCGACGTAGGTGCCCGCGAGCAGGCCCCGGTAGCCAAGCGTGATGCCCTCCCAGCCGGAGGGCTCGCCGTTGACCACCGCGTCGGGGACGGCCTCGCGGTCCTCGACGAGGTAGCGCCCGCCCGCCGAGTCGACCTCCTCGCCGACGACGCCGGCGAAACTCGCCCCCGTGCGGACGGCCGCGACGGCCATCGCCGCCAGCGGGCCCTTCGCGTCGACGCTCCCGCGCCCCCACAGTTCGGGGCCGTCCGCGCCGTCCTCGACCCGGACCGGGATGTCGCCGGGCACGGTGTCGATGTGGGAGGTCAGCAGGACGCCGTCGTCGGCGGGCGCGCGGACGTTGCCCACCTCGTCGATCCAGACCTCGCGACCGTTGGCCTCGAAGTAGGCCGCCAGCCGCTCGGCACACGCCCGCTCGTCGCGGCTCACCGAGGGGATGCGGACCAGCTCCTCCAGCAGTTCCCGGGGCCCGGCGTCGCCGGTCCGGGCCTCCGTCTCGGTCTCGCTCACGTGAGCACCTCCGCGAGCGCGTCGACGACCGTCTCGATCTCCTCGTCGCCGACGGTCAGCGGCGGGAGCAGGCGCACGACGGTCCGGCCGGCCGGCAGCGCCAGCACCTGGTGGTCCATCGCGAGGTCCCGCAGCGCACCCATCGCGCGGCGGCCCACCTCGACGCCGATCATCAGGCCCTCGCCGCGCACCTCGCGGACCTCGTCGCCGAGTTCGTCCGCGAGCCGCTCCTGCAGGCGCGTGCCCGCGTCGGCGGCGTGGCCGGGCACGTCCTCCGCGAGGATGGTGGAGACGGTGGCGTCGGCAGCCGCGGAGATGACGGGCCCGCCCGAGAACGTCGAGGCGTGGCTGCCGTAGTCCTCGGCGATCCAGTCCCGACAGAGGGTCGCGCCGACGGGGAAGCCGTTGCCGAGTCCCTTCGCCGCGGTGAGCATGTCCGGGACGACGCCGGCCTGCTCGCTGGCCCACAGCGTCCCCGTCCGGCCCATCCCGGTCTGGACCTCGTCGAAGATGAGCGCCGCGCCCGCGTCGGCGGTGGCCTCGCGGGCCGCCTCGAGGAACGCCGTCGAGGCGGGGTTGATCCCGCCCTCGCCCTGAATCGGTTCGACGATGACGCCGGCCGTCTCCTCGTCGACGGCCTCGCGGATCGCGTCGGGGTCGTCGTAGGGCACGAACGACACGTCGCCGGCCAGCGGCTCGTAGGGCTCCTTGTACTTGTCCTTCCAGGTGGTCGCCAGCGACCCCATCGTGCGGCCGTGAAAGCCCTGCATCGTGGCGATCAGCTTGGAGTTGCCGGTCGCCGCGCGGGCGAACTTCAGCGCCGCCTCGTTCGCCTCGGTGCCGGAGTTACACAGCCACACCTTCCCGATGGGGTCGGGCGCGGCGTCGGCGAGCGTCTCGTACAGCGACGTGCGCGTCGAGTTCGGGTAGGAGGCCTGCACGTAGGTGAGCTTCTCGAACTGTTCCGTGACGGCCTCCTGGACCGCGGGGTGGCCGTGGCCCAGGGGGACACAGGCGTAGGACGCGCCCATGTCCAGGTATTCCGTGCCGTCGTCGTCGTAGAGGGAGGCGCCGTCGCCCGCCTCGATCTGGATGGGTTTCTCGTTGAAGACGAAGCTGCTCATGTGTCTGTCTCCTCGGCTGGCAGCGCCGACTGATAGACGTGGGTGCCGCCGCCCTCGAGGGCCGACAGCACCGGGGTCCCGGCGTTGGCGTCCGCGACGACCACCTCGGGCGCGCCCGCCGACAGCGCCTCCTCGGCGGCCATGACCTTCCGGCCCATGAACCCCTCGGCGGCGTCCTCGAGGGCGGCCCACTCGTCGGGCGTCTCGACGGACTCGATGCGCGTCTCGGGGTCGTCGGTGTCCCGGTAGACGCCCGCCACGTCGGTCAACAGCACCAGACGCGCGTCGAGTTCGCCCGCGATGGCGGCCGCCGAGCGGTCGGCGTCCGTGTTCACGGGCACGACCGCGTCGCCGTCCTTCCCGGCCATCGGGGGGCTGGCGACGGGCGTGTACCCGTCGGCCAGCAGCGTCTCCAGCAGGTCGCCGTTGACGCGCTCGATGGTCCCCGAGTGGTCGCCCCGGCGGATCTTGCGCTTGCCGTCCTCGAGCACCCGGACGGCGGACTTGCGCGGGCCATAGAGGAGTTTGCCGTCGACGCCCGACAGCCCGACCGCGTCGACCCCCTCGCTCTGGAGGCCCGCGACCAGTTGCGTGTTGAGGTGGCCGAACACCATCTCGAACACCTCCATGGTCTCGGCGTCGGTGAAGCGGCCGACGACGCCGGCCGGCGTCTCGACGTACTCCGGTTCGATGCCGAGCCGCTCGAGCGTCTCGTCGACGGCCGTCGACCCGCCGTGGACGACGGCGACCTGTTCCCCGCGCTCGCGCAGCGTCGCCACGTCGGCCAGCGCACCCGCTGGATCGACGGCACGAGCGCCACCGACTTTGATGACCGTTGTCATGAAATCACCTCGAAGCTATGGCGCGCCGACGGGGTGGAGGCCCGGGAACTCAAGCCCCGCCGTCTCCTCGAGGCCCAGCGCGACGTTGGCGGCGTGGACCGCCTGGCCGGCCGAGCCCTTCATCATGTTGTCGATAGCCGAGAACGCGACCACGCGGGCGTTGCCGGGGTCGAGCGCGAAGCCCACCTCGGCGCGGTTCGTGCCCGCGACGGCCTTGGGCTCGGGGTAGCGGTAGACGCCGCCCCCGCCCGCGACCAGTTCGACGAACGGTTCGTCCTCGTAGCTCCCGCGGTAGGCGCCCCAGAGGTCGCCCTTGGTCACGCGCTCCTCGGGGAAGACGTGACAGGTCGCCGCCGCCCCGCGAATCATGTCCACCGCGTGGACGGTAAACGACACCTCGAGGCCGAGGAACGCCTCGATCTCGGCCTCGTGGCGGTGGCCCGTCGGCGCGTACGGGCGCACGACGCCGGACCGCTCGGGGTGGCTGGAGGCCTCGCCGCCGCCCGCACCGCCCTCCGAGGAGCCGACCTTCACGTCGACGACCACGCGCTCCTCGCCCGAGAGGATTCCGGCCTCGAACAGGGGGAGCAGGCCGAGGATGGTCGCCGTCGCGTTACAGCCCCCGGCGGCGATGAGGTCCGCGCCGGGGAGGTTCTCGCGGTTCAGTTCCGGCAGCGCGTACTCGGACTCGGAGAGCAGTTCGGGGCGCTCGTGGCCGTCGTAGTACTCGTCGTAGGGCTCCGCGGCGTCCAGCCGGAAGTCCGCCGACAGGTCGACCACGGTGTCGGCGGCGTCCCGGAACTCGTCGATGCGCCCCATCGAGACGCCGTGGGGCGTGGCCGCAAAGAGGACGTCCACGCTCTCCAGGGCCGCGGGGTCCGAGAACCGCAGGTCCAGCGCGCGGAGGTTGGGGTGGCTGTGGCCGACGGTCTTGTTCTCCTTGGAGCGACTCGTCGCCTGGACCACCTCGAACTCGGGGTGGCCGGCCAGCAGCCGCAGGAGTTCGCCGCCGGTGAAACCCGACCCGCCGACGACGCTCGCGGTGTAGGTCACGCCGAGACCTCCGCGTCCCGTTCGACTTTCGTCTCGAGCCAGTCGACGACACGAGCGGGCACGTCGACGTCCGTGACCTCGTTGAGCGCCTTGAACTCGACGGTGTGATTGACCTCGTGGACGGTGTAGTCCTCGGGGTCGCTCGCGGCCCCCGTCTCCTCGACGCCGACCTCCATCAGGTCGATGCCGAGCAGGCCGCCGCCGACGGCGTCGCTGGCCCGCTCGACGAGGTCCAGCGCGCGGTCGTCGAGCTCGAAGGCCTCGGTCTCGGCGCCCTTGGCGGCGTTGGTCAGCCAGTGGTCCGACGAGCGGACCATCGCGGCGACGGGTTCGCCGTCGGTCGCCAGCACGCGGATGTCCCGGCCGGGCTTGTCGACGAACTCCTGGACGTAGAAGATCTTGTGCTCGTAGTGGCCAAGCGTCTCCTTGTGCTCGAGGATCGCCTCGGCGGCCGAGCGGGAGTCAATCTTTGCCATCAGACGGCCCCACGAGCCGACGACGGGCTTGAGCACGCAGGGGTAGCCGAAGGACTCGATTGCCTCCAGCGCGGCGTCTTTCGTGAACGCCACCTCCGTGTTCGGCGTCGGCACGTCCGCCTCGACCAGCGCGAGGCTGTTTTTCACCTTGTCGGCACACACCTCGGCGGTCTCGGGCCCGTTGACGACGGGCACGCCGTAGGCGTCGACGAACTTCGTCGCGTACACCGACCGGCTGGTCGCGAGACAGCGGTCGACGACGACGTCGACGCCCTCGAGGTCGGCCGGCGGTTCGGTGAGGCCGAACCGCTGTTTGCGGACGTCGATCTTGGTGACCTCGTGGCCCCGGTCGCGAAGCTCCGAGAGCAGGAGCTTCTCGTCCCGGCGGATCCGGGAGTAGAGGACCCCCACGTTCATGGCTCGTGGTCGTCCGCGCGTGTCGCGCGGGCGACGAACGTAACTGCTGTCATGGTCTCGCCTGCTGTCGTTGTCTCCCCGTCCGGTCGACCCGGGCGATCACTCGCCCCAGTCCTCTTCGAGTTCGGGGGCCGAGTCGAGCTCGACGGGGTCGGTGCCGACGACCTCGAGTTCGGCGCCGCAGGTCGCGCAGTCGACGATCTCTCCGACTTCCAGGTCCGCGTGCAGGGACACGTCCGCCCCGCACTCGACGCATTCTGCCATCGTACTCCCCACTCGCGCCCCGACCCACTTAAACCCTGCGAACTTATCAGAATAGATTGGTTATCGAAACCGGTTCCTAACGGTGCAGAAGTGCCGTATTTACGACCACTCGGAATTCAATATCAGATTTCTGGTAGTACCCCTCGCGGGGGTCGTGGGAGCGGCGGGTCACACATACCGCTCCACCTCCTGCTGGCGGCGCTCGGCGGCGGCCGCGACGGCCTCCCGGCGGGCCGCCAGCGCCTCGCGGTCCTCGTCGAGGGCGTCACGGGCGACCGACAGGTGGGCCGCGACGGCGTCGGGCGCCGGGCCGCCCCGGGAGGCCCGCATCGCCACGCTCTCGCGCGGATCGAGCGCCGCCTCGACGACCTCGCGGTCGACGTGGGCGGACAGCGGTTCGTCCAGCACCGTACGCGCCGCGGCGTCGATCGCGTCGTAGTCGGGCGCGTCGCCCGCGTAGTCGGTGGCTGCTCGCGCGACCACCTCGTGGGCCGTGCGGAAGGGAACGCCTGCCTGCGCCAGGCGGTCGGCGACGCCCGTCGCCGTCGAGAACCCCGCGCCGGCCTCCGCCTCGAGGGCGGCCTCGTCCCAGGTGGCGGTCGCCACCGCGCCGGTGGCCACCTCCAGCGCGTCGGTGACGGCGTCGACGGCGTCCCAGCCGTACCCCGTCGCGCGCTGGAGGTCGCGGTTGTACGCCCGGGGCAGCCCCTTCAGCGTCGTCAGCAGGCCCGAGACGGCCGCGGCGGCGTCGCCGGCGCGGGCCCGCACCAGCTCCAGCGAGTCGGGGTTTTTCTTCTGGGGCATTATCGAGGACGTCGAAGCGTAGTCGTCGTCCAGGTCGACGTACCCCTTGTTCGCGTACACCACCAGGTCCTCGGCCAGCCCCGACAGCGTCGTCGCCAGCGCCGCCAGCGCCGTCGTCGCCTCCAGGAGGAAGTCCCGCGTCGAGGCGGCGTCCATCGCGTTCTCGACGACGCCGTCGAACCCGAGCAGGTCGGCCGTCCGCTCGCGGTCAACGGGGTAGGCGACGCCGCCGAACGCGCCCGCGCCCAGCGGCGAGCGGTTGGTCCGCGCGTAGGCCGCCAGCAGGCGCTCGGTGTCGCGGGCCAGCGCCTCCTCGTAGGAGGCCACCCAGAACCCGACCGTCACCGGCTGGGCGTACTGGAGGTGGGTGAACCCCGGCAGCAGCGTCTCAGTGTGGGCCTCGGCGACCTCGAGCAACCGCTCGCGGGCCGCCACCGTCGCCCCGAGGGCGTCCAGCAGGTCCTCGCGCAGGCGATAGCGGATGTCGGCGGCCACCTCGTCGTTGCGCGAGCGGGCGGTGTGCATCTTCCCGCCCGCGGGCCCGACCCGCTCGATGACTGCCGTCTCGATGGCCTCCTGGACGTCCTCGCCGTCCGGCAGGGCGCCGTGGCCCGCCGCCTCGATGTCTTCGAGGGCGGCGAGGACGTCGCCGGCCACCCCGTCGTCGACGATGTCCTGCTCCGCGAGCATGACGACGTGGGCCCGGTCCACGGCGAGGTCGGCCGCGAAGATGCGCTCGTCGTCGGCCAGCGAGGACATGAACCCGCGGGCGGGGCCGCCGCTGAACCGCCCGCGCCGGACCGCGCTCCCGGCGTCCGCGTCGCCGGCGTCGTCCGCTCTGCGGGAGTCGTCAGCGCCACTGACGTCGTCCGCTCCGCGGGCGTCGTCCGCGTCGTGGGGCTCGTTCGCGTCGTCGGGTCCGTCCTCGCTCATGGGGTCACTCCTCGTCGCCGCCGTCCGTGACCGCGGGCTCGGCCGCCTCGTCGCGCACGGACGCGAGGACGCGGTTCGCGAGCCGCGACTGGAAGCCGTGGTACTTGGCGACGCCGGTGGCGTCGGCCTGCGTGATCGAGCCCGTGACGTCCTCCTCGTCGAAGGAGGCGGCCGACTCGCTGTAGACGGCGTACTCGCTCTCGCGGGACACCGGCCGGCAGTGCCCGCCCTCGAGCTTGACGGTGACGGTGCCGGTCACCCGCTCCTGGGTCGAGTCGATGAACCCCTCGAGGGCGTCGACCAGCGGCGCGTCGATGAGCCCCTCGTAGGCCTTCTCTGACCACTGCTGGTCGACCCGCGCCTTGAACGACCGCTCCTCCTTGGTGAGCACGAGCCCCTCGAGGGCCTCGTGGGCCGTCAACAGCACCGTCGCCGCGGGGTGCTCGTAGTTTTCCCGCACCTTCAGCCCGAGCATGCGATCCTCCATCATGTCCGTGCGGCCGACGCCGTGGGCGCCCGCGCGCTCGTTGAGGTGCTCGACGAGTTCGACCGACCCCATCTCCGCGCCGTCGACGGCGACCGCGGTGCCCGCCTCGAAGGTGATCTCGACCAGTTCCGAGGCCTTCCCGCCGGGGTTCTCCGTCCAGAGGTAGATGTCGTCCTCGGGGATCGTCGCGGGGTCTTCCAGCTCCGAGCCCTCGATCGAGCGACTCCAGATGTTCGTGTCGATGGAGTAGCGCCCGCCCTCGCCGCCCTCGACGGGGAGGCCCTTCTTCTCGGCGTACTCGTTTTCCCACTCGCGGGTGAGCCCGAGTTCGCGCACCGGCGCGATGACCGCCAGCTCGGAGTCGCGCCACACCGCCTCGAAGCGCAACTGGTCGTTGCCCTTGCCCGTACAGCCGTGGGCCAGCGCCGCGCAGTCCTGCTCGGTCGCCACCTCGAGGATGGCCTCGGCGATGACCGGCCGGGCCAGCGCCGTCCCGAGGGGGTAGCCCTGGTAGTCGGCGTTGGCCTCGACGGCCCGCAGGCAGAGGTCCGCGAACTCCTCGCGCGCGTCGACGACGTAGTGCTCGAGGCCCAGCGCCTCGGCCGTCTCCTCGGCCTCCTCGAACTCGTAGTCGGGCTGGCCGACGTCGACCGTGACGCCGATGACGTCGTCGTAGCCGTACTCCTCTTTCAGTAGCGGGACACAGACTGTCGTGTCGAGCCCGCCCGAGAAGGCGAGCGCGACCGTGCCGGATGGGGATTCGGATGGTGCCATTGTGGTGTGGTGTCGGTTGAGACCTGACCGCCCCGGAACCGACGGGTGGGCGGCGATTGGAGACGACGCGACGACGGTGGGGTGAGTGTGTGCGGGCCTAACGGCCCGGTCGTCGTCGCGGGAGAAGTCGGACGGACCCGCGGGTAGCGCCCTCGCCTGCGCCCACGCCGCGGCTCTCGCTCATGTATCGTAGGCTACTGCCAGGCCCGTACTAATACCTTCCGAGATAGTCCCGTCGTGTCCCCCTTTGCCATCCCGCATTCGCTCAGAACGGTCCGTCTCACGGGCCGTTGCCGTTCTCCGGGCCACTCCCCGCGTCGCCGGCCCCGGGACCGCCGGTCCCGTTCGGCGCGCCGTGGTCCGCCCCCGGCCCGCCGCCGTGCGCTCCCGGCGGCCCGGCCCCGACCGGCCGTCCGGCGTTCTGCCCGGCGATCTGTCGCGCCGCTGCCGCGACCTCGCCGCCGCCCGCCGCGCCGGCCCGCTCGCGGAGGGTCGCCAGCGCTGCCCGGTCGACGCCGTGTGCCTGCAGCGCCGCCGCGGGCAGGTCCCGCGCCGTCGCGTTCACCCGCGCGAGGACGTGCTCGACGGCCGCGCTCTCGGCGTGCAGACGGGCCGCCCGGGCGCGGTACTCGCCGGCGTCCATCGAGCCGTTCGCCCTGGCCGCCGCCAGGGACTCGCGACGGCGCTCCAGGGCGTCGACGCGCTCCCGGAGCGTCCGGACCCGCTCGGCGACCAGCGCCGCCCGCTCGTCGGCCGAACTGGCGTTTGCCACCCGGGCCGCGAACGACCGGGCGTCGACCGACCCGCGGAGTTCAGCGTCCTGCACGCCGACGACGCCCGAGAGCCGCGCCCCCGGCGCGACGTCGCTCGATCCCGGGGTCGCGCCGCTATCGGGGGTCGCGTCGCCGGACGCGGTCGCCCCGCCGGCCGTCGCCTGCGCCGCCGCGCCGGTCGCGACCACCGCGCCGGCGAGGACCGCCAGGGCCGCGATCAGCAGTGCGCTCCGTCTCATGGTCGTCTCCTTGGCCCCCGATACCCGTAAACCGGCCCCACGCTCGCCCCGGATTCAGCCCGATTAAGCCGGATTAAGCGGGCCAGCGGAGCGATCACGTCCCGTCACCCCCGCCGTCGCCGCTCTCGTCTCCGCCGTCGCCGCTCGCGTCTTCGCCACCGACGCCTTCTGTGAGATCGACGTCCGGGAGCGTGACGACGTTCTCGCGGCCGATGCGGAACGTCCCGATCTGCCCGTCCTCGCGCATGTCTCCGAGCACCTGGCTCGTCTTGGCCGCCGTCCAGTCGAGTTCCTCCGCGAGGGCGGCCTGCTTCATCCGCCCGCCCGCCCCGTCGAGCGTCCGGAGGACCTGCTCCTCGTTGCTCAGCAGTTCCAGCGGGGGCTCGTCGCTCCCCTCGTCGCCGCTCTCGCCGTCTTTGTCGCCGCTCTCGCCGCTCCCCCCGCCCCCGTCGCCGCTCTCCCCGCCTCTGTCTGTCCCCCCGCTATCGCCTTCGCCGCCGCGACTCCGGGCGAGGAGGGCGGCCGCGGCGACCAGCCCCAGCGCCAGCACGACGGCGCCCGCCAGCAGCGGCGAGAGGCCGCCCCCCGTCGCCGATCGCGGGGTGGGCGTGCCGGGCGCGGCCACGACGACCGGGCCGTCGGCGCCGAACTCCGCGGGGCCGCGCCACGTGACGGTGTGGTTCCCGCGCTCGTCGGCCGCCGGGCTGACCGACGCGACGTGATAGCCCGCGGGGACCGTCACCGAGAGGTGGCTCTCGTTGTCCAGGAAAAAGCCCGCCAGCGCGTCGCCGGTCCGCAGGCGGTCGCCGTCGCTCGCGGCGAAGTTCGTCCACTCGAAGCGATACGTGAGGACGCCGTACCGCCGGGGGAGCGACTCGACGCGCGTCTCGACGGTGACGTTCGCGACGCGCATCTCCCGGCCGGTGGCGTTCTCGGCGGCCCGCACGGTCCGCACCATGCGATCCCTGAACCGGTCGACGTGCGCCGAACGATTCGTCCGTACGTCTCCCTGCAGGTCCTCGAAGGCCGCCACGTCGGCGTCGTCGGTCAGGCGCACCCGGTTCTCGACCGTCCACGCGGCGCTCCCGTCGTCGTGTAGCGTCACCGACAGCGCGACCACGTCCGGGGTGACCGACTGCTGGGCCGCGAGCGGTGGGCCGGCCCGCCGGGCGGGTGATCCACTGGCCGCACCCGCAGCCGCCACGGTCGGGACGGCCAGCACGACCAGGACGACCGCGACGGCTCGTCGATCCATCGACGGGACGTTTCGCCGCCTGTCGCTTATGGCTTGTTGCCGAGCGCGCGGCTCGGACGGTGTCGAGCGCGCAACCCGTGGCCGCCCGGTTCCGGGCGGATCAGGACCGAACGCCGGCGTGTCGAGGCCGACCGGAGCCACAATCGAGGCCGACCGGAGCCACAAACCATTTCTCGCCGGCGGTCGCCGGTCCGGGCATGAACCGCGGCGAGGTCGAGGTCGAGACGCTGCTGAAGGTGGTCCTCGTCCTGGTGATCGTCTGGGTCGCCGTCGAGATCGTCACCGAGATCATCCAGGGGCTGCTCGTCGGACTGCTGGAACTGCTGAAGCCGCTCATCGGGCTGGCGATCGTCGTCCTGATCGTGCTCTGGCTGGTCGATCGACTCTGATCGGAGTCGGCGCTTGCGGTGGCTCGCTCCATTCCGGTTCGCTCGATCGGCGCTGACCGCGGTTCTTTTCCCCGACTCGGCCCTATCGAGGGTCGTGTACAGCCTGAACGTCCCGATCCCCGGCTCGGTCGGCGCGCTCGCCGGCGACCTCGCGCGTCGCCTGCACAACGCCCGACAGCGCCCGCGGGGCGAGCGAACGTTGGTCGTCAAGCGCCTCGGTGCGGGCCCCTACGGCGAACTGGAGGCCCGCACCCGCGAGGCGATTTCCGGCACCGCCCCCTTCGCCGCCCGGATCGACGCCGTGGACGTGTTCACCGACCCCCCGACGGGGACCGGCCCCGTCGTGTACCTCGCCGTCGAGAGCCCCGCGTTGCGAGCCCTCCACGAGCGCCTCTGTGCGGCGTTCGATCCCGTCGACGGTATCGAGGGCGACGGCTACGTCCCCCACGTCACCGTCGCCCGCGGCGGCGACCCGGACGCCGCTCACGCCATCGCCGGCCCGGTCGACCCCCTCGAGTGGACGGTCGACGCGCTCGCGCTGTACGACGCCGAGCGCCGCACGTTCGCCAGCCGCGTGTCCCTGCCGGCGTGAACGGCGGGTTTCACGGAACGACGGTGGACGGGACTTCGGCGGCGCGGACGACAGTCTCGGCCGCGCTGCCCAGGAGCGCGCGGCCGATCCGTCCCGTGCCGTGGTGGCCCATGACGACGTGGTCGTAGCCCTCGTTCTCGACCCGTTCGAGGATGTCCTTGCCGACGCGGTCGGCGTACTTCGGCTTCGACATCCCGAGGTCGATGACGACCTCCGGGTCGTCGGCGACGTCCGCCTCCTCGAGGAGGTCCCTCGCGTCCTCGAGTACCGCGTCCGTCTCTCGCCCGTGGTGGTCGGTGATGTGGACGACGTGGAGTCGCCCGTCGTACCGCTTCGCGAATTCCGTTGCAAACTCGAGGGCTCGAAAACTGCAGTCGGAGCCGTCGATCGGGACGAGGACGTTCATACCGAGGATCGGGCCGGGCGATCCATCAGTGTTTCCCGACGACCGACCGGGATGTCGGCGGCATCGATTACCGCGAGGACCTGGAGGCCCGCAGCGTCACCTTCCGCCCGGCCGAGGATTGATTGGCCGGCCGCCCCGAGTGCCGGCATGGACGAGGTGCCCGTCGTCACCTGCTTCCTGCGCGAGGGCGGCGAGGTGTTGCTCCTGCGGCGGAGCGACGCGGTCGGCTCCTACGCCGGGGCGTGGGGCGCGGTCGCCGGCCACGTCGCGAGCGACGGGACAGACCCGACGGCGCCCGATCGGGACCCGCTTTCGGCCGCCCGCGCCGAGATCCGCGAGGAGACGGGACTGGCCGACGCGACGCTGGTCCGGGCGGGCGAGCCGTTTCCCGTCGCGGACGCCGACCTGGACCGGCGGTGGGTCGTCCACCCGTTCCTGTTCGAGGTCGGGGGCCGCGACGTCGAACCGAACCGCGAGACTGCGGCCGTGGCGTGGGTCCCGCCGACGGCCATCCTGGCCCGGGAGACGGTGCCACGCCTGTGGACCAGTTACGACCGGGTGCGCCCGCGCGTGGCGACGATCACCGGGGACCGCGAGCACGGGTCGACCTGGCTGTCGGTGCGGGCGCTGGAGGTGCTGCGCGACGAGGCCGGCCTCGCCGCGGTCGGGCGCCACGAGGCCGACGAGCGGGCCGAGCGGGACGGCGACGACTGGGCGGCGCTGGCCTCGCTTGCCCGCCGTCTCCGCGACGCCCGGCCCGCGATGGTCGTCGTCGCCAACCGGGTGAACCGGGCGATGCGGGCCGCGGCCGGCGACGGGACGCCCGCGGCCCTCCGGGAGCGCGCTCACGAGCACGCCCGCGGGGCGCTCGACGCCGACCGGCGGGCCGCGACGCTCGCCGCCGAACGGCTCCCGGAACGCGTGGCGACGCTCTCCCGGTCGGGGACGGCGCTGACCGCTCTCCGGGAGCGGGACCCGTCGGCGGTGCTGGTCGCGGAGTCCCGACCCGGCCGGGAAGGCGTCGGCGTCGCCGAGGCACTGGCCGACAGCGCGGACGTGACCCTGACCACCGACGCCGCCTTCCCCGGCGAACTGGCGTCGTGGTCGGCCGGGGCGCTCGTTGTCGGGGCCGACCGGATGCTCCCGGACGGGCGCGTGCTGAACAAGGTCGGGACCCGGGGGGCGGCGCTCGCGGCCCCCGCGGACTGTCCCACCTACGTCGTCGCCGCGAGCGACAAGGTGGCCCCCGACGACGCCGTCGACCGCGAGGCGCGCGACCCCGCGGAGGTGTACGACGGCGACGCCGACCTCGCGGTGGCGAACCCGACCTTCGAGGTGACGCCCGCCGGGGCCGTCGACGCGGTACTGACCGAGCGCGGGGCGCTCTCCGCCGACGACGTGGCGACACTCGCCGCCGAGCACCGCGCGGCGGCGGAGTGGTGACAGTCCCGGCCGGCGGGAAGTCGAAAGTCCGAAAGCCGGTCCGCGCCAACCGCCACCGGGCGGCCGTGACGAGGGGTTACCCCCACCGAGCCCCGTGTGACGAGTCATTCTCACCGAGCCGCCCTCGACGCTCGCCAGCGGCGCCGCCGGTCAGGACGCCGCTCCCGTCAGAACGGCGCTTCCGGCCCCTCGTCGCCCCGACCGTGACTTTCCTCGTCGCCCTCGGCGTGGTTCCCGTCGTCCTCGGCGTCGGCGGCGCGGCCGGCCAGTGGCCCGTCCCAGGCCTCGAGGCCGCCCCGGAGGCTCTCGACGCGCCCGTCGAACCCCTCGTAGGCGGCGATCAGGCGCGCGGCCTTGACGCTGGCTTTCCCGTGGGGACAGACCGTCACGACGTGATCGGCGTCCGCGACGGCGTCGACGCGGTCGGGCAACTGTCCGAGCGGGAGGTTCTCGCTGCCGGGGATGTGGGCCTCGCGGAACGAAGCGGGCGTGCGGATGTCGACCACGCGGGGGGCGTCCCCGTCGAGGCGCGCTCGCAGGTCCGCCGGCGCTATCTCGCCGTCCATGCCCGACGGGTCGGCGGTCGAGGCCCAAACCGCTGACGGTTGCGGAGACGGGAAGGCGCGACGATCACAGCAGCCCGGCCTCGTGAGCGAACAACAGCGGCACGACCTGGGTGCCGTGGACCACCTCGGCGTCGAGCGCGGTCGCCAGCGCCTCGTCGGCGGGCACCTCGCGGACGGTGATCGACTCGGCGTCGTCCAGGTCGCGCTCGCCGGCCCGCAGTTCCGTCGCGGCGAACACGGCGGCGTCCATCCGGACCCACGCGTCCGGGCGGAAGGTGCCCAGGGGCTCGAGCGTGCCGGCGCGGTAGCCGGTCTCCTCGCGCAGTTCGCGGGCGGCGGCCTCGGCGTGGGTCTCGCCGTCCTCGCAGCGGCCGGCCGGACAGCCGACGGTCCGGCCCCGCAACTGCCGGGAGCGCTCCTCGATCAGCACCACCCGGCCGTCGTCGGTCACCGGGACGATCACCGCGACGTCGTTGGCGTCGATCCAGTAGTAGTTGACCCGCTCGCCGTCCGGCCGCTCGAGCACGTCGTAGCCTGCCGCGAAGAACTCGTGGTCCCAGACGACCTCGGTGTCGACGACCGGCCACGGCCGGTCGGGCGGCGCGTCGTCGGGCGCTCTGTCATCGGGCGCTCCGTCGCCGGTCACAGTAGCCCCTCCTCGCGGGCGAGCAAGATCCCCTCGATCGTGGCGTCGTTCGCGGGCTGACGCCGGGCGACCGAGAGGGCGTCCTCGACGGGGACCGGGCGGACCGAGAGGAACTCGTTGTCGTCCAGATCGCGCTCGACGGGTTCCAGCCCCTCGGCGAAGACGATGCCACGGCGGTGCCGGAGGACGCCGGTCGAACACCAGAACGACGCCAGCAGGGAGACCCCAGCGGGGTCGAACCCCGTCTCCTCGCGCAGTTCGCGCGCGGCGGCCTCGGTGAACGACTCCCCGTCCTCGACGATGCCGGCGGGGAGTTCGAGACACTGCTCGCGGATGGCCGGCCGGTACTGATCGACGAAGACGACGCCGTCGTCGGCCCGGGCGACCACCACGACGGCGTCGGGCAGTTCAGCCCAGTAGTAGCGTTTCTCGGAGCCGTCCGGCTGTTCGACGAGGTCGTAGCCGCCGTCGTACCAGCCGGTCTCGTACTCGGTCACGGACTCCCGGACGGGCCACTCGTGGGCGGTCTCGCGCGCTGTCACTGCTGGTCCTGTTGGATCGAGAGCCGGTAAAGCGTACCGTTCGCGGTGACGTACACCGCGTCGCCCTCCCTGGCTGCCGGGTCGTGCTGGCCAAGCGCCGCCAGTTCGTCGAACGGCGAGTGGGTGAACGCCTCCTTGAATCCGACCGGCCCCCGCCAGTAGGGGTCCGCGCGGCCGGTATCGGTCGCGGTCGCGTCGGCCAGCGCGGCGTTCGTGTAGGGGTACCGGTCCGAGAGGCCGGTGGCGTTGACGGCCGTGTGGTTGCCCGCCGCCGGCGTCGCCGTCATGTAGTAGGGATCGCCGCTCCGGATGTACGACGGCAGCGCGCCCAGTGCCAGCAACAGCACCACCACCACGAGCAGGCCGACGAGCACCCGGCGGGTCACCCGGCGCATCTACACCACGTCCTCGTAGATCCGCCCCATCGCCTGCCGGCGGACGGTCTCGACGGCCGCGTCGGGCTCCTCGCTGAAGGTGGCGGCCACCGCCAGGTCGGCGAAGGGCGCGGCGTGCCAGGCCACCCCGTCGACGTTCTCGGAGCCGATCCGCTCGACCTCGTAGTCGCGCCCGTCGCGCCAGTCCTCGAACTCCTCGCGGGTGCCGACGTGGATCCGCAGGTCCCCGGCGAAGACGACGTCCCGCGCGGTCTCGACCACGTCCGGGGTGACCCGCTCGTCGTACTCCTCGCGGTCGAACGACATCGCCCGCGCGACCTGTCTGACGACGACCTGTGCGGTCGTGCCGACCGCCGCGTAGCGCTCGCGCGCCCGGTCGGCCGTCTCTGGCGCGAACCGACCCTCCGTGTGCATGTCCGACCCTACACCGTCGGCCGACTACTCGGTTTCGTCTTCGGTCGCCGCGTCGTCGGCCCGATCGCGCATCTCGCGGGTCAGTTCCCGGGCCTCCTCGAGAATCGCGGCCGCCTCGGGGTCGAGGTCGCCGCCCGACGGCCGACTACCGCGGGCGCGTGCGTGGTCGGAGCCACCGACGCGACCGGCCTCGCCACCGCGTGCGTGGCCATGATCACGGGCGCGACCGGCCTCGCCACCGCGTGCGTGGCCATGATCACGGGCGCGACCGGCCTCGCCACCGCGTGCGTGGTCGTGACCGGGCGCGGGACCGCGATCGCGGCCCCGCCCGCCGTCCGCTCCCGTCGCGTCCTCGACGGCGACGTCCCGTTTTTCGGCGCGCTCGGCGACCAGCGGCGCGAGGTCGTCCTCGCCCATCTGCCCCCAGTCGGGGACGCGCTCGTCCAGCCACGCCTCGTGATCGTCGTCGCCGGTCAGCGCGGAGAAGGCGACGTGATTGGCGAGGTGGACGGCGTCCGGCTGGGGGATCTCACACACCGGACAGGCATAGCCCATACCGGACCGAGGGGGCGCCGCGCGGAAATGCGTTTCACTCGAGCGCCGTCACGAGCACCAGCGCGTCCTCGCCGTCGCCGTAGTACCCCGGGACGGTCCGGCGGTGCTCGAAGCCGAAGCCGCGATACAGCGAGATGGCGGGGTCGTTCGAGACGCGCACCTCGAGTTTCACCGACCCACAGCCGCGGTCGTCGAGCACCCCGAGCGCCCGCTCGAGCAGGCTGGTACCGACGCCCTCGCCGCGGCGCTGTTCCCGGACGGCGATGTCCTTGACGTGGCCCAGCGGCGTCCCGTGGTTGGGGATCGCGTCGGCGACGACGTAGCCGTCGACGCCCGGGCTCGGCGTCTCGGCGGGCGGCTCGGCGACCAGAAAGCCCGGCTCCCCGAGGTAGCTTTCGAACGCCGAGAACGGCCACGGCTGGGGGAACGCCGACTGCTCGATCCGGTGGATCGACAGCAGGTCCGCGCGGCGGGCGCGGCGGACCCGGGGCGGGTCGCCGCTGGGCGCTGTGGTCGTCACGACCGGGCGTACGGACCGCGCGCACATAGCCGTGGCGCCCGCTCAGTGTCACGATTATCCCTCCCGTGAGCGGATGGAACGCGGGAACGACTCGGCCACAAGGCTCTTTGGCGTCAACCCCGTACCCCCGCGTGCACCCATTTTCGGGTGCCACCCCACCCCCACACCCCCCAATCCCCACCTTTCCTTTCGATGCCACTGTCGAGCGACGGCGCCGTCGGCCACGGCGTCGGCCGTCGACCACCGATGCCGTCGCTACCCGTGTGAAAGAGAGAGAAGAGGGTTCGAGGCCCCGATCAGTCGTCGGCGGGCGCGACACCGCTGCCGCCCTCGGCCTGTTCCTTGGTCCAGCGCAGTTTGCCGCCGGCCGCGAGCATCGCGCGCTCGCGCTCGGAAGCGTCGAGCGTGGCGGTGAACTCCCAGTCGTCGTTGACGCGGACGGTGAACTCCTCGGCGCCCGAGGCCACGCCCTCGCGGACGTCGTCGACGACGTGGATGTCGTCGCCCTGCTCGAGGCGCTCGTAGGTCTCCGCGTCGATCTCGAAGGGCACGAGCCCGAAGTTGAACAGGTTCGCCTTGTGGATGCGGGCGAAGCTCTGGGCGAACACGCCCTCGATGCCCAGGTACATGGGGCACAGCGCGGCGTGTTCCCGCGAGGAGCCCTGCCCGTAGTTCTCGCCGGCCACGAGGAAGCCGCCGTCGGCGGCCTCGGCGCGCTCCGCGAACGTCTCGTCGATGCGCGAGAGGGTGAACTCGCTGAGCTTCGGGACGTTCGAGCGGAACTTCAGGATGTCCGAGGTGGCGGGGATGATGTGGTCGGTCGTGATGTTGTCGTCCATCTTCAGGAGCGCCTCGCCCGCCAGGTCGGCGTCGAGGGCGTCCTTCAGGGGCACGTCGCCGATGTTGGGGCCCTTGATGAGGTCGTCGTCGGGCGCCTCGTCGGGCTCGATGATGTCGGCGTCCTTGCCGCCGTACTTGGTGCCCATCTCGAAGCCGGGGTCCTCGAGGTCGCCCAGTTCCTCGGCCAGGTCCCGGGGATCGACGATCTCGCCGGCGATGGCCGAGGCCGTGGCGACCTCCGGGCTACAGAGGTAGACGTTGTCGTCCTCGATGCCCGAGCGCCCCTCGAAGTTGCGGTTGAACGTCCGCAGGCTCACCGAGTCGGAGGCCGGGACGTGACCGATGCCGATGCAGGCGCCGCAGGTCGCCTCCGAGAAGTTGACGCCGGCCGCCATCATCTCGGCGGTCCGACCCTCGCGAGCCAGCATCTCCGAGGCCTGCTTCGAACCGGGGGCGACGATCATCTCGGTCGTCGGGTCGATCTCGCGACCGGTCAGCATCTTCGCCGCGGGGAGGATGTCCTCGTAGGCGCCGTTGGTACAGGAGCCGACGATGACCTGCTCGACGTCCTCGCCGGCCACCTCGCGCACCGGGACGACGTTGTCCGGCATCGAGGGCTGGGCGATGAGCGGTTCCAGGTCCGAGAGGTCGACGACGACCTCGTCGTCGTACTCGGCGTCCTCGTCGGGAGAGAGCTCGACGTACTCCTCCTCGCGGCCCAGGCGGGCGAGGAAGTCCTCGGTGCGCTCGTCGGTCGGGAAGATGGACGTGGTCGCGCCCAGTTCCGTCCCCATGTTGGTGATCGTCGTCCGCTCGGGGACCGACAGCGTCTCGACGCCGGGACCGGTGTACTCGAGCACCTTACCGACGCCGCCCTTCACGGAGAGGCGACGCAGGAGCTCGAGGATGACGTCCTTGGCGGTCGCCCACGCTGGGAGTTCGCCCTCGAGGCGGACGTTGACGACCTCGGGCATGTCGATGTAGTAGGGGGCCCCGCCCATCGCGACGGCGACGTCGATGCCGCCGGCGCCGATGGCGAGTTCGCCCAGCCCGCCGGGCGTCGGCGTGTGCGAGTCCGACCCGAGCATCGTCTTGCCGGGCGCGGCGAAGTTCTCCTTGTGGACCTGGTGACAGATGCCGTTCCCGGGCCGCGAGAAGTACGCGCCGAAGGTGCCGGCCGCCGAGCGGAGGAAGCGGTGGTCGTCGGTGTTCTTGAAGTCGAACTGGTAGGTCTGGTGGTCGCAGTACTGGGCGGCGATCTCGGTCTGGACCTCGTCTAAGTCCATCGCCTCGAACTGCAGCCAGACCATCGTCCCCGTGGTGTCCTGTGTGAGGACCTGGTCGATCTCGATGCCGATCTCCTCGCCGGGGACGAGGTCGCCCTCCACGAGGTGATCGCCGAGAATCTTCTCCGTGAGCGTCTGTCCCATAACGTCCGAACCTCACGGACGCGCGTGTATAAATCCCGCGTATTCACCGCTCGCCGCGCCGCCCCCGGGGCTGCCCGCTGTCCGTCGGTCCCTACCAGCATTCTTCGGGTCGCTGTCGGACCTTTCGCCGCCTGCTGTCGATCGTCACTCACCTGCACCCCGGGGGAAGGCCTATCCGGGACGCCCCCGGAGGGGCGGTATGTTCAAGAGCGGCCCCTTCGTCGCCGCACAGCTCGGCGATCTGCGGGAGGAGCAGGTCCAGCCCAACGGCGTCGACCTCACTGTCGCGGCCGTCCACGAGCAACGCGGGCCCGGTCGCATCGGCCGCGACGGCAAGACCGTCGGCGCGCGCCGCGAACTGTCGGCCGATCCCGACTACGAGCTCTCCCCGGGGGGCTACGTCGTCGAGTACGCGGAGCGGGTCCGCATCCCCGAGGGACACGTCGGGTTCGTCTACCCGCGCTCGTCGCTGCTTCGCAACTCCTGCATGCTGGATACGGCCGTCTGGGACGCCGGCTACGACGGCCGCGGCGAGGGCCTGCTCGAGGTGTATCACCCCATCGAGATCGAACCCGGGGCCCGCGTCGCTCAGCTCGTGCTGGCCGAAGCGGCCCACGAGTGGACCTACGAGGGGAGCTACCAGCACGAGAACGTCGACTAATACGGGTTCTTGCGAGCGATCCTGTACCGAGTCGATCACCCGACGTCTGCGGTCGAGACGGGGGCGACTCGCACTGGTCCGTCTGCCATCCCGCCCTGCGATCACGGCGGCGCCGCTCGGCGAGCGGGGACCTTCGGTCGCTATCTCCACCGCAGAGACACGGCTCCGCCCACGTCTCCGGTCGACGGCGAAAACTATCGGGATGTTGGGTCGGGTCGGACGCGTGTCAGAGGCGCTGTCCGAGCTCTCCCCCCAACACCGCGCGATCGTTCGCTCGTCCGTGGAATAAAGCTGTCGTTCGCTCCGCACGATCGTCCACGTGGCGACGGGTCTGTGGATCGGGTCGCGCCGTCGAACCCGCGCTAAACAGTCCCGAGAATCCGTATCACTCCCCGGGCGCCTCCCGGAGGAAGCGGAAGGCGATGTCCTGCCCGTAGTCGCTGCTGAGGTCGATCCAGAAGCGCGCGAGGTGCTCGAGGTGGCGGGCCGCCGAGAGGTCGCCCGCGACGGCCGGTTCGAAGCCCAGGTCGCGGGCCAGCACCGCCGCGGCGTCGACGGCGGCCGGGTCGTCGCCCGCGAGGAACATCGTCGCGGCCTCGCCCTCGAAGTCCGGGTCGGTCATGCGGCCCGCGCCGACGGTGTTGAACGCCTTCACGACGGCGGCCGCAGGCGCGGCGTCGGCCACCCGCCGGGCCAGCGGTTCGTCGGCGCGCGGTTCGGGGTACTCGTTGGTCGCGTCCAGCAGGGCGGTGTCGTCCAGCGCGTCCCGCAACTCGGTCACGACGTCGAGGACGACCCCGTCGGGCACCGCCAGGATCACGGCGGCGCCGTGTTCGGCCGCCGCCCGCTGGGTGTCGACCGTGACGCCCTCGATGCGGTTTGCGTCCGGGTCGCGCGAACCGACGACCACGTCGTGGCCGGCGGCGGTCAGTCCGGTCGCGAGGGCGGTGCCGACGGCGCCGGTGCCGATGATGCCGACGTTCATGGCGGCACGTGGGCCCCCGGGGCAAAATACTACCCGACTGCTCGCCGCGGGCGTACCCCGGACACGGACTGCTCGCCGCGGGCGTACCCCGGACACGGACTGCTCGCCGCGAGCGTACCCGGACACGGACTGCTCGCCGTGGACGCCCCAGACACGGCCACTTTTGGGGACGGGCGGCGAGGGTCGGGTATGGTCGTCGGAGACGTCACAACGGGTACCGAACTGCTGGTCGTCGGGGGCGGCCCGGGCGGCTACGTCGCCGCCATCCGGGCCGGGCAACTGGGCGTGGACGTCACCCTCGTCGAGCGGGACACGGTCGGGGGGACCTGCCTCAACCACGGCTGTATTCCCTCGAAGGCCCTGCTCTCAGCGGGCGACGTGGCCCACCGCGCCGCCACCGCCGAGGGGATGGGCGTGTACGCCGACCCAGCGGTCGACCTCGCGGGCACGGTCGAGTGGAAAGACAGGGTGGTGACCCGGCTCACCCGCGGCGTCGCGTCGCTGTGCGAGGCAGCGGGCGTCGAACTGATCGAGGGGGAGGCGACGTTCACCGGCGAGGGCGAGGCCCGCATCGCCCACGGCGGCGAGGGGCAGGGCTCGGAGACGGTGGCCTTCGAGCAGGCCATCGTGGCGACCGGCAGTCGCCCGGCCACGGTGCCGGGCTTCGAGTTCGACGGCCAGCACGTCCTCTCCTCGAAGGACGCGCTGGCCCTCGAATCGCTGCCCGAGTCGCTGATCGTCGTGGGCGCGGGCTACATCGGGATGGAGCTGTCGACGGCGTTCCAGAAACTGGGCGCGGACGTGACCGTCGTCGAACTGCTCGAGGCCCCGCTGCCGGGTTACGAGGACGACGTGGCCGACCTCGTCCGCGAGCAGGCGGCCGACCTGGGGGTGGACTTCTACTTCGGCGAGGCCGCCAGCGAGTGGACGGCCCGCGAGGACGGCGTCACCGTCCACACCGAGGACGAAGACGGCGAGGTGACGACCTTCGAAGGCGAGGCCGTGCTGGTCGCGGTGGGCCGCGAGCCCGTGACCGAGGGCGTCGGACTGGACGCGCTGGGCGTCGAGACCGACGAGGACGGCTTCGTCGAGACCGACGAGCGCGCGGAGACGACCGCCGAGGGCGTGTACGCCGTCGGCGACGTGACGGGCGAACCGATGCTGGCCCACGCCGCGATGGCCGAGGGGGAGGTGGCCGCGGAAGTGATCGCCGGCGAGCCCGCCGCGCTGGACCAGGTCGCCGTCCCGGCGGCGGTGTTCACCGACCCCGAGGTGGCGACGGTCGGCCTCACCGAGGCCGAGGCCCGCGAAGCCGGCTACGACCCCGTCGTCGGCGAGATGCCGATGCGGGCCAGCGGCCGCGCGCTGACGCTGGACGAGACGGAGGGGTTCGTCCGGGTCGTCACCAGCGCGGACGAGTTCCTGCTCGGGGCCCAGATAGTCGGCCCGGAGGCCTCGGAACTGCTGGCCGAGTGCGGACTGGCCCTCGAGATGGGCGCCCGCCTCGAGGACGTGGCCGCGACGATCCACACCCACCCGACGCTCTCGGAGGCCGTCCAGGAGGCCGCGCGGGCCGCCCGCGGCGAGGCCATCCACACGCGGTAGCGACCCCGCGAACCACCGGCCTTAAGCACGCGAGCGGAGTAGCGGGGGGTATGACGACGCTCACGCTCGGGCCGGCTGGCACCTACTCCCACCGCGCCGCGCGGGCGGTGGCCGACGACGACATCGAGTTCCGGGAGTCGGTCACCGCCATCGTGGAGGCCGTCTCGGACGGCGAGGCCGACCGCGGGGTCGTGGCCGTCGAGAACAGCATCGAGGGGTCGGTCACCGAGTCGCTCGACGCGTTCACCGAGTACGACGTCGCGGTCGTCCGGGAGATCGTGACGCCGATCCGGCACGCCCTGCTGGCCCAGGGCGAGTCGTTCGACCTCGTGGCCAGCCACCCCCAGGCGCTGGCCCAGTGTCGGGCCTACCTCGAGGAGCACTACCCCGAGGCCGACCTGGAGGCCGTCACCTCGACGGCCAGGGGGGTCGAGCGCGCCCGCGAGGACCCGAGCGTCGCCGCCATCGGCCACCCGGACAACGCCACCGACGGGACCGAACTGCGCGTGCTGGCCGAGGACATCCAGGACCAGACCTCAAACGCCACGCGCTTTCTCGTCGTGGCGCCGGCGTCCGAGCGCTCGGACGCCGGCGCCAAGAGTTCCTTCATCGTCTACCCGAACGTCGACTACCCGGGCCTCCTGCTCGAACTGCTCGAACCGTTCGCCGACCGGGACATCAACCTCACGCGGGTCGAGTCCCGGCCCAGCGGCGAGCGCCTGGGCGACTACGTCTTCCACGTCGACGTGGCCGCGGGCCTCTACGAGGACCGCACCCAGGCAGCGCTCGAGGACCTCGAGGCCATCGCCGAGAACGGGTGGGTGCGCCGCCTGGGCTCGTACGACTCCGAGACGATCCTGAACTGATAAGTCGGCGGGCGCCCTACCGCCGGCCATGTCGGGCGACGA
>JBDGUH010000005.1:27788-35305 GCA_042216055.1 Haloarculaceae archaeon
GATCCTGAACTGATAAGTCGGCGGGCGCCCTACCGCCGGCCATGTCGGGCGACGATCCGTTCGACGACCCGTTCGACGAGATCGAGCGAGCGTTCGACCTGCTGGGCCGCCAGTTCGACACGGGGGAGCCCGACGTCCCCGCCGACGTGATCGACGCGGGCGACGCCTTCGAGGTCCGGATCGACCTTCCGGGGTTCGACGCCGACGACATCGAGGTGACCGTCTCCGACGAGCGGACGCTCCGTGTCGAGGCCGAACGCGAGGAGACCACCGCGGACGAGTTCGTCACGCGCGAGCGCCGCCGGCGGGCGAGCCGGTCGGTGACGCTCCCCGGGCCGGTCGACGAGGCGGGGACGGCGGCCACCTACGACGCGGGCGTCCTGACGGTCCGGTTGCCCCGGGCCGACGGCGACGAGGGGACCGAGATCCCCGTCGAGTGAGCGCGGAAGAGAACGGGATCGACCGAACGAGGCCTATACTGGATCGACCGAACGAGGCCCAGACTGGATCGACCGAACGGCCCCGGATCGGACCGAAAGAGCCGTCAGCCCCCCGCGCGTAGCCTCGCGCATGGTCCTTGCCACGGGCGAGCAAGCGCCGACGGTGAGCGCGCCCAACCAGGACGGGCGCCGGGTACAGATCGAGGGGGAGGAGCCGACAGTGGTGTATTTCTACCCCCGCGACAACACGAAGGGCTGTACGATCGAGGCCCAGCAGTTCGACGCCGAATACGAGACCTACCGGGAGGCCGGGGTCGACGTGTACGGCGTCTCGACGGACGACGTGGACGCCCACGAGCGGTTCGCCGACCAGTACGACCTGGGCTTTGACCTGCTGGCCGACCCCGAGGGCGACCTCGCGGCGGCCTTCGACGTGCCGATCGACGACGGCGCGGCCGCGCGGACGACGTTCGTCCTCGCGGGGGGGAAGGTCGTCGCCGTCTACGAGGGGGTCCGTCCCGACGGCCACGCCCGGGACGTGCTCCGGGACCTCGCCGAGGCCGGCATCGCCGCGCTCGAGTAGCCCTCGGCCGCCGACCGCCGGGCGGCAAGCCGTGTGAGGGCGTCTCCCGGAATGGCAGTCCTTTTGATTTCGCAGGGAGAGGGGACGCACATGGACTACGAGCCCCAGACGCTGGAGGCGAAGTGGCGCGACCGCTGGGCGGAGGCGGGACGCTACGAGGCCGACCCCGAGGGCGACCCCGACGACGCGACGTTCATCACCGTCCCCTATCCCTACCCGAGCGGCGGGATGCACATCGGGCACTGCCGGACCTACACGGTGCCCGACGCCTACGCCCGCTACCGGCGCCTCCAGGGCGACACGGTTCTCTTTCCCATCGCCTGGCACGTCACCGGGACGCCGATCATCGGTGCCGTCGAGCGCCTGAAAAACGGCGACGAGGAGCAGATCTCGGTCCTGCGAGACACCTACAACGTCCCCGAGGACGAACTGACAGACCTCGAGACGCCGATGGGTTTCGCCCGCTATTTCATCGAGAACCACTACAAGGCGGGGATGCGCCAGCTCGGCCTCTCCATCGACTGGCGCCGGGAGTTCACCACCAACGACGATCGGTACTCGAAGTTCATCGGCTGGCAGTACCGCACGCTGAGAGAGCGGGGCCTGCTGGAGAAGGGCCTGCACCCCGTGAAGTACTGCACGAACGAACAGCAGCCGGTCACCACCCACGACCTGCTGGAGGGCGAGGAGGCCGAGTACCAGGAGTACACCCTCATCCGCTTCGGCGCCGAGGTGGACGGCCACGACGTGATCGCGCCGATGGCGACGCTGCGCCCGGAGACGGTGCGGGGGGTCACGAACGCCTACGTCGACCCCGACGGCGAGTACGTTCGGGCCGACGTGGACGGCGAGGAGTGGGTCGTCTCCCGGGACGCCGTCGAGAAGTTCCGCCTCCAGGAGCGCGAGGTCGAGGTGCTGGCGTCGCTGTCGGGCAGCGACCTCGTGGGGACGTCGGTCACCAACCCCGTCACCGGCGACGAGGTCCCCATCCTGCCCGCGTCGTTCGTCGACCCCGACAACGCCACGGGCGTCGTCATGTCGGTGCCGGCCCACTCGCCGGACGACTACGTGGCCCTCCAGGAGATCAAGGCCGACCCCGACCGGGTCGCTGCGTACGGCGTCGACCCCGAGACGGTGGCGGCGATCGAGCCGGTGCCGGTCCTCGAGATCGAGGGGTACGGCGAGATTCCCGCCCGCGACGCCGTCGAGGCCGCCGGCGTCGAGTCCAGCGACGACCCCGAACTGGAGGCCGTGACCGCCGACCTCTACCAGGACGAGTTCCACGGGGGCCGGCTGCTTGACTCGTACGGCGAGTTCGCCGGCGCGGTGATCGAGGACGTGCGCGAGCGCTTCCGCGAGCACCACGCGGGCGGAGCCTTCGACTCGATGTACGAGTTCTCCGAGGACGTGGTCTGCCGGTGTGGCGGCGACGTCGAGGTGGCCGAACAGGAGACGTGGTTCCTGCGGTACAACGACGAGGACTGGCAGGCCAAGGCCCGGCGGGCCGTCGCGCAACTGGAGGCCATCCCCGAGAACACCCGCGAGCAGTACGAGCACACCATCGGCTGGCTGGAGGAGTGGCCCTGCATCCGCAACTACGGGCTGGGGACCCGCCTCCCCTGGGACGAGGAGTTCGTCATCGAGCCGCTGTCGGACTCGACCATATACATGGCCTACTACACGCTGGCCCACCGGCTGGACGACGTGCCCGTCGAGGACCTCGACGACGAGTTCTTCGACGCGCTGTTCTACGGGCCGGACGGCGAGACGGCGCCGGACGGCGTGGACGTGTCGGTCGCCGACCCCGACGAGCGCGCGCTTGACCTGCGCGAGGAGTGGGACTTCTGGTACCCGGTCGATTTCCGGTGTTCGGCCAACGACCTCATCCAGAACCACCTCACCTTCTTCCTCTATCACCACGCCGAACTGTTCCCCGAGCCCAAGTGGCCCCAGGGCATCACCATCATGGGGATGGGGCTGCTCGAGGGGACGAAGATGTCCTCCTCGAAGGGCCACGTCGTCCTGCCCGACGAGGCCATCGAGCGGTTCGGCGCGGACACCGTCCGCTTTTTCCTGCTGAACTCCTCGGAACCCTGGCAGGACTACGACTGGCGGGCCGACCGCGTGGCCGACGTGCGCGACCAGATCGAGCGCTTCTGGACCCGGGCGGTCGACGTCGTCGAGGCCGAGGTCCCGGCCGACGCCGACGAGCAGTTGCGCCACGTCGACCGGTGGCTGCTCTCGAAGCTCCAGGGGACGGTCCGCGAGGTGACCGACGCCATGGACGGCTTCGAGACGCGGACGGCCAGTCAGGCGGCCTTCTACGGCTTCGAGGAGCACCTGAAGTGGTACCGCCGCCGGACCGATCTGGACCGACCGGGCGCCAGGTGGACGCTGCGGCGGGTGCTCGAGACGCGCCTGCGCCTGCTGGCGCCGTTCGTCCCGTTCCTGGCGAACGAACTCCACGAGCGACTGACCGGCACCCCCGTCGAGGACGCCGCCTGGCCGACGCCCGACCCCGACCGCGAGTCGGCGGTCACCGAGGCCCGCGAGGCGCTGGTCGAGCGGGTCACCGCGGACGTGCGCGACATCGTTGACGTGACCGACACCGATCCGGACGTGGTGCGTCTCTACGTCGCCGCCGACTGGAAGCACGACGTGTTCGAGACGGTGCGGGAGGTCGGCCCCGACGTGGGACGGGTGATGGGCGAGGTGATGCAGCGCCCGTCGCTGCGCGAGAAGGGCGACGCCGTCAACGACCTCGTGCAGGACCTCGTGTCGGTGGTGCGCGAGCGCGACGACGACGAACTGGCGGCGCTGGGTGAACTCGACGAGCGGGCGGTGTACGAGGACGCCGCGGGCTTTCTCGCCGCGGCGTTCGACGCCGAGATCGAGGTGTACGCCGAGGACGCGGACCCCGACGACCCTGCCGGGAAGGCGAGCCAGGCGATCCCGTTCCGTCCGGCCGTCCACCTGGAGTAGGCGCCGTCGGTTCCCGGACCGAGCGACCGGACGGCGCGATCCGACCGTCCACCTGGAGTAGGCGGCGGACGACGCGGATCGGGCGACCGAGGCGTGCGGGCCCGCCTGCGGGCGACCGGGCCGTGCGGGCAACCGGGCCGTGCGGGCCCGCAGCGTCGAGGGGGCAGAAACCGGTGTCACCGGAAACTAAGACGCGCCTGGAAACAGGTGGCATATGGACGAAAGCTCGATCGGGACGACCGCGTTCACCCTCGTCTGGGTACTCGGCATCTTCGTTCTCGGCGTCCCGTCTCTCATCGTTCGTCGAACGCCGGACAGGCTCGCTGGACGCGGGGGATGGCTGCGACTGCTCGGTGTCCCCCTCGTCGTCGGCGGCGCCGGGCTGTACATCTGGGCGACACGAACGTTGACCGATCCGGGCGGGACGCCTGCACCGACCCACGAACCCGAGTCCCTCGTGACGACTGGACCCTATCAGTACGCGCGAAATCCATACTACGTGAGTGTCCTGTGTGTGCTTCTTGGCGAGGCCGCCCTGCTCGGTCATATCGGCCTCCTCGCCTACCCGGTGTGATGCTTGGATGCTTCGAGGCGCTGGTCGTGGGATACGAGAAATCGCGTCTCTCCGAGAAATACGGCGACCAGTACGACGCGTATCGAAACGACGTCCCCCGGTGGGTGACACTGGCGAACGCATCAATCGACGGGTGACGGACCACTAGCGGCCCCTCCCGTCTCGAACGACACCGCGTGGTCGCTCGCCTCCGAACACCGGCGGGAGTGTAGCCTTTTACTGTTCGTTCCCGTACGGCCGGCCATGGACGTGCCGGCCGAGGTCGACGAGCGCACCGCCCTGCGGGTCGCCACCGCCGGCGTCGTCGTGCCGCTGGCGACGGTGGCGGGGGTGCGCGGGCTGGTGATCGCGGGGCTGCTCCCGCCCGCGGCGGTGCCGCTGGGACTGCTCGTGCTCCCGCTGTTTGCCGCGCTGGGCGTGGCCACGATCGACGCGCTGTCGGACCCGCTGGGGATCGGCGGCGGCGGCGAGGTCAAATTCAGGGACAAGATTCCCGAGCGCCACCACGCCAACTTCAGCCCGGAGAAGCTCGACGAGACGGTCGAAGAGGGCGACGAGTCGCTCCTGAGGTTTCGGCGCTACTACCTGCTGTACCTGCTCGCGGTCCCGGCGTGGACGGTGCTGTTCGGCCTGCTGTAATCAGGAGCGCAGCGAGAGGACGATCGCGAACGCGCCGACGACGAGGACGACGAACCCGCCCAGGACCACCGTCCCGCTGCCGAACGCGACGCCCGCTACCAGGCCGGCCCACGCGAGCGCGAACACGCCGTGGGCCAGCGCCGCGGTCCGGTTTCCCCGCCGGGCGAACACGACGGCCCCGACCGCGAATCCGACGGTGAGCGCGACGCCCGACAGCGCCACCGGCCGCGCCCGCACCGGCCCCAGCGCGACGGCCCCGACGACCGGTTCGAGGAGAAAGAGCAGGCCGGCGAGCCCGAACAGGAGGCCGACGGCCGTCGGCCCCGGTTCGAGGTCTAGCCCGCCGGCCCGTTCGGAGGGCTCGCTCATAGCCGGCGGTACTCCCCCCCGCTCTCGGTCACCTCACCCGCGCGGACGAGCTTCGAGAGCGCGTCGCGGGTGTACTCGGCCGGAACGCCCCGCTCGGTCGCGTACGCGACCACGGCGTCCTCGGTCGGGGCCTCGAGCGCGTCGAGCGCCGCCAGCACCGTCTCGCGGCGACTCCCGCCCGCGCCCTCGCGCCCGCTCCCGGCGCGCTCGCCGGCCGCGGCCACCGCGTCGGGATCGAGTCCCGACTCCGCGAGGTACGTCTCGTCGTCGACGCCGGCGGCCTCGAGTTCCCCCTCGAGGTCGGCGAAGGAGTCCAGTTCCGCGAACGCGTCGCCGTGGCCCGAACGGTTCGCCAGCATCGACGCCCGCACCTCGCGGGCGTGGTCCTCGTCGTCGGTCTCGACGAAGGTCCGGCGCTTCTCGAAGGGGCGGCGCGTCCCACAGCGGGGACACCCGCTCGTGTCGGGCCGCCCCTCGACGATCCACAGCGCCCGGCACTCCCCACAGCCGACGACCGCGTACATGAGCGGGGATTGAGCCCGCCCGGGGTTGAATCCTCCGTTACTCGGCGTCGGCGGCGGCGATCAGCGCCTCGAGGGGGTGGTCGTCGATCTCGAGGGGGAACTCGACGCGGCCGCGACGGCGGGCGGACTCGTAGCCGCCGAAGATCACCTTCGTCGCCTCGAGGGCGTTCTCGGCGCGCAGTTCACAGGGCCGGTCGTCGCGGACCGACTCGATCACGTCCGCGATGGCGCGCACGACGAACCCGGGACCGTGGACGCTCTCGCCGTCGGTCTCGATGGGCTCCCAGTCGCCGCCGTCCCGGCGGATCCGGTGGTCGTGCTCGGGCGGCTCGGCAGCCATGAACCCGCTCCCGAGTTCGATCGCGCCCTCGCTGCCGACCAGCCGGTGGTGGGCGCCGACCAGGTCCGGGCCCACGTCCTCGCCGGTGGCGGCCAGCGCCTGCGTGCCGTCCTCGTACTGCCACTGGAACAGGCCCTGCTGCTCGTTGTGGACGCCGAAGTACTCGAGCGCCCCGCGGTACTCGGCCTGGCCGATGACCCACTCGGGGTCGCTGCCCACCAGGTAGTTCGCCAGGTCGACAGAGTGGGAGGCGTAGTCCATGAGGTTCGGGGCCGCGAGTTCGACCCGCTGGAGGTCGCCGATGGCGCCCCCCTCGAGCAGTTCCTTCGCGCGGCGGAACGGCTTGCCGAAGCGGCGCTGGTGGTTGAAGGTGAGTTGCGTGTCCGAATCGGCCGCGGCGGCGGCCATCCGGCGGCTCTCGCCCCATGTGTGGGCCATCGGCTTCTCGCAGTGGACCGCCTCGACCCCCGACTCGAGACAGTCGATCACGAGGTCCGCGTGGACGTTGGGCGGCGTGCAGACGCTCACGATGTCGGGGTCGACCGCCTCGAGCATCTCCTCGTGGTCGGTGTAGACGCCGCCGTCGGGCAGGTCGTGGTGGTCGGCGAACGCCCGCGCGTTCTCCTCGACGATGTCCGCGCAGGCGACCATGGCGGCGTCGTCGTGGGCCTGGTAGCCCTCGGCGTGCTGGTAGGCCATGGCGTAGCCCTCGCGGTCGGGGTTCTCGGGATCCGGTCCGGTGCCGATGATGGCGACGTCGAACATTGGCGGGACGTGGCACCCCCGCGTGTTAACCCTTCGCCCGCGTGTCGGCTCCGTGACCGGACTCGCTGACATCCATGCCCGAGCGCGGGGACATCCATGCCCGAGCGCGGGAAACGACTTAGGTGTGCCCGCACTCACCGTCCGGACATGGAGGAGGTTCCGCACGCCGCACGCGAGACTGTCGAGGCCGCCGAGGGCGTCCACCTGACCCAGCTCGCGGTGGGCGAACGGATGAGCGTCCAGCACTTCCACATCGAACCGGGGGCGCGGGTGCCCGAACACGACCACCGCCACGAGCAGG
>JBDGUH010000047.1:0-33709 GCA_042216055.1 Haloarculaceae archaeon
GATAGCGAGGAACGCTGAGCAACGCGAAGCGTTCCTCGAATCGATCGAGCGGGAAGGAACGACCCGTGAGATAGCGAGGAACGCTGAGCAACGCGAAGCGTCGCGGTCTCTCGAACGGCGAACCCGGAGCGCGAAGCGCCGGTCGGACGGAGTCCTACGAGTTACGACCGTCCCGATTGTACGACGGCGCGCGGTCGGACCGGGACAGGGTCCCAATACACCGTCTCACACGCCGTCGCCGCCTTCGAGGCGGTCGATGACCTCGCGGATGTCGGCCTCCCGTTCGATGGTCTCCTTGACGTTCTCGCGCAGGCGGACCTCGGAGGCGTCGGCGTCGTAGGCCCGGACGTACTCCGCGCGGGTGTGCTCGTCGAACGCGTGACGGATGGCGAAAAAGCCGTCGGGCAGCACCGCGCCACACACCTCACACTCGATGCGCTCGTGCTCGGTCGACTGATGGACGATCAGGTCCTCGACGCGGTCGAAGACCTCCCCGTCGCCATCGATGGCGCACTCCCAGCGTGGCATCCTTGTGGGGTGCGACGCGATGGCCCCGTATAAGCGTTCTCCCGCGAAATGGAAACCCCTAACTCCCGGTCTCCGGTACCCCGAGACGTGACGGGCGACGGCTTCAGGGTGGACATGCACGTGAAGGTGCTGGACGAGACGGTCGTCCAGCGGGCGAAGGCCCGCGGACTCGACGCGCTCGTGTACGCGCCCCACTTCACGCGCCTCCCCGAGGTCCGCAAACGGGCCGAGCGCTTCGCCGACGCGGAGTTGCGCGTGTTCCCCGCCCGGGAGCTGTTCACGGGCTCCTGGCAGGACCGCCGGCACGTGCTGGCGATCGGGCTCTCGGAGCCGGTTCCGGACTTTCTCACTCTCGAGGCGACGATGGCGGAACTGGAGCGCCAGGACGCTGCCGTCCTCGCCCCGCACCCGGGCTTTCTGACCGTGAGCCTCGGCGCCGAGGAACTCGAGCGCTACGCCGATGTCGTGGACGCCGTCGAGGTGTACAACCCCAAGCACCTCCCCCATCACAACCGGCGGGCGCGCCGCCTCGCGAGCGAGGGCGGGTTCGAGGCGTTCACCTCTTCGTACGCCCATCTCCGGGGTACTGTCGGCGAGGCCTGGACCGCCTTTGAGGAGCCCGTCGAGACGACCGACGACCTGGTCGCGGCGCTCCGGTCGGGCGCGCCGCGGCGGGTCTGTCACCGGAGCGGCGGCGTCCACCAGCTCCGCTGTGCCCTGGAGTTCGCCCACCTGGGCTACGAGAACTCCTGGAAGAAGTTCGACCGCGTGATGCTCCAGGGGACCGAGCCGACCCACCCCGACCACGTCGCCTACGACGGCCGGTTCGACGACGTGAAGGTGTACTAGTCGGCTCGGCTGTGGCCCGTGATCGACGGACGAGTCGGCCGTGGCCCGCGGCCGACGATGCTCCGATCGCCCGCGGGCGTTCTAGATGACCTGTGTGAGCGCGTTCGTGACCGCCGGCGGCAGGTAGGGCGGGAGGAGATAGACGACGGCGGCGGCAGCGGCCAGTTCGACGACCGTGACGACGGCCGTCACGGCGTCGGCGTACGTGCTGCTGGTGGCGACGCCGACCGGGAAGCCGAACTCCTCGTCCCACAGCGGGTAGAAGACGGCGATGCCGCGCTTCGAGCCGAAGTAATCGAGCGCGTAGTGGGTGAGCACGCCCAGCCACACCCACTGGAGGTTGCCGAAGTAGTAGGGGTAGGCCAGCACGACGGCGAGGACGAAGCCGTTGTGCAGCGTCTTGCGGTGACGGCCGAAGGCGGTGTCGACGTCGGGGAACAGCGCCCCGAGCACCACCGGGACGAACACCTCCGCGATCGTCCGGAACGTCGCCACGCCACCCGACGGCTCGAGGACGTACCCCAGCCCGATGCTCAGAAGGACCGCGTTCAGCACGTGCCCGCGCTTGTTCATCGAGGGGAGCGACGGCGCCCGGTAGGGAAAGCTTTCCCCTCCGTTCCCCTCGTCTTTGTTGTCCGTCTCACTCCCGGCGCCGCTCGACGGCCCCACACAGGTCCTCGAGCGCGCCCCGGGCGACCTGTTCCTTGACGGCCCCCCGGTCGCCGTCGTACTCGTGGCGGGTGACGGACGCCGCGGACTCGCCGCTCCCCCAGGGGGCCGCGTAGGCGACGCCGACGAAGGCCGTGCCGACGGGCGTCTCCTCGGTGCCGCCGCCCGGCCCGGCGACGCCCGTGGTCGCCAGCCCCCAGGTCGCGTCGGCGGTGTCCCGGACGGCCCGCGCCATCGCGCGCGCGACGGGTTCGCTCACCGCGCCGTGCTCGTCGAGGGCCTCGCGGGGCACCGCCAGCAGGTCCCGCTTGGCGTCGTAGGAGTAGGACACCACCGACCGGTCGAAGTAGTCGCTCGATCCGGGCACGTCCGTGACCAGCGACCCGATCAGGCCGCCCGTGCAGGACTCCGCGACGGCCAGCGTCGCCCCGGTCTCCCGGAGCAGGTCGCCGACGCGGCGCTCGACCGGGGGATCGCTCGCGTGCTCGCGCATGCCTCCCCTTGCCGGCGGGCGAGCAAAAGTGGGAGGGAAAGACACGTGGGAGGGAAAGACACGTGGGAGGGAAAGACACGTGGGAGGGAAAGACACAGGACCGCGCCGCCTCCAGTCGGCGTATGGACTACGAGACCCCCCAGTTCTTCCGGGTCGTGCAGTACGCGGCCCGCGCCGACCGGGACGTGATCGACATGGTCTCGGGGAACCCCGACTGGGCGCCGCCAGGGGGCCTGCGGGACGGCCTCCGGGCGTACGCGGACGGCGATCCCGCCGACTTCCAGTACCCCCCGAGCGTCGGCCTGCGGGACCTCCGGGAGGCGATCGCCGCCCGCCGCGGGATCGACGTCGACCGCCTCCTCGTGACTAACGGGGCCGGCGAAGCCAACCACCTGGCGACCGTCGAGGGCCTGGCCGCGTTCCCGGGCGAGGAGATCGCGCTGACCGATCCGGTCTACCCTTACTACGCCGGGCGGGCGAACCTCCTCGGGGCCGACGTGTCGTTCGCGCCGGTCGGGGCCGACGGCCACCTCACGCCGGCGACCCTGCGCGAGGCCGTCTCCGACGAGACGGCGGTCGTCGCGATCAACACGCCCAACAACCCCACCGGGGCGGTGTACGACGCCGACGCGATGGCCGAGTTCGTCGCCATCGCCGAGGCCCACGACGCCCTGCTGATCAGCGACGAGGTGTACGATCACTACGATTTCACCGGCCGGTTCGCGTCGGCGCTGCGCCACGATTCGCCCAACGTCGTCGCCACCAACTCCTTCTCGAAGTCCATGGCGATCACGGGCTTTCGGGTGGGATACGCCGTCTTCCCCGATCCCGAGGGGCCGACGGGCGACCTGCTCGAGGGCGCGCGCACCCGGCACATGCTCACCAACGTGACCGGATCCCGACCCGCCCAGTACGCCGTCCTGCGGGCCCTGGAGACGACGTCCCCGGACTACTACGCGGAGAACCGCCGGCGCCTGACAGCGCGGATCGACGCGTTCTGCGGGGCGCTCGAGGACGCCGGCGCCGAGTACACCCGGCCGGAGGGCGGGTTCTACGTGATGGCCCGGTTCCCCGACTATCCCGGCACGTTCGAGGGCGTCTACGAACTGATCGACGAGGCGGGCGTCGCCGGGATGCCCGGCGAGGCGTTCGGCGAGGCCCGCGCGGACTGGTTTCGCTTCGCGCTGGTCACGCCCCGCGTCGAGGCCGCCGCGGAGCGGCTGGTCGACTTTTTCGACTGACCGGTGGTCCCCGACACGAGTGGCGCGACTACGACTGGTGGGCCTGGACCTCCTCGAGGTAGGCCTCCCACACCGCGTCGGGGTCTTCGCAGGCGATCGACGAGATCGACTTGCAGGCCTCGTAGCCCCACATGAACACGCTGTCGACGCCGGCGTCGAGAGCCGTCCGCGTGGCGGTCCGCACCTCGTCGGCGCTGTCGCCGGGCAGGCGGAAGCCGAGAATCCAGATCTGGCTGCGCAGACCGTACTCGTCGGCCATGTCGGCGACCTTCTCCGAGAAGTAGCCGACGAACTCCTCGGGGCCCTCCGCCTCGGGGAAGATGGCCCAGTAGGGGTCGGTCGCGAGCACGTCGAGGTCCTCGGCGCTGGCCAGCGTCGACCAGTCCTCAAGGCCGTGCTCTGCGTTCTCGCTCGGGAGCAGGCAGACGGCGTTCTCCGCGCCCTCCTCGGCGGTGATAGCCATCATCTCTTTCAGGAACGCCAGCAGTTCGTCGGCCTTGAACTCCCGGACCCGATCGGTCTCCTCGCGGGGCATCTCCTCGCCGTAGCGCTCGTAGTACCGTTCCCGGCAGTGCGAGCACCGACAGCCCCACGCCCCGTCGGGGTACTCCCGCTCGTACCACTCCGGGAGAAACCAGTGGGGTTCGTCCCAGAACAGCACGTCCGCGCCAAGACCCGCGGCGTCGCGGGCCCACTCGCGCATGAACGCCCGGAAGTCGGGGTGGTTGAAACACGCCGCTGGCACCTTCCCGCCGGTCGAGAGCGTCTGGCGGGCCTCGGGGTTTCGCCCGATGAACTCCGAGAGCGCCTCGCCGCCGAACACCCGGCCGACCGCCCAGGGGTTGACATACACTGTCTGGCCCCGGTCGTGGCTCGCGGCGACGAGGTCTTGCATCGTCCCCTCGTAGTAGCGCTGGTCGGCCTCGCTGAACGTGTGGAGGACGGCGTTCAGCCCCTCGTCGGCGAACGCGTCGAGGTCCTCGCCGGCGTGTCGTCGATTCCTGACGCCGAAGTAGCTCGTTCCGTATTCCATGGCTCGACTCGCGGTCGCGGCCGCGATTCGGGTACGAACTGGTCCAACGGGGCGATAAATCCAGCGCCACCTGTGGCACAGACGACCGGTTCGCCAACCTTTTTCCCGTGTGGTGATTGTTATTGACACGCATGGACGAGGCATACGTCCGGTTGCTCTGCCCGGAATGTACCAAGGACTGGGAGTCGACGCCGACCGCCCTCCCCGCACACGACCGAACCTTTCACTGTCCGAACTGTCACGCGAGCAGGCCGCTCGCGGAGTTCGCTCGCACTGAACACGACCTCAGGACGATCAAGGAACTGGGCTAGGCGGTCGCCGACCGCGCCCCGCAGGCCTCACACCGGAGCAACAGCACCCCCTGCTCGCGCTCGAGGCGGGTGTCCGGAAGCCCGCACTCCGGACAGCGAACGAACTCGTCAGTGTAGGCCTCGACGGCGGCGTCGATCCGGCGCTTCCGGAACTCGCCGGTCAGCCTGGCGCGCCCGCTCTCGTCGATGTGGCCGCTGGTACCCAGTTCGTTCTGGAGGAACTTCATCAGGTGGTCGGGTTCCCGGTCGAGGCGCCGACACAGCGCCTGGAAGTTCTCGACGACGGTGGCGTTGCCCTCCTGGCGGATCTCGGGGTCGGGCACCTCGAACCGCTCGGTGTGCCCCTCAATCTCGGGGGTCTCCTCGAGCGCCCGGTCGAGCATGTCGTCGTAGTCCATGTCCGTGGTGTGTCGCGCCGTGCACAAAAGGGTTTTAGGACCGAAAACTGGCATTATAGACCGTGTACCTTACTGCAGTAGTATGTTAACTGTACTCAGAGTACTACTATAACCCTCGAGTTGTTAGGGACGGGTGACTATGAAGAAGCAGGAACTCATTCACCTTCACGGCCTGCTCGCACAGGTACAGAACCACTACGAGGAGCAGGAGAACACGACAGTCGAGCACGACGAATACGCCGAACTCGGCGTGAAACCGACGTCGATCCACAAGTCGAAGACCGATCACAAGACTGCCGTCTTCGCGCTTGCCCGCGGAATCACGGGCGAGATGACCGCCGAAGAGAAGGAACCCGTTTCTGCGGCCGCCGACTGAACGTCCAGGCGTTCTTCGCGCCGATCGTCCCCCGAGCACCTGCTCTCTCCGTCCCGACGCTCGCTCGTCCCTGCGTCATACGGATCAGTGCGAGCAACTCCCGTCTCGACCGCACGACGGCGTGCGGCCGGACCGATACACTCAAATGCTCCGTCTCACTCGTCGATCAGTTCCTCGAACTCCGGGAGCACGTCGTCGTCGTCGCTCTCGTCCCCGTCTTGGGGGCTCTCCTCGGTCGACGACTCCTCGTCTGATCCCTCGTCCATCTCGAGTTCGTCCTCGTCGTCTTCGTCGTCGTCCTCGATCTCCTCGATCTCGAGGACGTCGAGCGGGATGTTCTCGAGGCGCTGGCCGATCTCCTTGCGGGCGATGCGGGCGGCGTGCTCGTCGCGCTCGACGTTGAACACCGTCATCTCGAGTTCGAGCGCGACCAGGCTCTCGTCGGCAGCGATGAAGGCGGGTTCGAGTTCCTCGCCGCAGTGGGGACAGGACCGCTTGCCCATGTTGATCTCGACGTAGTTGAGGTCCGGATTGAGCATCTCTCCGGTCTTCGAGATGGCGATTCTGACCGCCTCGTCCGGTGTTTCGACGTCGTACACGGGCACGGCCGCTTCGACGACAACTCTGCAGTTCATGTGTGTTGCTATCGACAGCCACTACTAAGAAGGTTGGCCCGGGGGCGGCCCGGTGTCACGGCTGGGACGACAGCGTCAGGCCGTCGAGACCCGGAATCGGGCCATCGCGACTCGAAACTCGGAAGGCGACACGCCACCTCGCTGGAGTCGATGCGACGCGGACACATCGCCCTCGACTCGCTGCCGGGGGGGTTCGATCTCCAGTCGACGGTCGAGAGCGGGCAGTCCTACCTCTGGCACCGCGAGGACGGCACTGCCTACGAGCGAGACGACGCACACGGGGGCGAGGCCTGGTACTGGACGACCGTCCGCGCGGGCGGCGCCCCGGCCGTAGTCCGGGTCAGACAGACCGACGGACGCCTCGAGTGGGAGTCGTCGATCGACGCCGTTTCCCACCTCCGGCGGCGTCTCCGCCTCGACGACGACCTGCCCGAGATCCGGGCGGCGGCGCCCGACGAACCGGTCGTCCAGCGAGCGTACGACCGCTACGAGGGGATGCGACTGGTCCGGGACCCGCCCTTCGCGACGCTGGTGTCGTTCATCTGCTCGGCACAGATGCGCGTCGCCCGCATCCACGGGATGCAGACCGCCCTCCGGGAGCGGTACGGCCGGCGGGTCGACTTCGACGGCCGGACCTACCACGCGTATCCCACCCCCGACCGCCTGGCGACGGCCGGCGAGGCGGCACTCCGGGACCTGGGACTTGGCTATCGGGCCCCGTACGTCGCCGAGAGCGCGCGGATGGTCGCGGAAGGAGTGGCCCACCCCGAAGACGCTGCGGCCCTGTCTTACGAGGCGGCCCGCGACGCGCTCACGGAGTTCGTCGGCGTCGGCCAGAAGGTCGCCGACTGCGTGTTGCTGTTCTCGCTTGGCTTTCTCGAGGCGGTCCCGCTGGACACCTGGATCAGGACGACCATCGCGGAGTACTTCCCCGACTGTGACCGGGGGAGCTACGCCGAGACCTCGCGTGCCATCCGCGAGGCGCTTGGCGGCGAGTACGCCGGCTACGCCCAGACGTACGTCTTTCACTACCTCCGCAACGGCCACGATCCAGCAGGGTAGGCGTCCCGATCCGGAGCGCTCGGCCCGCTACTGGCGCGTCACCGAGAGGGTGTACGGCCCCGTCTCGGTGCCGCTAAAGGTCGCACACCAGATCGTGTAGGTGCCCGCGTCGAGGGTCGTCTCGATGCGGCTGTTGACGTTCGAGGCCAACTCGATGTCGTCGTTCTCCGCGATCGTGTTGCCCTGACCGTCCGTGAGGAGCAGGTAGGAGTCGAGCGGGTCCGAGCGCATCTCGATGCGGAGGGACTGGGTGGTATCGAGCTGTAGCGTGACCGGTTCCGCGCGTTTCCCGTGGACGGGGTCCTGCGGGTCGCTCCCGTCGATGCTCCCCTGCCGGGTCTGGCCGACCGAAATCGAACGCAGGTTGCGCCCGGAGCCCTGCCCGCCGGCGTCCGTGGCGGTCTCCGTACTGGTGCTCTGGCCGCCGGTACCGGCCTCAGTGGCGATGTCGCCAGTGACCCGCTGGAGCGAGAGCGTGTAACTGCCCGTCGCCTCGCCGGAGAGCGATCCCGCCCAGACGGTGTACGTGCCGTCCATCGGCAGCCTGGCCGTGATTGTGTACTCCCATCGAGGGGGCAAAATGATTGGGATTTTGAAACAGTTAGTTGGGACTTGCTTGCACTCGCAGTCTCGCGCCGGTGACGTTTTTGTGTTCGCCACGCACAGGCACGCACATGTCCGATCGCACGCGCGCACACGTGTTCGTCTCAGGAACGGTCCAGGGCGTCTACTACCGCGCCAACACCCGCGAGCAGGCCCGCGACCGCGGCGTCGACGGGTGGGTCCGCAACCTCGCCGACGGCCGCGTCGAGGCTGTCTTCGAGGGCTCCGAGGACGCCGTCGCCGAGATGGTCGAGTGGTGTCACGAGGGCAGTCAGCGGGCGACGGTCGAGGCGGTCAGCGTCGATCACGAGGAACCGGAGGGGCTGGACGGCTTCGAGGTCAGGTATTAGATCGGACGACTTCGGGGGGCGGAGACTAGTAGGTGTCCCGGAGGTGGGTCACCGAGAGGCCGTCGGCCAGTTCGTCGCCGGCGGCCGCCCCCTCGAAGGTGAGCGTCCGCTGCTCGCCGGCCGAGAGGTGAACGCAGTTGTCCGAGAAGTGCCCGTCGGCGTCGGCCGACAGCGTGACGTACAGCGCCGCGCGTTCGGCCGCCACTCGAACCTCGTCGCCGTCCACGTCGACCGACAGGCCCGGGTCCGGCAGGGCGAGGCGCTTGAACCGGTCGAACAGCGCGTAACTCGGGTACGTCTCGGCGTCGGCGTCCAGCGAGACGCGGGCCAGCACCTCGTCGGCGTCGGCCTCCCCCAGCAGCGCCGACTCCTCGATCGTCGTGAGGTGCTCGCTGGTCTCGGCGTCGACGGCGACCGACCGCTCCTCGGCGTAGGTCGTCTCCCCGTCGAAGGTGGCCGCCTCGGCGCGCAACTCGCCCGACACCGGGTCGCGCCGGTCGTTGGTGACCCACACCTCCAGGCCGTCGTCGGTGTCCCGCGTCGAGACTAGCACCGGCGCGAAGAAGCGCCGCGCCGCGTACTGCAGGGGCTTCCAGCGGCCGCCGTCCTCGATTGACGACCAGGAGGCACACGGCCACACGTCGTCGAGTTGCCAGAAGATGGTGCCCATCGACTCGGGGCGCTGGCGGCGCCAGTGCTCGACGCCCGTCTGGATGGCGAGCACCTGCTGGATCTGACTCAGGAGGACGAACGACTCGAAGTCGAAGGGGATGCGGAAGTTGTCGACCATCCGTGCGAGGATGCGGCCGTTGCCGCCGGGCGAGCGCTGGTGGTGCTCCATCAGCGGCGCCGTCGGGTTCAACTGGTCTTCGGGGACCACTTCCGAGAGCGTGTCGACGGAGGCAAAGGACTGGTAGCCGAACTCGGCGTCGAACCGCGAGACCACGTCCTCGTAGGCCTCGAAGGGGGCCTCCTCGTGCCACACCCGCCAGTCGTGCATCGTCCCGGTGTCGTGGGAGAGCGCCTCGCCCGTCGGCCGGCCGTCCTCGTCGAAGGCCGCCGCCATCCCGCTGGAGGGCGAGGAGGGCCAGTAGGGGCTGGCGGGGTGTTCGTCCTCGATCACCGAGGGCAGCAGGTCGTGGAACAGGCGGCGGTAGTCTACGAGCATCTCGTCGAGGTCCTCGGCGTCGGCGAACCAGGTGTTCAGCCCCATCTCGATCTCGTTGTTGCCACACCACACAGCGACCGACGGGTGCGTCGAGAGGCGGCGCACCTGGTGGCGGGCCTCGGCCTCGACGGTGTCGAGGAACGCCTCGTCGGCGGGGTAGGCCGAGCAGGCGAACATGAAGTCCTGCCAGACGAGCAGGCCCAGTTCGTCACACCGCTCGTAGAAGCGCTCGCGCTCGTACTGGCCGCCGCCCCACACGCGGACGACGTTCATGTTCGCCGCGCGCGCGCTGCCCAGCAGGTCGTCGTAATCGTCGGGGTCCTGTGACCCGGGCAGAACGTGGGTGGGGATCCAGTTGGCCCCCTTCGCGAATATCTCGACGCCGTTGACCGCGATGGCGAACGACTCGCCGCGCTCGTCGGGTTCGCGGACGATCTCGGTCTCCCGGAAGCCCACGCGCTCGGTGGCCGCGTCCTCGCCGACGCGCACCGTCAGGTCGTACAGCGGTTGCTCGCCGAGCGTGTGGGGCCACCACAGGTCGGGGTCCTCGACGGTCACCGAGAGTTCGCAGACGTTCTCGCCGGCCGCGAGGTCGATCGTCTCGGCGTGCTCGGCGTCCGCGACAGTCACCGTCGCCTCGTGGGTGCCCGCCGACGGCGCGTCGACGACCGCGCGCACGTCCAGGTGGACCGTCTCGCCGTCGTGGACCTGGCTCGTCGCCACCGCGCTCACCCGCGGCCCGGAGTGAGCGACCAGTTCCACCGATTGCCAGAGGCCCACCGTCGGCAGGCAAGGGCCCCAGTCCCACCCGTAGTGATACTGGGCCTTCCGGACGAAGTTCCGGGCCGGTTGCTCGACCGGGTAGTCCATCCAGGGCACCTCGTGGGGGTGGGCCTCGTAGCGCTCGACGCCGTACTCGACGGGCGAACGGAACGCGACCGTCACCTCGTTCTCGCCGGCGGTCAGCGCGTCGCCGACGGCGAACTCGTAGCGGCGGTGCATGTTGTCCGTCTCGCCGACCGTCTCGCCGTTGACCCGCACCTCGGCGACGGTGTCCACGCCGTCGAACCGCAGGACGGCCCGGTCGTGCTCGAGGACGGACTCGTCGACTTCGACCGTGCGCCGGTAGGTCCAGTCGGTCTTCCCGACCCACTGCACGTCGAGTTCGTTGTCGTCGACGTAGGGGTCGGGAATCTCGCCCGCCGCCAGCAGGTCCGTGTACACGTCGCCGGGGACCGTCCCGGGCCGCCACTTGTCGCCGTCTGCCTGCGCGAACTCCCAGGTGCCGTCGAGGGACTGCCGCTGCATGAAATCGGGTACAACAACCGGAGTAAAAACACCACCGACCCCGGCGACGGAGACTTACCCGGCCGGGCCGAACGGCGCGCATGGATCGGCGGGCCCTGGCGGTCGCGCTCCTGGTCGCGCTCGCCGGGTGTAACGCGTTCGGCGGCGGGTCGGGGGACGCGACGCCGACGGTCACGCCCGCGCCGGTGCCAGACCCGACGCCGACCGAGCGGCCGGGCGCGGCGGCCGTCCCGGGCCTCTCGGAGGCGGGCGTCGTCGACGTGGACGCCCTGGCGGCGGCCCACCGCGCGGCGCTCGCGAACCGCACTTACGTCCGGACCGTCGAGCGCCGGAACGGCAACCGCACGATGCGCTCGACGCTGCGGGTGGCCGACCAGCGGACCTACGCCTACGAGGCCAGCGCGCCGTCGCTGGTCGCGAACACGAGCGCGTACGCCGACGGGGAGACGCTGTACACGCGTCACAGCCGCCGCGATCAGGTGTATCCCCGGTACGAGCGCACCGGGACGGTCGCGCCCGCGGTCGAGCGCTACGCCGGGGCGATGCTCGGCCCCGTCCGCCGCTACTTCCCCGCCCGGGACGCCCAGGTGGCCGCGATTTCGGTCCGGAACAGGCGCCACTACGAGGTGATCGGGCACACGCCCCCGGCCGGCGCCGCGCCCGGCGTCGAGAACTACACCGTCCGCGCGGTGATCGAACGCACCGGCCTCGTGCGGTCGCTGTTCGTCAGCTACGATCTCGTCCGGGACGGCCGCTCACGATCGGTCCTCGTTCGGATCCACTACGTCTTTCGTCCGGTGACGATCGAACGGCCGGCGTGGGTGACACGGCGCTGGCCTACGACGCCGGGCTAGCGCGTCGAGTACAGCCCCACCGGTCAGTAGGAGCGTTCCTTGGGCTCGTAGGTCTGCTCGTCGCCCTCGAGGATGACGGGCTTGTAGTAGAGGTCCGGCGACCCGCCGTTCCAGGCCAGCAGCGTGTGTTTCAGGTACTCGTCGTCGCGCCGCTCCTGGTACTCGGCGCGCCAGTGGGCGCCCCGGAACTCCCTGCGGGCCAGCGCGCCCAGCGTGATCGCCTCCGCCAGGTCGAGGACGTTGCGCGTCTCGATGGTGTGGATGAGGTCGGTGTTGTACGTCCGCGAGGGGTCCTCGACGCCGACGTCCTGGTAGCGCTCGCGGGCCGTCCGCAGGCTCTCCAGGGCCGCCACGAGCCCTTCCTCGTGGCGGAACACGTTGACGTTCTCGGTCATCGTCTCCTGGACCGCCGCGCGCACCTCGGCGTGGTTGATGCCGTCGGTCTCGAGCAGCGTCTCGACGCGCTCGCGCTCGCGCTCGACGGCGTTCTCGACGACGGTCTCGGGGTCGGCCGTCGCGGCGCCGCCGTCGGCGGCCACGTCGTCGTCGACCGCGCCGGGTTCGACCGGCGGTTCGACGTCGCCGTCCTCGGAGCGGGCCGAGGGGCCGGTCGGGATCTCGGCGGTCTTCATGTCCGCGCCGGCGGCGTGGCGGCCCGCCCGGGCGCCAAACACCAGCAGTTCCGGGAGCGCGTTGCCACCCAGGCGGTTCGCGCCGTGCAGGGAGACACAGGCACACTCGCCGGCGCCGTACAGCCCCTCGATGCAGGACTCGCCGTTCTCGTCGACCTCCATGCCGCCCATGGCGTAGTGCTGGCCGGGCTTGACCGGCATCGGGTCCTCGAGGCCGTCGACGCCCTCGAAGTCCTCCGCGAGGTGGAGGATGTTCTCGAGGCGATCGAGGATGCGCTCCTCGCCGAGGTGGCGCATGTCCAGGTGGACGTACTCCTCCTCGATGCCCCGGCCCTCGTTGACCTCCGTCAACTCCGCACGGGAGACGACGTCCCGGGAGGCGAGTTCGCCCTCGTTGTTGGCGTAGCCGTGCTCGAACATGAACCGCTCGGCGTCGTCGTTGTAGAGGATGCCGCCCTCGCCACGGACCCCCTCGGAGATGAGCACGCCCGTCGAGGGGAGCGTCGTCGGGTGGAACTGGATCATCTCCATGTCCTCGAGCGGGACGCCCGCGCGGTAGGCCATGGCGGCCCCGTCGCCGGTGTTGGCGACGGCGTTGGTGGTGTGATCGAACACCTGCCCCAGGCCGCCAGTGGCGAGGATCACGCCGTTGCGCGCGCGAAAGCCCGCGATCTCGCCCGTCCGGATCTCGTAGGCGACGGCGCCGTGACAGTCCCGGTCCTCGGGGTCCTCGTGGTCGGTCACCGCGAGGTTCGTGACGTACCACTCGTCGTACACCTCGATGCCGCGTTTCACCACCTGCTCGTACATCGTGTGGAGCATGTGATGGCCCGTCTCGGCGCCCGCGTAGGTGGTCCGCGGGTACGAGAGCCCGCCGAACGGGCGCTGGGACACTCGGCCGTCGTCCTCGCGGGAGAACGGCATCCCCCAGTGCTCGAGCTGGATGACCTCGTCGGGCGCCGTCTTGGCGAACGTGTCGATGGCCGGCGCGTCCCCGAGGTAGTCCGACCCCTTCATCGTGTCGTAGGCGTGCAGGTCCCAGGAGTCCTCCTCGTGCAGCGCCGCGTTGATACCGCCCTCTGCCGCGCCGGTGTGGCTGCGGACCGGGTGGAGCTTCGTGACCAGCGCCACGTCCGCGCCCTCCTCGTGAGCCGCGATCGCCGCACGGAGGCCGGCCCCGCCCGCGCCGACGACGACCACGTCGTGTTCGTATATCGTCATTGTATCACCAGAACTTCAGGTTGTTCTTCACGGCTTCGCGTTTCAGTTCCTGGATGTGCTCGGTCAGCGGGATGTCCTTCGGGCACACCTCGGTGCAGGAAAACTGGGTCTGACAGCGCCAGACGCCGTGCTCCTGCTCGACGATCCGGAGCCGTTCCTGCTTGCGGTCCTCGCCTTCGCGCTCGTCCATCGCGAAGCGATAGGCCTTGTTGATCGCCGCGGGGCCGAGATACTGGTTGTCCCCGGCCGCGATGTTACACGAGGACATGCAGGCGCCACACCAGATACAGCGCGTGGACATCTTGATCTTCTCGCGGTTCTCGCGGCTCTGGCGCTGCTCCTCGAGTTCCCCGTCCGGTAGCTCGTCGGGATCGAAGAACGGCTCGACGGCCTCCATCTGGTCGTAGAAGTGCTCCATGTCGACGACCAGGTCCTTCACCACGTCCTGGTGGGGCAGGGGTTCGATCCGCACCGGATCGTCGAGGTCGGCCACCTGGGTCTTACAGCCCAGGCGCTGACGGCCGTTGATGAACAGCGCGTCGGAGCCACACACCGCCTGCCGGCAGGAGTGGCGGAACGTCAGCGAGGCGTCGAAGTGGTCCCGCGCGTAGATCAGCGCGTCGAGCACGGTCATCCCCTGGTGGAAGGGGACGTGGAAGTCGTCGAACCGCGGCTCCTCCTTGTCGGCGACCTCGGGGTCGTACCGGAACACCTTGAGGTGGGTCGTCTCCTCCTCGGTGTCCGCGGTGACGTTCTCCCGGGCGCGCTCTTCGACGGCGCCCTCGCGCTTCTCGCGGCGTCGCCGGTCGCCCGGCGACTCGGTCTCGGCCGGCAGGTCCGCGTCGTCGCTGTCGGCGTCCGGTTCGGCCTCCGCCTCGGTCTCTGATTCCGTTTGTGTACTCATTGTTAGACGAGATTCGACATTGCGAGCGCGACGCGGGTCCCCTGGACGACGAGCAACAGTCCGGCAAGCGCCAGCACGCCGCCCACGGCCCGCTTGGTCGTCCCGGTCAGGCCCTGGTTGACGAGGGCGTTGTACACGCCGTTGACGCCGTGGAACGTCGCCGCGGCGAGGAACAGCCACATCGTCGCGAAGTAGCCCACCTGACTCATCCGGGCCTGCGTGCCCAGGAAGTCGATCTCTGCGGCGTGGTTGACGAAGTGCAACAGGACGAAGTGAAACGCCAGCACGCCGATCAGGAACACCGCCGTCAGCCGCTGGAGCAGCCAGCGGCGACCGCCGCGCTCGAACGAGCGGTAGTGCTCGGCCATCAGAACGCACCTCCGAGGAACGTCGGGATACTGGCGACGGTGATCGCGCCCGTCAGGATCAGCGACGCGTAGAAGCTCTTGTCCTGGGACTCGAGCCCGACGCCCAGGTCGACGAACAGCAACCGGATCCCGTTGAGGATGTGAAAGACGGCCACCGTCAGCAGGCCCACCTCGAGGAAGCGCACGATCAACAGCGCCTCCAGGCCCCCGATGGTGTTGCTGTAGAGGTCGGCCCCCCGGATCGCGGTGCTCAGGACCGCGATGTGGCCAAAGAGGTACGCCACGAGCACCCAACCCGTGAACTTGTGGAAGATCCAGGCCCACATCCCGGCCGTGAACTCCCGCCACCGTCCGAAGTCCTCGACGGTGCCGCGATTGTAAGACTGACTCATACATGCGGGGCTTGGGGCGGGAACAAATAGTAGTTTCTACACGGGCACCCGGACGGCCGCGCGAGCGCGGACAAATTACGCGGGGTTACCCGCCCGCGTACGCGGCGACTACCACGCGGCGACTACCACGCGGCGACTACCACGCGGCGACTACCACGCGGCGACTACCCGCCCGCGCCGCGCTCGATAGCCCGGCGGGTCGGGTCGTCGAGTCCCGCGAGGTGACAGAGGGGGTTGCCCGGGTACACCAGCGGGTTCTCGAGGACGCCCACGAGCAGGCCCGTGAACGGCGCCTCCACCACGACCGTCTCGGTCTTGAACGGGTTCGTGATCGTGCAGATCGGATCGCCCTCGTAGACTAGCCCGCCCTGCGGGTGGTGCATGTCCACGAGGCCGCCGGCGTCGGCCCGGAGCCAGGTCTTGTCGCCGTCGGCGTCGACGACGGTCCGCCATCCCGGCCAGCGGACGGACTCGGCGGGCATGAGGCCGAACTCCGCCAGCACCGACCGCAGGCCGTCGAGCGCCCGGTCGATGAGGTCGCGCTGGAAGCGGTGGGCCTCGCCCATCTCGACGGTGATGGTCGGGACGCCCGCCTCGGTGGCCTCCCGGCGCAGGGTCCCCTCGGGGCCCTCGGAGGCGATCACCAGGTTCGAGGCGAACGCCCGCGCCAGACGCGCCACCTGCCGGTTGCCCATGTCCGCCCGGACGTGGAGCATGTTCGAGCGCCCCCGCGTCGAGGTGTGGAAGTCGACGCCGTAGTCACACGGCGAGACGAAGTTCCGGAAGATGGCGTCGGCCATCCGCTTGGCGCTGGTCGAGTCGGCGTTGCCGGGAAACGAGCGGTTGAGGTCGCGGTCGTAGATGGGGAGGTAGCGCTGCTGGGCGATAAAGCCCGGCACGTTCAACACCGGGAGACAGATCAGCGTCCCCCGGAGGTCGGCGTGGTCCCACCCGTGGGCGACCTCCCGGACCACCTCGACCCCGTTGAGTTCGTCGCCGTGCGCGGCCGCCGAGAGAAACACCGTCGGTCCGGGTTCGGCGCCGTTGACGACGGTGACGGGCATCCTGACGGCGTCCCCGAGGTAGGTCTCGCTCACGGTGTACCGGAGGTTCTGGGTCTCGCCGGGGTCGACCCGCCCCCCGTCGTAGGTGAACGGCGCGGCGTCCATGCCGCTCCCGAAGGGAGCCAGCCCCAAAACGTGCCCGGCGTGGGCCGACCGACAGCGCCGACAGGGTCGACCGGCAGTGCTTGCAGGAGTCGACCATCAACGCTTTGCGCCGGGGCCCGGTAGAACCGTCCATGAACGCGGAGCCGGTGACAGTCGGCGTACTGAGCCTCCACAACAGCAAGGAGACGAAGGCGATCCTCAACGCGGTCGACGCGCTCGGCCACGACACCGAGTGGCTCAGACACGAGAACACCGCCGTCGAGGTGCGCGACGGGGAGATGTCCTTCGAGCCCGACGTGGACGTGATCGTCAACCGCCTGTTGCTCTCGACGGCCGAGCAACCGGCGGAGGGGCTGGGGCTCGCGCTCACCCTCGAGCGCCTCGCCCCGATGTTGAACGAACCGGCCGCCGTCGCGCGGGCGCTGCACAAGTTCGCCACCGCGTCGGCGCTGGTCGAGGCCGACGTCCCCGTGCCCGACGCGTACATGGCGCTGTCGGCCGACCGCCTCAACGCTGCACGCGACCGCTTCGGCGACCGCGCCGTCTACAAGACGGCAATCGGCACCCACGGCGGCGGCACGTGGCTCGTCGACCTGGAGGACCCCGTCAACGCCCAGGTCGGCGAGCGCCACGCCTTCCTCCAGGAGTTCCTCGACACCGACGCCGACGAGACCCCCCACCGCGACATGCGGGTGTACGTCGTCGACGGCGAGGTGCTCGCGGCGATGCACCGCACCGCCGGCGAGGGCGAGTGGCGCACCAACGTCGCGCTCGGGGGGAGCGTCGCCGACGCGACCGCCGACCTGCCCGAGGAGGTGGTCGACGTGGCCGAGCGAGCGACGGCGGCCGTCGGCCTCGACTACGCCGGCATCGACATCGTGGAGGGACCGGAGGGGTTCGCGGTGCTGGAAGTCAACCCAACTGCGGGCTTCCGAGGCCTGTTTGAGGCCAGCGGCGTCAGCCCCGCTCCCTACATCGCCCGCGCGGCCGTCGAGCGAGCGGGCGGCACCGTCGACGAGGCGGCCGTCGAGCGCCTTTCCCGGGCGCTCGATGACTCGCGGCCGGCCTGTACCCCCCGGAAGAGCCGCGAGGAACCCACCGAACCGGTGGTCATCGGCTACGTCGAGGAGGTCGTCGTCGCCGGGACCCGCGGGACCGAGTCGGTGCTGGCCAAGTCGGACACCGGCGCGACCCGGACCAGCATCGACACGGAACTGGCCGCGCGGATCGGCACCGGCCCGATCAAGGACATCGTGACGATCAAGTCCGGTAGCCTCAAGCAGGGCAAGTCCCGTCCCGTGGTCGATCTGGTCATCGGCGTCGGCGGCAACCGCCACACCGTCACCGCCAGCATCGAGGACCGCGGTCACATGGAGTATCCCCTGCTGCTGGGCCGGGACATCCTCCAGCACTACCGGGTCGACGTGACTCGACGGGCCGACGCCGACGAACCCGAGTCCGAGGAGGAGGAGGCCAGCGCCGAGGAGTGACGCCGGCGGATCAGGTTCGCCCGCCCTTCTCCGGTCCCGGCGACCCCTCGCCGTCACAACACACGGGCGAGTCACACGCGTCCGGGGCGTCGGCTGTCACCGCTCCGTTGGTCTCCGGGTCGGCATCGGCCTCGCATGGCTCGCTTCCCTCGCGTGTTTCTTCCCCGTCGACGGGTTCGGCCGGCACGCCCGCGACGGTGGCGCCCGGCGGCACGTCGTCGACCACGACCGCACCGGCCCCGACCGTCGCGCCCTCGCCGACGGTCACGTCGCCGACGAGGGTGGCGCTCGCGCCGACGGTGACGTTGTCCTCGAGCGTGGGGTGGCGCTTGACGGGCCGGGGGTCGTCCCCGCCGAGGGTGACGCCGTGGTGCATGTGCACGTCGTCGCCGATCTCGGCCGTCTCGCCGATCACGGTCCCCATCCCGTGATCGATGAACAGCCGGTCGCCGATCGCTGCGGCGGGGTGGATCTCGACGCCGGTCAGGCCGCGGGCCAGATGAGAGAGGACCCGCGCCGTCAGTCGGTTGCTCCGCCGCCAGAGACGGTGAGCGACGCGGTGGGACCAGACGGCGTGCAGGCCCGGATAGGTCAGCGCGACCTCCAGGGCGCTCCTCGCGGCGGGGTCGGTCTCGAGTGCGGTGCGAACGTCCTCGCGAAGCGTGTCGAACATGTGCTGTGTTTCGGGGATGGCTGTCAGCCGACGGCGACTGGCGGGCGCGACGGTCGGGGAGAAGAGCGGGCGCTCAACAGCGACGGCCCGGACCGGGGACCGGCAGGTGGCTGGCGGCGTGAGCGATCGAGCGGACGCGCCCGAGTGACATACCCGAATCTGGGGCCCCGAGCGTCATAAATCCAGCCGTTCGATCCCGGACAGGTCGATCGTCTCCCGCACGCGGAGGTCCCGCGAGGAGCGGCCCACGGCGATCCCGTAGGCGCCGCCCGGGACCGTCCAGCCGTCGTCGTAGACACCGAGCGCCTCCGGCGCGATCGATAGCGAGACGGTCCGGGACTCGCCCGCCGCGAGGTCGACCCGTTGGAAGGCACCGAGTTCGCGCGGCGGGCGCTCGACCGGTCCCTCGGGCGGTTCGCCGTAGGCCTGAATCACCTCGGTCCCGGGGCGGTCGGCGACGTTCTCGATGGTGACGGTCGCGGTCAGGTCGCCCGCCCCGCCCTCGATTCGCAGGTCACGGGCGGCGAATTCGGCGTAGGACTCGCCGTGGCCGAACGGGAACAGGGGATCGATCCCCTCGCGGTCGAAGTGGCGGTGGCCGACGAACACGCCCTCGTCGTAGTGGACGACGCCGTCGACGCCGGGGTAGCGTCGCTCCTCGGCGACCGGGTACTCGTCGAACGAGCGCCCGAACGTCACCGGGAGGCGCCCGCCGGGATCGGTGCCCCACAGCACGTCCGCGACGGCGCGCCCGCCCTCCTGGCCGGGGTACCAGACCTGCAGGGCCGCGTCCACCGCGTCGATCCAGGGCATCGCGACGGGGCCGCCGGACTGACAGATCACGACCGTCGGCGCGGCGGCCGCGACGGCCGCGACCAGCTCGTCCTGCTCGCCCGGGAGCGCCATCGTCTCGTGGTCTGTGCCCTCCGTCGCGTCGTCCTGGACGACGACGACCGCCACGTCGGCCTCGCGGGCGGCCGCGACGGCCGCGTCCCGGTTCGGACCGCCGAAGCGATTCCGGAGGCGCCGCGCCGCGTCCGACCACGGCATGTCGAACAGCGAGGGGTCGGAAACCGGTGCGGCGCCGCGCGCGAAGGTCACCTCGCCCGGTGCGCGTTCACGGATCCCCTCGAGGGGGCTGATCGCCGCCCGCGGGACGACCTCCGAACTGCCGCCGCCGCCGAGTTTCGCCCTGTCGGCGTTGGGGCCGATCACCGCCACTGACTCGCCGTCGAGCGGGAGGACGCCGTCGTTTTTCAGGAGGACGCTCCCGGCGACGGCGGCCTCGTGGGCCAGGTCGCGGTGGGCCCGCGTCGGCACCTCGACGGGCTCTCGCTCCTCGAAGGCACCCACCCGGTCGTAGAGGCCGAGCACGCGCCGGACCTTGGCGTCGAGTTCCGCCCTCGACACGTCGCCGCGCTCGACGGCGGTCCGCAACGACGTGCCGAACGCGCCGAACTCGAAGGGGTCGGGCTGGCCGCTTCCCGATAGCAGCGCCGAGAGGCGGGCGGTGATCGAGGGGCCCAGTTGCCCCACGCGCGAGCGGCCGAGGCGCTGGACCAGGTCGGCCAGCAGGTGACTCGGCGCGAACAGGTCCACCACCGAGACGCCGGGCATCTCCACGTCCAGGCCCGCCTCGGCGGCCGCCTCGCCGTCGTGGGTGGCCCACCAGTCCGAGACGACGACGCCGTCGAACGACCACTCCTCGCGCAGCACCCGCCGCAGCAGGCGGTCGTGGGCGGTCATGTAGGTCCCGTCGACGCGGTTGTAGGCGGCCATCACCGCCCCCACGCCGGTCTCGACGACCCGCCGGAACGGCGGCAGGTACAGTTCCCGGAGCGCCCGCTCCCCGACGTCCACGTCGATCCGGTTGCGGTCGGCCTCCTGGTTGTTGGCGACGAAGTGTTTGACCGTCGCCGAGACGCCGGCCGCCTCCGCGCCCGTCGCGTAGCCCGCGCCGACGACGCCCGACAGCAGGGGGTCCTCGCCGACGTACTCGAAGTTGCGCCCACACACCGGCACCCGGACGATGTTGACCCCCGGCGCCAGCAGCACGTCCATCCCCTTCGCGCGGGCCTCCCGGCCGATAGCGTGGCCCACCCGTCGCGCGAGGTCGGGGTCCCAGGCCGCCCCGAGCCCGATGGTCGCGGGGAACGCCGTCGCCTCGCCCGCCCGCACCCCGAGCGGGCCGTCGACGAACCGCAGCGGCGGCACGTCCAGGCGCTCGACGCCGCCCAGGTAGCCCGTCGCTTCCCCGTCGGGGTCCGGGGACCCCCGGACGAGCGCGAGTTTCTCCTCGAGGGTCAGTTCCCGGACCAGCGAGGCGAGGTTCGGCATACGGCGCCACGTCGGGCCGCGCCGGCCTAATACCTGCGGATCGCCGTCCGTCACTCCGCACAGTCGTCCCGGCTCGTGGCTCCAGACAGTCGTCCCGGCTCGTGGCTCCAGACAGTCGTCCCGGCCGTTCGATTCCTCGCGCGCCGGCCGCCGATCAGTCAGTCGCGCGCCAGAGATACAGCGCCGCGTAGCTCCGGTAGGGCGCCCACCGCTCGGCGTGGTCGACCATCGCTTCGCGGTCCATGTCGGCGTCGACCACCTGCTGCATCCCCTTTCGCACCCCGAGGTCGCCCACCGGGAACACGTCCTCGCGGCCGAGCGCGAAGATGAGTTGCATGTCGGCCGTCCACGCGCCCACGCCGGTCACGTCGGTCAGTTCCGCCCGGACGGCGTCGTCGTCCATCCCCGCGAAGGCGTCCCTGCTCCACCCCCGCTCCTCGAAGGCCCGCGCGACGTTGCGCACGTACCGGGTCTTCTGTTCCGAGAGGCCCGCCTCGCGCAGGGTCGCCTCGTCGGCGGCCAGCACGCCCGCGGGGGTCACCTCGACGGCGTCGAACAGCCGCTCGCGGATCGCCGCGCCGGCGGCCATCGACACCTGCTGGCGGACGATGGAGACGACGAACCGCTCGAAGAAGTCGTCGGCGGGTTCGACGGTCAGTTCGCCGTGTGTCTCGACCAGCGGTCCCAGGTCGGGGTCCGCTCGGAGAGTCTCGTGGGGGTCGCTCACGCTCGCTCGGAGGCACGGCGGCGAGAAAAGCGGTGCGGCTCGTCGCTGGGAGGAATCGATACGTGCCGGCCCCGCGGCCCTCCGGGCCCACATCATGCCCTTGCCGCCTACATCATGCCCTTGCCGCCCACATCATGCCCTTGCCGCCTACATCATGCCCTTGCCGAGCAGTTCGCGGGCGACGATGTTCTTCTGGATCTCGGTGGTGCCCTCGTAGATCTGGGTGATCTTGGCGTCGCGGTAGAACCGCTCGACGTCGAAGTCGTCGACGTAGCCCGCGCCGCCGTGGATCTGGACGGCCTCGTCGGCCACGTCCACCGCGACGCGGGAGGCGAACTCCTTCGCCATGGAGGCCAGGCGGGTCAACTGCTCGTCGGCGTGGTCGACGCTCCAGGCCGACTTGTAGGTGAGCATCCGCGCGGCCTCGGTGTTCGTGAACATCTCGGCGAGCTTGTGCTGGATAGCCTGGAACTCGCTGATGGGGCGGCCGAACTGCTCGCGCTCCTGGGCGTACTCGAGCGCGCGCTCGGCCGCGCCGCGGGCGATGCCGACGCCCTGGGCGGCGACGCCGGTCCGGGTCTCGTCGAAGAACTGCATCAGTTGCAGGAAGCCCGCGCCGGGGTTGCCGATCAGGTTGTCCTCGGGGACGCGGACGCCGTCGAACAGCAACTCGGCGGTGTCGGAGGCGCGGATGCCCAGTTTGCCCGTGATCTTCTCGGCCTCGAAACCGTCGCGGTCGCTCTCGACGACGATCTGGGAGAAGCCGTTGTACCGCCCCTCGGCCTCCGGATCGGTCTGACAGAGGACGACGAAGTAATCGCCCACCGACCCGTTGGTGATCCACATCTTGTTGCCGTCGATGACCCACTCGTCGCCGTCCTTCTCGGCGCGGGTCGACACCGAGGAGACGTCGGAGCCGGTGTCCGGTTCCGAGATGGCCGCGCCCGTGATCGCGTCGCCGGCGGCGACCGGTTCGAGGAACCGCTCCTTCTGGGCCTCGGTGCCGAACGCCTGGATGGCCTCGGTGCCGAACGCGGCGCTGGAGACACAGAGCCCGATCCCGGGGTCGGCCGCGAACAGTTCCTCGATGATGATAGCCGTCTCCAGCGTGTCGTAGCCCGCGCCGCCGTACTCCATCGGGATGGTGGCGCCGGTGAGCCCCATCTCCGCGGCGGCGTCCATCACCTCGTGGGGGTACTTCTCGGCGCGGTCGTACTCGGTGGCGACGGGTTCGATCTCGTTGTCCGCGAAGCGGGCCACCTCGTCGCGGATCTGCTTTTGTTCCTCCGAGAGTGCGAAGTCCATATGTCAGTCGTTACCGCGGGGCGCACATAGCGGTTTGGAATCCGAAATAAACGCAACTGTGGTTGTTTCCCGAGAGAAACGTTCAAACGTCGCCCGGGCCACGCTCACGACATGGACTTCGAGGACATCGAGACGGTAGCGGTGCTCGGCGCCGGCAACATGGGGCACGGCATCGCGGAGGTGGCCGCCCTCGCGGGCTACGAGGTGTGCCTGCGCGACATCAACGAGGAACTCGTCCAGGGGGGCTACGACAACATCGAGTGGTCGCTGAACAAGCTCGCCGAGAAGGACCGCATCGGCGAGGACGACGCCGAGGAGGCCCTCGAGCGGGTGACGCCGCTCGTGGACCTGAACGAGGCCGTCGGCGACGCCGACGTGGTCATCGAGGCCGTCCCCGAGCGCATGGACATCAAGAAGGAGGTGTACGGCGAACTCGAGGAGTACGCCCCCGACGAGGCCATCTTCGCCACGAACACCTCCAGTCTCTCGATCACCGAACTCTCCGAGGTGACCGAACGGCCCGAGCAGTTCTGCGGGATGCACTTTTTCAACCCCCCCGTCCGGATGCAACTGGTCGAGGTCATCTCCGGGGCCCACACCGACGAGGCCACCCTGGAGGCCGTCGAGTCGCTGGCCGAGGCGTTCGACAAGACGCCCGTGCGGGTGCGCAAGGACTCGCCGGGGTTCATCGTGAACCGCGTGCTGGTCCCGCTGATGAACGAGGCCTGCTGGCTCGTCGAGGACGACGAGGCGACCATCGCCGAGGTGGACTCGACCACGAAGTTCGACATGGGTCTCCCGATGGGCGCCTTCGAACTCGGCGACCAGGTCGGCAACGACGTGACCCTCCACGTGCTCGAGTACATGCACGAGGTGCTGGGCGAGGCCTACGATCCCTGCCCGCTGCTGGTCGAGACCGTCGAGGACGAAAAGCTCGGCAAGAAGACCGGTCAGGGGTTCTACGACTACGAGGACGGCGGCGTCGACATCCCGAGCGACGCCGGGCGGGCGGACGTGCGCCGCCGCCTGCTGGCCGTGATGGCAAACGAGGTGGGCAAGCTCCGCGAGAACGACGTGGCGCCCGTCGCCGACATCGACGAGGCGGTCCAGCTGGGCGCGGGCTACCCCGAGGGACCGGCCAAACTGGCCGACGGGGCCGGCCTCGACGAGCTGATCGAGACGCTCAAGTCCGCCCGCGAGGAGACGGGCGCCGAGCGCTACGCCGTCTCGGAAGGCCTGCGCGAGGCCGCCGAGTCCGGCGGCTTCTACGGCGGGGCGGACGACGGTGGCGCCCGCGAGTACGACGACATCACCGTCACGCGTCTCGACGGCCACGTCGCCCGGGTGGAACTCGACCGCCCCCACCGGATGAACACCATCAGTCCGGACCTGCTGGACGAACTGGGCGACGCGGTCGACGCGCTCGCCGCCGACGACGGCGTGCGAGCGATCCTGCTCGCCGGCGCCGGCGATCGGGCGTTCTCCGCCGGGGCGGACGTGCAGGCGATGGCGAGCAACGCCACGCCGCTGGAGGCGACCCGGCTCTCGCGGAAGGGCCAGGAGACGTTCGGCAAACTCGAGGCCTGTCCGATGCCGGTCGTCGCGGCCATCGACGGCTACGCGCTGGGCGGCGGGATGGAACTGGCGACCTGCGCGGACCTGCGCGTGGCCAGCGAGGGGTCGGAACTCGGCCAGCCCGAACACAACCTCGGCCTCCTGCCCGGGTGGGGTGGCACCCAGCGCCTCTCGAACATCGTCGGCGAGGGGCGGGCCAAGGAGATCATCTTCACCGCCGAGCGCTACGACGCCGAGGAGATGGCCGCCTTCGGCTTCCTCAACGAGGTCGTTCCCGGCGACGAACTCGACGACCGCGCCCGCGAACTGGCGACGGACCTGGCGGCCGGCCCGCCGGTCGCGCAGGAACTCACGAAGAAGGCGATGCTCGCCGGGCGCGACGACACCGACGCGGGCCTCGAGGTGGAGTCCCAGGCCTTCGGCCACCTCATCGGTACCGACGACGTGATGGAGGGGATCACGGCGTTCATGAACGACGAGGCCCCCGAGTTCGAGGGAAAGTGAACACCTGCCCACGACGGCACCAACCGAGTGCGGTACCTTTTTGTCCCCCGACACGAACCGTCGGCCAACCCACCCGAACGGGGTGGTGGGGACGATGATTCGGGACGAAGATCCACGCTCGGCCGCCGACGAGTCCGAGAACGGTGCGGGACGCCCTCCTTCGACTGGGGAGGACCGTATCGACGCCTGCGCGACCGCTCTCGTCGCCGACGGGGGCCGTCCGTCCGAATTCTTCAGGCAGGTCGTCGAGCAGGTCGGGGTCGGCGTCGCGGTGTACGATGAGACGGGGCAGTTCACCTACGCTAACGACGCCTACGCCGACCTCTTGGGAATGGACTGCGAGGCGGTCACGGACGCGCGCGTCTGGACGGTCAATCCCCGCCTCGACGCCAGCCAGTTCGCGGACTACTGGTCGTCGTTCGATCTGGGCGAGACCCGCCAGCGCGAGACAGTGCACGTCCGGGCCGACGGCACCGAGGTACCGGTCGAGACCCACACCACGGCCGTCGAGATCGGGGACGCCGTCTACCACGTCGGCACCATCGCCGACATCTCCGAGCGCATCGAGGGCTGGGAGGAACTCGAGCGCCAGGACGAGCACATCGAGCGGTTCGCCTCGGTCGTGAGCCACGACCTCCGGAACCCGCTGAACGTCGCGATGGGGCGCATCCGTCTCGTCGAGGAGGAGTGTGACTCCGAGCAGATCCAGCCCGTGAAGGACGCGCTCGGGCGGATGGAGGAGTTGATCGACGACGTGCTCACCCTCGCGCGGGAGGGCAACCGCGTCACCGATCCCGAACCGGTGTCGCTCGCCCGCGCCGCCGAGACGGCCTGGTCGACGGCCGGCGCGCCCGGGGCGACGCTGGATCTGGACGCTCTCGACGGCCTCGAGGCGATCCGCTCGGACGAGAGCCGCCTGACGACGCTGTTCGAGAACCTCTTCGACAACGCCGTCTCCCACGTCGGGCCCGACGTGACGATCACCGTCGGTCGCCTCCCCGACGGCTTCTACGTCCAGGACGACGGCCCCGGTATTCCGCCGGAGGACCGCGACGCCGTCTTCGAGTACGGCTACTCGACGGCCGATGGCGGCACCGGGTTCGGTCTCACTATCGTCGAGGAGATCGCCCACGCCCACGGGTGGCGGGTCGATCTCACGGAGGGCGAGGCCGGTGGCGCCCGCTTCGAGTTCCACGCCGTCGAGACGGCGTGACGGCGGCGGAGACGTGACGGCGGAGACGGAAGAACGAGTTTAAATACTCCCGGGCGAACTTTTGGGTGCGGCGCTCGCTTGGTGTAGCCCGGCCAATCATATTGGCCTTTCGAGCCAATGACGGGGGTTCAAATCCCCCAGCGAGCATGTTCTCGCGTCGTCCGCTGTCGACTCGTCCGAGGCCCCGTCGTCGACACCACGTTCTCCTCGCCGGCAACGCCAATACCGAGCGACGCGTACACACGCGACATGCCCATCGACATCGAGACGTTCGAGCGGACCCCCGAGCAGGAACTGTGGGCCGACCGGAAGGGCGTGATCGGCACCGACGCGGTCCTCGCGTTCCTGTCCGAGCGGCCCGACCAGGCGTTCACGGCGACGGAGATCCGGGAGGGCGCGGACCTCCCGCGGGGGTGTATCGGTATCGCGCTCGCGCGCCTCGAGGACGCCGGGCGGGTCCGCCACCGGGGCGCCTACTGGACCGTCACGGGCGCGGCGACGGACTGATCGGCCCGGCGTCCGGTCGTTGTCGGGCTGGCCCGGGACGGATCGCCGCTCTCGTCCCCCGTCGCCAGCCGACATCACTTTACGGTCGCCACTCGACCGGGAGTGTATGCAGGCTGTCATCCTCTCTGCCGGAGAGGGAACGCGAATGCGGCCGCTGACCGCGAACCGCCCGAAGCCGATGCTGCCGGTCGCGGATCGGCCGCTGGTCGCACACACCGCCGACGCCGCCGTCGACGCCGGCGCGGACGAACTCGTGTTCGTCGTGGGCTACGAGAGCGACGACGTGCGCGAGCACTTCGGCGAGGCCTACCGGGACGTCCCCGTCACCTACGTCACCCAGGAGGAGCAGGCCGGGACCGCCGACGCCGTCCGGCAGGCCCGCGACCACCTCGAGGGCCAGTTCGCGGTCCTGAACGGGGACAACCTCTACGATCCGGCGGCCATCGCGGACCTGTTCTCCGGCGGTCCCGCCATCGCCGCCTACCGGGTGCCCGACCCCACCAACTACGGCGTCCTCTCGAAAGAGGGCGACCGCGCGACCGGCATCGTCGAGAAGCCCGCTCGCCCGCCGTCGAATCTCGCCAACGCCGGCGGGTACGTCTTCCCGGCCGAGGCGACCGAGTGGCTCGACGTCGAGCCGAGCGAGCGCGGCGAGTACGAGATCACTGACACCGTGGCCCGGGTCCTCGAGGAGTACGCCCTCACCGTCGTTGAACTGGACCGCTGGCTCGACGTGGGCCGGCCCTGGGAACTGCTGGCTGCAAACGAGTGGAAGCTCGCGGACCTCGAACCCGCCACGGAGGGCGAGGTCCACCCCGACGCCGACCTCCGGGGGACTGTCGCCGTCGAGGCGGGCGCGACCGTCGAGGCCGGCGTCGTGATCGAGGGGCCGGCGCTCGTCCGGGCGGGCGCCGAAGTCGGCCCCAACGCCTACATCCGCGGTGCGACGCTGGTGGGCCCCGACGTCCACGTCGGCCACGCCGTCGAGATCAAAAACTCCGTGTTGATGGACTCGTCGGCGGTCCCCCACGTCTCCTACGTGGGCGACAGCGTCCTCGGCCGGGACGTGAACCTCGGTGCGGGCACGCAGGTCGCCAACCTCCGGCACGACGGCGCCGACGTCCGGATGACCGTCAGGGACCGCCGGGTGTCGACGGGCCGCCGGAAGTTCGGGGTCGTCGCCGGCGACGGCGTCAAGACGGGGATCAACACGAGCGTCGACCCCGGGGTCGTGCTCTCGCCGGAGGCGACCTCCTCGCCCGGCGAGTCGATTACCCGCGACCGGTGACGCCGGCGGACTTGGGAAGATTAAGGTATACCCGGGCCCGACCGGGAGACGATGGTCGATCCGACATCTGACCACGGGGAGGACATCGACGAGGACGAGGCGCCGGAGTGTTCTGTCTGCGGGGAGCCCATCCTCAACTCGCCGAGTCACCGCGTCGTGACGTGGATCGAGGACGGGGAGGTCCAGGCGGCACACTTCTGTGACGACGACTGCCGGTCGGAGTGGGACGGCGCGGATGCCTGAGACGGATAATTGGGACTTTTTCCGGCCCGACCGCACGACGTCGTGCGGCCGAGACGGGGGCGACTCGCAATAATCCGTATGCCCGGGCCGGCCACACCCGGGCCGCCGTCCCGAGTGCCGCGCCTGATCCGGTGGGACGGCGACCGATCTCCAGAAAGCGTATATCGGGTGCCACGTCTGTCCTAAACTGTGCCCCGTCTCCGCTCGCGCTGGACCATCAGGGCAGTGTTTTCTGCGCTGCTGGTCCTCACGGCGGCCACGGTGGTCGGATCGTTCGTCGCCAGCGGCGTCGACTCGCCCGGCGGCCCGGTCGCCGTCGAAGAGCAGTTCGCGGCCGCCCGCGACCACCAGCTCCCGAGCGAGCACTGGTCGACCGCGCGCGTCCGGGCGGCGACGGCGGGCCAGCGCAACGTCACCGTCGTCGCGACGCAGGGGTTCTCTATCTCCGACGAACGCGCGGAACTGGCGGCCTTCACCGCCAACGGTACCATCATCTACTACGAGGACCGGTACCGGAGCTACTTCGACGTCGACCCCGTCCAGGGGACTCGATACACCGTGGAGGTCGTCGCCGCTAACCACCTGACCGGCGCGGACTGCGCCGCGTTCGACCGCGACCGGTGTACGCGCAACCTCGTGGTCCGGATCAACCTGACGACGGGCGAGCGCGAGCGGGTGTACTCGGCGCTGACCCCGCGCATCTACAACTCCCGGTGGCACGACGTGGACCGGCTCGACGCCCACCACCTCGTCGTCGCCGACATCTCCGGCGACGGCGTGTACGCGGTCGACACCCGGACCGGCAACGTCACCTGGGAGTGGCACGCCGAACGGCGCTGGTCGCACGCCGCGGGCGGGCCGTCGACGGACTGGACACACATCAACGACGTGTCGGTGCTCCCGGACGGGCGGATCATGGTCAGCGTCCGCAACATGGACTCGGTGGTCTTTCTCTCGGTCGAGAACGGCACCGCGCACGTCCAGCGAAACTGGACGCTCGGGTCCGACGACGCCCACGACGTGCTGTTCGAGCAGCACAACCCCGACTACATCCCGGCCGACCGGGGCGGGCCGGCCATCCTCCTGGCGGACTCCGAGAACACGCGCGTCGAGGAGTACCACCGCGTCGACGGCCAGTGGGTGCGCGCCTGGCGCTGGCGGGACGTGCGCCTCCAGTGGCCCCGCGACGCCGACCGCCTGCCCGGCGGCAACACGCTGGTGGTCGATTCCCACGGCGACCGCGTGCTCGAGGTCGCGCCGAACGGCGGCGTCCAGTGGGCGGCCCACGTCGCGCTCCCCTACGACGTGGAGCGACTGGGCACCGGCGACGAGAGCGCGACCGGGCGGGCCCGCCAGTCGCGGGACCACGGCGGGCGACGGATCGTCTCGCCGGTCAACCGTATCTGGCTGACGCTGAAGGACCTCGTGCCGCCGGTCGAGACGAACAGCCTGCTGTATCTCGCACCGTCCTGGGTGCGGTTCGCGGACCTCGTGTTCGGCGTCGCCTTCGTCTCGACGGGGCTCGTGTGGGGGAGCTGCGAGCTGTACTGGTCGCGTCACTCGCTGGTCAGCGTGGCCGGCGATGGGCTGACCGCCCTCGGAACCACGGCGCGGTCGTTCGGACGGCGACTCCTGTAGGCGCACACTCCCTGCGGGCGCCGGGCCACCGCCACGTCACTCCCGCCAGTGTCGGGCCGGTACTCCGTCACTCCCGCCGGCCGCCGTCGGTCGAAGGGGACGCGGACTCGGTGGCGTCACCGTTGCCGACGGCGAGCCGCGACCAGAGGAGTCCCGGGACTGTGTGGGGACTGTGCCGGCGGACGACCAGCAGGAGGTTCGCCGCGAACACGGCGACGCCGACCACCGTCAGCAGTCCCCCGGCGGCCACGGCGACCGGCGGAAGGTCGACCACGGTCGTCGCGAGCAGGACTCCGCTCCCTCCGAGGACGGCCCAGAAGTCGACGGTCGCGAGACGGCTATCGTAGAGGTCGTCGATCATCGGCACGTCCTCGAAGCCGAGCAGGTCGCTGTAGCGGTGGACCCAGACGATGAACGGGACGATGTGGTACAGCGTCCCGAGGACGACGAAGCCGACCACGCCGAGCAACAGGAGGTGGGGGGCGGCGGCGCCGAACAGCAGGGCCGGGTCCAGCGGCGCCCGGACCCACTCGGCGGCCGTCAGCAGCCCCCAGGCGACCAGCGCGCCCGCGACGACGGCGTAGCGCGTGAGCATCGGCGTCCGGGGCACCCGGGCGTCCCGGAGCAGGCGTGCGACGACGACGCCGACGCCCGCCAGCGACAGCGCGACCAGTACCCCGCCGACGGCCGCGAGGGGCCGCCACGCGAGCAGTCGGCCCGCGGCCAGCAGGACGACCCCGAGCGGGTACGCGACCGTCTCGACCCGCTGGAAGCGCACCTCGACGGGCGAGAGGTCGGTCTGGGTGAACATCGTCGCGAGCTGGTAGAGCCCACCAACGACCGTCGAGAGTACCGCGCCGTACACCGCGAGCGTCACGTGGGCCGACCGGAACGCCGCCCGGGACACCGGCAGCCCCGCGAACAGGGGCTCGGCGTACCCCAGCGCCAGCACGACCCCGAACGCCGGCACGAGGACGAAGAAGGAAAGCGCCGCGGCGAAGTGGCGCTCGGTCACGTCCAGCGGCCGCGCGGTCCACAGCGTCCGCGCGAGGTTGTAGGCGAACAGCCAGAACCCCAGCATGGCGACCCCGCCGAACATGTGGATCAGACCGTACCACTCGCCGAGGAAGCTCGCGACCACGCCCGCGAGGCCGCCGGCGACCAGCGGGAGCTGCCAGGTTGCCAGCCGCCGGGAGTGAAGCGACGTCCCCGACCAGACGGGGACGAACTGCGTCATCGCGCCGAGGATCGTCACGCAGGCCCACCCCGCCAGCAGGAGGTGCGCGTGGGCCACCCCGGCCCGCCCGGGAACGACGCCGAGCGGCCCCAGCGCGCCGGCGAACGCCCCCGCCATCAGGAAGGCGAGCCCGACCACGAAGTGTCGCAGCGGAATCGTCATCGGCGGCTGCTGGTCCGTGTCGATACCGCCCGGAATTGCGCCCATGTCCTCCCGTTCGTTCCCCGCGTTCCTGCCTCTCGTCGCGAACATGTTCGCGGACCCGTCCGCCCGCCGGGCCGAGCGAGGATTTATGCGGGTCGTCGAAAAACATCGGAGACGCCCGAATGGCCGGGGAGAGCTTCTACGACGTGCTCGGCGTCGCCGAGGACGCGACGACCGACGAGATCCGGACGGCCTACCGGGAGCGACTGAAGGAGACACACCCCGACGTGAGCGACGACCCGGGCGCCACGGCGGCGACCGAGCGGATCATCGAAGCCCGAGACGTGCTCGTGGACGCGGACGAGCGGGAGCGGTACGATCGGCTCGGCCACGAGGCCTACGTCGCGGCGACCGAGGGGGTCGCCACCGGCGAGGACGACGCGAGCGCGGCCGCGCGGGCGGCCCGCGAGGCCGGGTGGAACGGGGGCGAATCCGGCCGACGCGAGGGCCACGTCGACCGGGACGAGCGTGCGGGCCCGACGAACGACCGGACGGGCGCACGCGAGCGCCGCCGCCGCGAGCGCCGCGCGCGGGACCGGGTCGCCGGCGAACGGGGACGCGACGACGGGGGACGCCCCGGCGACCGGGAACGCCGCGAGGATGGCGGGGCCCGAACCGGGAACGCCGGCACCCACGACACAGCTTCTGGTAGCGCCGGCACCGGGAACGCCGCTTCTGGTAGCCCCGGCTCCCGCAACGCCGGCACGGGGAGTCCCTGGGTGCCGGAGGACGGCTTCGACGTCGGCGACGCCTACGAGGCGAACCTGCTCTCCAGTCGCCTGTTCCCCCGCGGGGAGTCGCTGTCGCTGCTCGTCGTGACGTTCATCTTCTATCCGATCCTGCTGTTCAGCACGCTGTTTCCGCCGTTTCCGCTGGCCGTAAACGCGCTCGTCGGTGTCTGTACGATCCTCGTGATCGCGTATCTCCAGTCCATCCCCGAGGCCGGCGTCGTCGTCTTCGGTCTCTGGAGCGTGCTGGCGCCCGTCGGGCTCACGGTGCTTGGCCTCTCGCCGTTCTCGCTGTTCGGCGTGGCGACGCTGCTGGGGACGTGGCTCCCCTTTGGCCTCTCTTTCCTGACCTACTCCGTCGTGCGGCCCTGAGACGATCGGACGGCCCTGAGACGATCGGACGGCTCTGAGACGATCGGACGGCCCTGGTGCGGTCGTGCGGCCCTGAGACGATCGGACAACCCTGAACCCGGTGCCTCGATCTGAATCCGACCGTGTGGCCCCCGCACCCGTCGACCCTAGTCCCGTCGGCTCTCACGGACCTGCTCTCGAACCCGCTTGCGGACGCGCTCGCCCAGTTCCTCGCGGAAGCGGTGGCTCCGCTCGGCGTCGAACTGCGCCTCGATGACCTGCGTCCCCGGGGCACCGGCCGAGTCGGCGACCGCGGCGGCCAGCCTCGCCCGGTCGTCGACCCGCTCGAACTCGAGGTCGTAGAGGTCGGCCGTCGGCGCGAAGTCGAGTCCGTGGGGCGTGCGGAACTGCTCGGTGAACGGCGGGTCGAACTCCTCGATGGGGAGTTTGTGGAAGATGCCGCCGCCGTCGTTGTTCACGAGGACCACCGTCGCGTCCACGTCACAGCGGCCGACCGCCAGCAGGCCGTTCATGTCGTGGTAGTAGGCCAGGTCGCCGATCAGCAGCGCCAGCGGTTCCTCGACGCCGCTGGCGGCGCCGAGCGCGCTCGAGGTGACGCCGTCGATGCCGCTGGCGCCGCGGTTGCCCAGCACCGTGAGGTCGGCCCCGCGGGGGCGGGCGAACCGGTCGAGGTCGCGGACGGGCATGCTGTTCGAGACGTACAGCGTCGCGGGGCCCGGGAGCGAGTCCGCGACGGTGGCCGCGACCGTGCCCTCGAAGAACTGCTCGTCGTGGCCCTCGCGGGCGACGGTCCAGTGGGCGGCCTCGGCGGCCGCGAAGCGCTCGCGCCAGGCGGGGTCACCGGGCGTCACCCGGTCGGCCAGCGAGCGCGCGAGTTCGGTCGGGTCGGCGACCACGAGGTCCGTCGCGGTGAACGTCGCTTCGCGCCACTCGCCCGCGGGGTCGACCACGAACTGCCGGGCGTCGGCGTCCCGGAGGAACTGTCGGAGGGTCTTGGAGGTCGGCGAGGCGCCAAAGCGGACCACGACGTCGGGGTCGGGCCAGCCGTTGGCCTCGGGGTCAGGCCAGCTATCGGCGTCGTGATCGGCCCGCTTCCCGGCGTCG
>JBDGUH010000051.1:0-33204 GCA_042216055.1 Haloarculaceae archaeon
TACAGCCGACGTACAACAGTCAAAGAACTGATTTGCCCGCGTGAAGCCCTGAAACCCCCGCAGACAACCAAACTACGTACACTTGGGTGACGACGTGGGACAACGGTGAACCAACTCATGAGAGACAAGCATATCAGAGTGTCCGACAGAGACAAGCGGGTTCTCAAGACTGCCCGCGACGAGATAGACGAATCGCTCGCCCTGGGCGCTGTCGCCCGATTAGGAGCGAAGAAACTACTCGAAGAAAACGACGACGGTGAGGCGGTGAGACTGGATGGTTGACGAAACCTGCGAGCATGACGACTGTCCGCGGGTCTTACCACCCTTCCCTGATACCGACGGGAAATATTGGTGTTCTGACCATTATCCAGAACCCAACGACGGCGAGTTTACCCACCTCGAAGAAATCGACCCCGAGTACGCCGAGGAGCGGAGGGAAATGTACGATGAGTGAAACGAAAGAGGTGACGCTCGAAGTTCCCGAGAGCGTCAGCATGGAACAGTTACGCCGCGCCGTGGAGGTGGCGGCGTCGCAGAACGACGACGCGGACGAACTACGCCGCGAATACGACCGAGGACACGGAGCATGAAGTTGACCACTCGAAACACGGAACTGGAACCTGGCGAGACGGTCGAACTCGACCCCGAGGCGGGCCAACTCGCCTACGAGAGTCGGCGGCTCACCGCGGTAGAGCCGTCCGACGAACGCGAACAGTTCGTGTTCGTTGAGGTGAGCCGCGACGGCGGTGGGTCGTTCGAGTTGCCAGAGGGGTCCGTCGTCGTTGACGCCACGCCGAAGCGCCAGGGCCGCCTCACCGTCTACGCGCTCATTCCGCGAGAGGTGTACCATGCAGATTGACGCCGAGACTATCCGCGAGTGCCGCGAGCGCGACGGTGCCGCGAAAAGCGACCGTCGCGCCGAGATAGACGACCGATTGGCTCCCGAGGAGGAACTGGGGTACGGCGAGGGCCTTCCCCTGGTTGGCGACGACTACGCCGACTACCCGAGTGAGCCGTCGGAACTCGCCTTGCCCGAGTGGCGCGAGTTCATCCACGAACTCGCCAGTTCGCGGTTCGTCGGTGGATACGACGACATGGTTGAGGAACTGACCCCTTCGAGTTCCACCCCGACCCTTCGAGAGTGGCTTGAAGCCGTTGAGCGGGCGTGTGACCTGTTCGACGTGGACACGTCCGAAGCCTTCGAGGGCGACGGTAACGCCGAGAGCGACGAATCTGACGGCGACGACGACCTGGATTTGGTGACGACGACCGTCCCGAGCGACCTGGCGAACGACGCCGAGACGAACCCGTTGGTCGTTGGCCACCTCTACGCGCTCGGGCTGTCCGTGGAGGAAATTGCCGAGTTCGTCCGCCAGGAACTCGGACGCGACACGGCGGTAGATTCGCGCCAGGTTCGGGACACGCTCAAGGCGGTCGGGCTACTCGAAGGACGGACCCGCGACGAACGTGAGCGTGAGCGCCGTCGCCGTGGCCCTGAAGCCGACGAAGTGAACAGGCATCGGGCGACGACGGTGGACGTTAGCAAGAACGAACCCGAGGACTACGAGGGCGGTAATATCGTCGTCAACGACGTGACGTAGTGACGTAGCGGGAGCGGGCCACCGTACAGGTCCCAAGTACGGTGATTCGGAGAACGACGTGAGTGGAGCCACGGAGTCCCACGGCCCTCGCTCCCAACGATGAACGCAACGAGTGCACCCCAATGGAAAGACGAATCGGACATCAAACAGGAACAGTTCGCGGACGGGTACCAGCAGGAAGCCCGACGGCGAGCGCGGAACCCGACCGAACGTGAGGACGGCGGCACCAACGCCGAACCCGACCACAACCACACCGAGGGGACGGCAAGCGCGACGACCATGTACGCCGACCGCCGTGGCGACGGCTACGACCCGCATGAGTCGCTTCCAGAATGTGAGCGGTACGACACGAAAGCCGAGAAGTTCGCCCGTTTCTGGAGCATCAACGCGGGGCGGGACACCCACACGGCGAGCGGCAAGACGTGGACGGACGACGAATGTCACCGCGTTAACCCCCATACTCGGGACCGCCGTCGCTTCGTTCACGCCGTCGCGGACATCTTCGATATTCACGGCCCCGCGCTCGACCGCGCCACCGACCTGGCGGCCCGCGACGACCCGCGACGGTACAACTACTACGGTGGGATGGACACCTTCATTCTCGCCGTTGTCGCGTCCGTGACCTTCGAGCACGGGCGGGGCGTGGATGACGCCGAGTTCCACGAACTACGCCGCGAGTGGAACGTCGATTTGGATGACCTGATTGCCGCGACGCGGAAGGTGAGCGAGCGGGCCTAATTCGCGCCGAGCACCCGACGAAATAGCGAAATATTCTATTTCTGACACTCCCTCACATCGCCGTAGCCGCGGCTGGCGCGTGTTGAAATACGGGCGAGTGAGAAAGGGCGCGGTCAACATGACCGCCACCAAAGGCGTCGCCCATGCCAGCCGAACGGGCGCAATGTGGCCCCATCAAAGGCGTCGCCAATGAGCGCGACCAACGACGTGCACCCCAGGCGTGTCCGTGGATGGACGCGGGAAGTGAGTCCCGAACCTCAGCATCGGACGCCCTGGCAGACGACCGACGAGGGGAGCGGGTATCTCACCGCTCCACCCAATAGTACGTAGTTTGGTTGTTCGCGGGCGGTAGCGGGCGTGTAACACGGGAATCGGTGTTTCGGGATAGGTCCCTTATATACCATGAGCGAACGGAAGCCGCGACTGTTCTGACTCGCTCGGGGACGGGGGTGGCGGTGAACTGGCGCGAAAACCCGAAAACGGGGTAGAGGTGGTGTACGTGCCGAAAACAACCAAACTACGTAGTATAGGTTGAAGCCCCGTAGGGGAGCACGGGGGTCCGTGCCTACCGCCGTTGGTGTGTGGCGGGCCTACTTTGCTGGCGGTCGTAACACCTCCGTTATCTGATACAACCGCGTTCACTCTCATGCGGGTTCGGCGGACCAGGGAGTTGGCTATTAGTGTCGCGGGTGAGTGGTTCCGCTCATGTTCGTACCCTTGGATGACGCTCCCGAGTGGGCGGTTCAGGCGGGCGTAGACTATGTGAACGACGAATGGGACGGCGACGACCGAGTGACCATTACGACTGACGACGGAACCGTGCGGGTCGGGTGGACAAAAGTGGAGAACTTCGACATGACCGCCACTCGGGAACAGGGAACACTCGAAGTTGGTGGCGGTGATTTGGAACTCCGATACACCGAGGGAACCGCGGAAGCGTTCAGGGAGGAATTTGAACGGCGGAACGACGCCTAACTCATTCGGTCAAGCGCGTCGCGCCTATCCTCCACGGGCGTCGCGTCGTACTTCCGTGTCGTCGTCACCGACTTGTGGCGAAGTTGCGACGCCGCTGCCGCCAGTCCTTCCTCCCTGGCCATGTAGGTTCCCGTGGAGTGGCGAATCGCATACCACGCCAGGGAACGGTTTTCGGTATCTATGCCCGCTTCCTCACAGAGGTTCGTTAGCAGGTACTTGAGGGAGCGCGACGAATACGGTTCCGCCTCTCGGGTGAGCCACAGTCTGTCCGTGTCGTCGTACTTCGGGTAACAGTCCCGTTCCTCAATCCAGCGACTCAACATCTCGGCAGTCGTGTCCCTGATTGAGACGGTCCAGTTCTCCCGCCCCTTCGCGCTGTCGTCTTTCGGAATACGGAGCACCGCGTTCTCCGTGTCCACCCACGACACCCGCGCCCGCCCCACCTCCACGGGTCGAAGCGCGGCGTCCAACGACGTGTAGACCATGCTCGGGACCTTGAACCCGTTGGCCCGCTCGAAGTCGTCGGGACCGATGTCATCCATCGGCTTGCGGAACCGAACCGCGAGGTGGCGTTTCCACTCCGTTCGTTCGTCGGGGGTGAGGCTGTTGTAGTTCGGGACGGTCCCGTATTCGAGGGCCGCCTCTTGTAGCCGCTCCCGTTCCTCGCGGGTGAAATAGTCCCGCGGTTGGGTGGTCCCGTTCGTGTTCCCGCTAAACGTGATGTCGGGGTCCCACTCTTTGCCGCGCCACCGCCAGTAGCACTTGATGGATTTCTGGATGTTGGCGCGGTGTGTATCAGAGTGGTCGCTGTATGCCAGTTCCTTCATGTAGGCATCGGCGTGGCCCCGCGTCACCGACGTGGTGTAGCCGTTCGTGTGTTCCTCCCACACGTACCGATACCACACGTCGATGTCGCAGGCGCGACGCCGCACCGTGTCGCGGGCGTAGCCTTCGGCTCTATCGGGGTCTTTCCCGAGGTTCAGCATCCACTTGATTAGGTCGGCACGGTGGTCCCGATAGTCAACCCGCTGGCGGTCGTTCAGCATCTTTGCCGACGGGGTAGGAACCAACGTGATACCCCGAATCTCCTCGCTGTCAGGCATTAGCCCTCACCTCCGACCGAACCGCCAGAGGGCGACGGGACGGCGGAATTAGCCGAGCGTGGTTAGCGTAACTCATGGTTCTGTCTTGCTCCGTTTGTAGCAGGAAAACCGCAAGACAGAACGGGAGTCGAAGCCAGGGACAGCGCCCTCAACGCTGCGCCGTTGGCCTGGCTTGGCTACCCACGCGCGACGCGTCTGGTGGTATCCGACGGTCGGGTAAAAGCGCTTTCGTTTGCGCCGCGGCACGTCGGCAAAGCGGGCATTTCAAATATGTTCAGGACAGTACCCGCCCCATGCCCAAGTACTCGACCGGCAACAGTAGTGGCGGGGCCGGCGAGAGCTGTGAACTCTGCGGCGCCGAGGGGGTCGAACTGCAGACCGCCAGCGTCGCCGGAGCGACGCTCCAGGTGTGTCCGGACTGTGCGCAACACGACGAGGCCGGCGGCAAGCCCGACCGCGACGACGGGGACCGCGACAGGGGACGCCGCGCGGCCCAGAACACTGCCCGGATGCAGGACGTCCAGAGCGTCGACGCGAGTCACTGGGAGGAGGGCGCCGACTACGACGAGGATCAGCTCCCGTATCTCGTCGCCGACTACGCGAGTATCGTGACCGAGGCCCGCCAGGACGCGGGCCTCCAGACCGACGAACTGGCGAGCGAGATCGACGCCGACGAGGCCGACGTGCTGGCCGTCGAGCAGGGCCGGGCCACCCAGGCCAACGTCGGCGGCTCCGTCGTCGCCGCCCTCGAGCGGTACCTCGACGTGGAACTCGTCGAGGAGCGGTGACCGACGGCTCTTTACTGACCCGCCGGATAGGGACACCCGTGAGTCGAGAGTACGACGCCATCGTCTACGACCTCGACGGGACGCTGGTTCGGCTGGCGGTCGACTGGGACCGGGTCGCCAGGGAAGTCGACGCGGCGCTCGGGGCCCGCGGCGTCGACACGGGCGAACGCGGCCTGTGGGCGATGCTCGATCTGGCGACCGAGACGGGCCACCGGGCGCTCGTCGAGGACGTCATCGGCGAACACGAGCGCGAGGGTGCCCGCACCGCCGAGCGCCTGCCCCTCGCCGACGAACTGCCCCACGAGGTCCCGACGGGCGTCGTCTCGCTGAACTGCGAGGCCGCCTGCCGGATCGCGCTCGAGGTCCACGGCCTCGACGGCCACCTCGGCACCGTGATCGGTCGGGACTCGGTGGCGACCTACAAGCCGGCACCCGAACCGCTGCTCGCCGCGGCAAAAGCGCTCGGCGCCGACCCCGAACGGACCCTCTTTGTCGGCGACTCCGCGTCGGACGCCACGGCCGCGGAGCGTGCGGGCATCGACTTCGCCTGGGCGCGCGAGCGACTGGAGTCGTGAGAACGGCGCCGACCGTCAGCGACGGTAGCGCTCGTAGAGGTACGCGAGAATCGACGTGACGAACCAGATGGGAACGCCCGCGCGGATCGCGAACTCGGCGCGGGCGCCCCACGTCGGGAGGTCGGCGCCCGAGGACAGGAACGTCACGACGGGCACGCCCACGACGATGGTCGTGACGAACGTCACCTGCATCACCCACCCGAAGTCGACGCCGTCGGGGTCTGTCTCGACGCGCTCTGGCACGCACCGCGGTTCGGGGCCCCCCGTCAAGCCGGTGTCGGTTCGGCGCGACCCGAACGCGTTTAACGACGCCGGGCCACTGGTCTGGACATGACCACCGTCAGGGACGTGCGGGCGATGGCGGGCGAGGAGCCGATAACCATGCTCACCGCCTACGACGCGCCGACCGCCGAACTGGTCGATCGGGCGGGCGTCGACGTGATCCTCGTCGGTGACAGCATGGGCAACGCCGTGCTGGGCTACGACTCGACGCTACCGGTCACGGTCGAGGAGACGGCCAGTCGCGTCGGCGCGGTCGCCCGCGGGGCCGAGGACGCCCTCGTGGTGGCGGACATGCCCTTCCTCTCCTTTGGCGTCGACGAGGCGGACGCGATCGAGCACTGCGGTCGGATGCTCAAGGAGGAGGACGCCAACGCCGTGAAACTGGAGTCCGGCCCCCACACCGTCGAGCTGACCGATCGCCTCGTCGACCTGGGCATCCCCGTGATGGCCCACCTGGGACTGACCCCCCAGAGCATCAACCGAACGGGCTACACCCGACAGGGACAGAGCCGCGAGGCCGCCCGTGAGATCATCGACCTCGCGCGCGAGCACGAGGCGGCGGGCGCGTTCGCCTGCGTGCTCGAACACGTCCCGGCGAACCTCGCCGCCCAGGTGACCGACGCCCTCGAGATCCCCACCATCGGCATCGGCGCCGGGCCCGACTGCGACGGGCAGGTCCTCGTGTTCACCGACGTCGTCGGCCTGGGCGAGGGCACGCCGCCGTTCGCGCAGGCGTTCGGCGACCTCCGCTCGGAGATCACGGACGCCGCCAGCGACTACGTGGACGCCGTCCGCGAGGGCGAGTTCCCCGCCGAGGAGCACGGCCACGAGCGCGACGAACTCGACGACCTCTACTGAACGCTGCCGAGAAACGCCGCCACGGTATCGTTGAACGCCCCCGGCCGTTCGAGCATCGCCAGGTGGGCGGCGTCGTCGATCACCGACAGCCGGCAGTCCGGCAGCCGCTCGGCCAGGTACTCGTGGTACGCGACCGGCGTCAGCGTGTCGTGCTCCCCGACGAGCGCCAGCGCCGAGCAGGGAACGGTGTCGAGTTCGCCGCGCACGTCGAAGGCGTGACAGGTGAGGAAGTCCCGCTCGGTGACCGCCCGTCCCGTCTCCGCCATCGCCGCGCGCGAGCGCCCGACCAGCGTCTCGTCGGCGTCGTGAAACAGCCTGTCGGGGCCGTGGAGCAGGTCGAGCGCCGCTCCGAAATCGTCGGCGAGCGCGTCCCGCAGTTGCTCGTGGACGGCCAGTTTCGCCCCCGTGCCCGCGAGTACGACCGCAGACGGATCGAGTGCTCCGTCGAGCACGCTGCGGAGGAGCACCGCGCCGCCGAGCGAGTTCCCGACGAACACCGACGCGCCTGTGGCGCGAGCGACGGCGCGCACGTCCGCGACGTACGCGGCAAGCGTCTCGGGACCCGCGGGCAGATCCACGTCGTCACTGGCCCCGTGACCGCTCAGATCGAGCGCGACGGCGGGGTGGGCGGGCCCGCGCGGGGCGTACTGGTAACTCCAGAGCCGACGGTCGCCACCGCTCCCGTGGACGTACAGCGTCGTCGGCCCCGCCGCCGCCCCCGCGACCGTCCGATAGGCCGTCTCTCGCCCGTCGTGATCTACCGTGTGCTCGCCCGTCGCCGTCATCGTCTACCGTTCGCGGCCGGTCCAGATAAGTGGCCAGGGCCCGAATGGGGCGGTGTGAACCGCAAACAATCGGTTCTCTCCCCTGTCCCCCCACGTAGTGGCCGAGATAACAGAAACATTTAAATATTTATCGCACTAACTTTGAGTTAGCATGACTGGCAAACAGTTGGTCGACGACGTGCCGGTCCGCGAGTACGCGTACGACGACGGGACCGTCGTCTACGCCGCGGACCTGGAGGTCGTCGGCGAGGCGAGCGTGGAGGTCGTCGACGGCACGGCCATCGTCGTCGCCGGCAGCGAACAGTACGACATCGACCTGCCGGAGGGCGACGCACGAGCGTTTATCAGAAACGGCGTCCTCACTATCGAGATGACCGACGAGGTGGACGCATGAAGCTCACCGTCAAATCCCTCAAACAGAAGGACGCCGGCCGCGGTCTGGCCGCGATCGACCGCGCCGCGATGGACGACCTCGACCTGGAGAACGGCGACTACATCGTCATCGAGGGCCCCGAGGGCGACCGCGCCGTGGCGCGCGTCTGGCCCGGCTACCCCGAGGATCAGGCCCAGGGCGTCATCCGCATCGACGGCCAGCTCAGACAGGAGGCAAACGTCGGCATCGACGACCGCGTCGAGGTCGAGAAGGCCGACGTCAACCCGGCAAAGCGGGTCGTCGTCGCGCTGCCCCAGAACCTCCGGGTCCGGGGCAACGTCGGCCCGATGATCCACAACAACCTCAGCGGACAGGCGGTCACGCAGGGCCAGACCGTCCCCGTGAGCTTCGGGCTCGGACCGCTCTCGAGCATGAGCGGCCAGAAGATCCCCCTGAAGGTGGCCGAGACCGCCCCCTCCGGGACGGTGGTCGTCACCGACGGGACCGAGATCGAGGTCTCCGAGAAGCCCGCCGAGCAGATCACGGGCGAGAGCGCGGCCAGCCGCGAGACCCCCGACGTGACCTACGAGGACATCGGCGGCCTCGACGGCGAACTCGAGCAGGTCCGCGAGATGATCGAGCTGCCGATGCGCCACCCCGAGCTGTTCCAGCAGCTCGGCATCGAGCCCCCGAAGGGCGTGCTGCTGCACGGCCCGCCGGGCACCGGCAAGACGCTGATGGCCAAGGCCGTCGCCAACGAGATCGACGCCTACTTCACGACCATCAGCGGGCCGGAGATCATGTCGAAGTACTACGGCGAGAGCGAGGAGCAGCTCCGCGAGGTCTTCGAGGAGGCCGAGGAGCAGGCTCCCGCCATCGTCTTCATCGACGAGATCGACTCCATCGCCCCCAAGCGCGGCGAGACCCAGGGCGACGTGGAACGCCGCGTCGTCGCGCAGTTGCTCTCGCTGATGGACGGCCTCCAGGAGCGGGGGCAGGTCATCGTCATCGGCGCGACCAACCGCGTCGACGCGCTCGACCCGGCGCTGCGCCGGGGCGGTCGCTTCGACCGCGAGATCGAGATCGGCGTCCCGGACAAGGAGGGCCGCAAGGAGATCCTGCAGGTCCACACCCGCGGGATGCCCCTGACCGACGATGTCGACCTCGACGAGTACGCCGAGAGCACCCACGGGTTCGTCGGCGCGGACCTGGAGTCGCTGACCAGGGAGTCGGCGATGAACGCGCTCCGGCGCATCCGCCCCGAACTCGACCTCGAGAGCGAGGAGATCGACGCCGAGGTCTTGGAGCAGTTGCAGGTCACCGAGGACGACTTCAAGGACGCGCTGAAGGGGATCGAACCCTCCGCGCTCCGTGAGGTCTTCGTCGAGGTCCCCGACGTGACCTGGGACGACGTGGGCGGTCTGGAAGACACCAAGGAGCGGCTCCGGGAGACCATCCAGTGGCCCCTGGAGTACCCCGAGGTGTTCGACACGCTGGACATGCAGGCCGCCAAGGGCGTCCTCATGTACGGCCCGCCGGGCACCGGGAAGACCCTGCTCGCGAAGGCCGTCGCCAACGAGGCCCAGTCGAACTTCATCTCGGTCAAGGGCCCCGAACTGCTGAACAAGTACGTCGGCGAGTCCGAGAAGGGCGTCCGCGAGGTGTTCAGCAAGGCCCGCGAGAACGCCCCCACCGTGGTGTTCTTCGACGAGATCGACTCCATCGCGACCGAACGGGGCAGCGGTAGCGGCACCTCCAACGTCGGCGAGCGCGTCGTCTCGCAACTGCTGACGGAACTGGACGGCCTCGAGGAGATGGAGGACGTGGTCGTGGTCGCGACGACCAACCGGCCCGACCTCATCGACTCGGCGCTGTTGCGCCCGGGGCGTCTCGACCGGCACGTCCACGTGCCCGTTCCCGACGAAGAGGCCCGCCGTGCCATCTTCGACGTGCACACCCGCGAGAAGCCCCTGGCCGACGGCGTCGACCTCGACCGCCTGGCCCGCCGGACCGAGGGCTACGTGGGCGCCGACATCGAGGCCGTCTGCCGCGAGGCCTCGATGGCCGCGACCCGCGAGTTCATCAACAGCGTCGATCCCGAGGAGATCGACGACACCGTCGGCAACGTCGTGATCACGATGGATCACTTCGAGGACGCGCTCGAGGAGGTCGGTCCCAGCGTCGACGAGGAGGTCCGCGAGCGCTACGACGAGATCGAGGAGCGCATGGACCACCGCGAGGCCGGCGTCGACGACGAGGAGACCGTCTCCCGGACGTTCCAGTAGCCCCTCGCGGGTTGCCAACTGCGGCCTCTATCGCCCCTTCTCCAGCACCGCCAGGTAGTGATACGCGTCGTGCGGGCGGTGGATCTCGCCCACCTCCCACTCGGTGCCGACCGTCGCCGCCCGGAGTCTGTCGGGGGCCGAACAGCCGAAAGACCAGCGGCGCGCCGAGCGTCCCATCGTACTCGAACCGCAGCACGCGGAAGGCGAGGCCGGGCGTGGCGTCCCCGCGAAAGCCCAGCATCCCATCGGCCCCCTCGAAGTCGGGGTCGTACGCGTCCACGACGGCCGTCGCCCCGGGGGTCGTGACGAACGCGAGGTCGTTCAGGAACGACCGCAGGCCCGCCATCGACCTCGCCAGGCCGAGTTGCGTCCCCAGCGACAGCGCCGACCGGAAGCGGTCGCGGTCGAACGAGTCACGGAGCGCGAACATGTCCCCGCGGCGGGCGTCCTCGACGCCGCGTTCCGTCAGGAGGGTCACCAGCGCGTCGCTGGCCTCGAGGGCCACCGTCTCGTGGCGCTCCTGGAAGTGAAGCGCGTCGCGGCCCGCGTCGGCGCCCAGGTCCACCAGCGGCCCGTCGAGCCAGGTTTCCAGCCACGACGGCGCCAGCCCGTCCTCGTAGGGGCCGAAGTAGAAGTCCTCGATCGGGTGTTCCAGGACTTCCTCGCCGTCGCGCTGACGGAGTGGCTCGGTCCGCTCGCCGCGATGGTGGTCCAGCAGGGCGCTGCCGAAGGCGTCCATGGCCCGGTCTTCTCGACGGCCCGCATTGTGCGTTGTTGAGACGCGGTACCGACGTACGCGATGGCTCGCTGCGGTACCGAGTCACGCGATGGCTCGCTGCGGTACCGACGTACGGAATGCGCACCGGCGGGGACCGTCAACGGACCGCATCGCTCATTGTCACTCGCTCGCAAGCGATCGTATGGAGTCCGACCGGGAACTGGCCCGGCGACGCTTTCTCGCCGGGGCGGCCGCGGGGGTCGGTGGATCGCTCACGGGATGTCTCGGAACCGTCCTCGGGGGTCACGGGGGCGAACACACCCACCTCGACGTCGACCTCGAGGCGCCGGCATCGTCCTATCCCTACCCCGCCCACGGGACGCAGTTGCCGGACGTCGCGCTCCCGGCACCGCTTTCTGACACCTCGGTCACGCTCACCCAGTTCGAGGACCGCGACGTCGTGCTGTCGTTTTTCTACTCGCACTGCCAGGGCATCTGCTCGCGGGTCATCTCGGCGATGCGGAACATGCAGACCCGGGCCGCCCAGGACGGTAATGGCGACCGCGTGGTCTTTCTCGCGATCACGTTCGACCCGGAACGGGACACCCCCGACCGGCTCCGGGAGTACGCGGACCTCATGCACGTCGATCTGTCGCTCGGGAACTGGTACTTCCTGCGGCCCCCCAGCGTCGACCGCGCGAAGGCGGTGGTCCAGGAGCAGTTCGGCTTCTTCTTCACGCGCCAGTGGCACACCCCGACGCCGACGTCGGTCCCCGGCGAGGACACGGCCACGCCGACGGCCGGGGGAACGTCGACGCCGCCCTCGACGCCGACGCCGTATCCGACGGCGACGAACCCGCCGAACGCGAACGTCACGACGCCCCGGTCCGAGGGTCGGTACGGCTTCACGCACCCGGCGCTGATCCTGCTGGCAAACCAGGACGCCTACGTGGAGAAGTCCTACCGCGAGGGCCATCCCGTCTGGCAGACCATCTACGACGACCTCGAGACGCTCTGGCACCGCGAGGGGTAAGTCTCCTGTCGCTCGCCCGGCAATCGGCAAGGACGGGCCCCTCCAGCGGGTATTTAGGCCCGCAGTCCCCAGTGGCGGCCGCATGACAGACCTGATCGTCACCGGCGGCCTCGGTCGTTCCGGCACGTGGGTGGTCGACCACCTCCGCAGCGACTACGACGTGACCGTCCTGGACCTCGATCACCCTGGATGGAACGCCGCGGGAGTCGAGGGCGTCGACTTCCGCGCCGTCGACCTGACGGACTTCGGCGGCGTCGCCGACCTGGTCGCAGAGATCGACCCCGACGCGGTCGTCCACTGGGGCGCCATCCCCGCGATGGGGCGCAACCCCGGGTCCGAGGTGTTCCGGAACAACGTCCTCGCCTCCTACAACGTCCTCGTCTCGGCGGGCCGGGCCGGCGCCGACGTGGTCCAGGCTTCCTCGGAGAGCGCCTACGGCACTGTCTTCGCCGCGGAGACGTGGCTCCCCGACTACTTCCCGGTCGACGAGGCCCACGAACTCCGCCCCGAGGACTCCTACGGCGCCTCGAAGGTCACCGCCGAGGAGCTGGGAAAGACCGTCACCCGCAGGTACGGCGTCGACGTGGTCTCGATCCGCCCCTCCTGGATCCAGTTCCCCGGCGAGTACGCCTGCCTGGACAACCGCGACGACCTCGCGGCCGGCGAGGGGAACTTCTGGTCCTACGTCGACGTGCGCGACATCGCTACCCTCGTCGCGGCGGGCCTGGAGACCGACGTCGGCGGGCACGAACCGTTCCTCGGCGTGGCCGCGGAGAACTACATGGACCGCCCGACGACCGACCTGATCGAGGAACACTTCGGGACACTCCCGGACCGGTGTGACCTCGAGGGCGACGAAGCGGCGTTCACGACCGCGAAGGCCCGCGAACAGCTAGACTGGGCGCCCGCCCACTCCTACGAGACGGCGGCCGAGGAGGACGTGCCGGAACCCGAGCTGGTGGACTGATCCGGCGACTCGGGACCACGTACCGTATTCACTGCACGATATCGTGCGGTCGCGACGGGAATGACTCGCACTAATCCGTATCAGTCGTCGGCCTCGACCGTCGGATCGTCGATCTGTGGCCGCGCGATCTCGCGGTCGGTCTCCTCCCCCTCGATTTCGTAGGGGTAGGCGCCGGTGACACAGCCCAGACAGAGGTCACCGTGGTCCTTCGAGAGCGCCTCGGCGACGGCGTCGATAGAGAGGTAGGCCAGCGAGTCGGCCTCGATCTTGTCGCGGATCTCCTCGACCGAGCGGTCGGCCGCGATCAGTTCCTCGCGGGTCGCCATGTCGATGCCCATGTAACAGGGCGAGACGATGGGCGGCGCGCCGATGCGGACGTGAACGGCCTCGGCGCCGGCGTCTTTCAGCAGGCCGATCAACTGCGTCGAGGTCGTCCCGCGGACGATGGAGTCGTCGATGAGCGTGACGGTCCGCCCCTCGATGGTGGACTTGATGGGATTGAGCTTCAGGCGGACCGCGCGCTCGCGCTCGTCCTGGGTCGGCATGATGAACGTCCGGCCGACGTAGCGGTTTTTCATCAGGCCCTCGGCGAACTCCACGCCGTCGCCGGCGGCCTCGGCGTAGCCCGAGGCGAACGAGCGCCCGGAGTCGGGCACCGGCATCACCACGTCGGTGTCGATGCCCGACTCCTCCCAGAGCTTGCGCCCAAGCTTCCGGCGCACGTCGTAGACGAGTTCGCCGTCGATGGTCGAGTCCGGGCGGGCGAAGTAGACGTGCTCGAAGAAGCAGTGGGCCGTGTGTTCCTGCTCGACGAGCTGGTAGGAGTCGAAGCCGGTGCCGTCGTCCTGCAGGACGACGAGTTCGCCCGGGCGCACGTCCCGGACGAGTTCGCCGTCGAGCGTGTCGATGGCCGCAGACTCCGAGGCGATGACGTAGCCGTCGTCGAGTTCGCCGATACACAGCGGTCGATTCCCCTCGGGGTCGCGCACGCCGAGCACCGTCTCGTCGTGCATGATCGTCAGCGAGTAGGAGCCGTGGAGGCGGGACATCGTCCGCTTGACCGCCCGGACGAGGTCGGCCTCGAGGAGGTTGCGCGCCAGGTCGTGGGCGATGACCTCGGTGTCGCCGTCGCTGGTGAACGCGTGGCCCAGATCGGCCAGCTCGTGGCGGATCTCGTCGGCGTTGACGAGGTTGCCGTTGTGCGAGAGGCCGAGCGAACCGGACTTGAACGAGACAGTGAACGGCTGGGCACAGGAGGAGTCGACGCTGCCGGCCGTGGGATAGCGGACGTGCCCGATGCCGTTGGGGCCGTTCAGCGACGCCAGGTCGCCGGGGCCGAAGGCGTCGCCCACCAGCCCCATCTCGACGTGGTTGTGTTGCTGGAAGCCGTCGTGGGTGACGATGCCGGCCGACTCCTGGCCGCGGTGCTGGAGGGCGTACAGCGAGTAGTAGAGAGGGCGGGCGGCGTCACGCTCTTCGAGGGAGATACCGACGACGCCGCACTTCTCGTGCATCGTTCACTCGCCGGCTTTGCTCTCCCACTCGTAGTCGCGGCGCTTCGCCGATTCGCCGAATCCGCACGACGAACAGACCTGTTTTTTCACGTGATACGACTTCTCGCCGCACCGACGACACTTCACGTGCGTCTTGGTGTTTTTCTTGCCCTGGCTCGGGGTTCCTGCACCAGTCATGGACGTATCGAGACGACGTTATCCCCGCGTATAATCGTTGTGTCTTCGTCCGTCTCGATGACGAGGTTCATGTGCTGGTCGTAGCCGGTTAGCGTCCCCTCGTGCACCTCGCCGTCTTTGAGGTGGACAGTCACCGTCTCGTCGAGCGATGCTTCGAGCACGTCGAGGGGTCGGCCGCTCATACCCCAACGGCCTGCCGACGGCCGCTTAAACGTACCGCTTGTGCGACCCGATCAGGGTCGGCGCCCGCCGCGGCGGTGTCACTCCTCGGGGTCGACGGGCGTCAGGTCGCCGGACTCGACCATCGCCTCGAGGGGGTTGTCCTCGACGGTCAAGGGGAGATCCACCCGGCCGCGCCGCCGCGAGGACTCCCAGGTCGCGTAGATTATCTCCGTGACCGAGAGCGCGCGCCGCGCGGACAGTTCCGGTTCGACGCCCTCGCGCAGGCACTCGATCACGTGGTCGATGGCCGGCGAGACGGCCGCGGTGTCCTCGACGCCCTCGACCATCGTCTCCCAGGTGCCCCCGTCGACGCGGATCCGGGTCTGTTCGTCCTCCCAGGGGGTGATCTCGATGATGCCGTCGGTGCCGACGAGGCGGTGGTGGACGCCCACGCCGTCGCTCCCGTAGCCCGTGGTAGCGATGCCCTGCACGCCGTTCTCGTAGGCCCACTGGGCCAGCCCCTGGTTCTCGTTGTGCGCGCCGTACTTGACCTTCCGCTCGCGGTAGTCGATCTGCCCGATGACCCACTCGACGGGGGACTCGCCGGCGTACATGTTCGCGAGGTCGATGTGGTGGGTCCCGTTGTCCAGCAGGGTGCTGGTACCCACCTCCACCCGCTGGAGGTCCCCAATGCGGCCGTCCTGCAGCGCGTCGAGGGGCTCGCGCCACACCGGCGAGAAGCGCCGCTGGTGGTTGAACGTCAGTTGCACGTCCCGGCGGTTTGCCTCCTGGGCCATCAGGCGGGCGTCGCCCCACGTCGTCGCCATCGGCTTCTCGCAGTGGATCGCGTCGGGGACGCCGCTGGCGAGACAGTCCAGCACGATGTCGGCGTGAGTCGGCACGGGCGTCGAGACGCTGACCACGTCCGGGTCGACCGTCCGCAGCATCGTCTCGTAGTCCTCGAAGACGCGCTCGTCCGGGACGTCGAACTCGTCGGCGAACGCGCGGGCGTTCTCGGGGACGATGTCCGCGCAGGCGACGATGTCACAGTCCTCGCGCCCGCGGTAGCCCGCGGCGTGCTGGTAGGCCATCGCCGCGCTCTCTCCTTTCACGAAGTTGTCGGGTTCGGGGCCCGTCCCGATGAGGGCCACGTCGAAAGACGCCATGCACGTGGCCTGCGTCCGGGCCCGGATAAGCGTTCGCCCCCGCGTCGCCGCGCCCGGGCCGTCGTGTCATCGAGCCGTCTCGTACCCCAAGACCGAAGCCCTCGCCCCGCCGTGGGAGAGGCATGGCGCGAACCGCGATCAACCTCTACTCCGTACGGGAACTCGACTGGCCGATGAGCGACATCCTGGAGGCGGTGGCGGCGGCGGGCTACGACGGCGTCCAGTTCTCCGGGACCGTCGGCGACGCCCCGCCGGGGGAGATCGCCGATACGGTCGCGGACCTCGGCCTGGCCGTGACGCCCGCCCACGTCGGCCTCGACGGGCTGTCCGACGATCCCGAGGCGGCGCTTGCCCCCTACCGCGAGGTGGGCGCCGACGGGGCCGTCGTCCCGTGGATGGAGCCCGAGCAGTTCGCCGACCGGGAGTCGGCCGTCGCGTCCGCCCGCCTGCTCGAGGACCTCGCGGCGTCGCTGTCGATTCCGCTGCACTACCACAACCACGACCACGAGTTCACGGTCTGTGGCGACGAGACTGCCTTCGACGCGTTCGCCGGGGCCTGCTCGGTGGGCCTCGAGGTCGACGTGGGGTGGGTGGAGACGGCCGGGTACGACCCCGCGGCGCTGATCGAGCGCTACGCCGACCGGATCGACCTGGTGCACATGAAGGACATGCGCGACGGCGAGTTCTGCGAGCTCGGCGACGGCGACGTGGACGTCCAGGCCTGCGCGGACGCTGCCCGCGCGGTCGACGCGTCGTGGCTCATCTACGAGCACGACGAACCGGCCGACCCCGCCGCGTCTATCGACCGCGGGGCCGAGGTGCTCGACGGGCTGTAAGCCGGCATTCGTCGACCGCGGAACCGCGATGACGGCGTCCGTCGTCCGCGGAGCCGTGAATTCGGCGTTCACCGACCGGGGGACGCGAAGCCCTCAAGGCGCTCGATTACCAACGACGTGACATGGTAGCCGCGGTCGAACTGACCGTCGAGGGGGCCAACAAGCGCGACGCCGGACGGGGCATCGCGCGGCTCCCGGAGTCGGCCCGGAGCGCGCTGGGCGTGCTCAGCGGCGACGCCGTCGTCGTCGAGGGCGACCAGCGGACCGTCGTGAAGGTCTGGCCCGCCGACGGCGACGGCGAGTTCGTCCGCATCGACGCCGACACGCGGGCCAACGCCGGCGTCAACGTCGGGGACGCGGTCCGCGTCCGGGCGGCGTCCGTCGCCGACGGGCGAAGCCTCACGCTCCAGCCGGTCGGATCAATCGCGGGGCCGGAGCCGAGCGCGGAGGACGTGCGGGACCGCCTCGTCGACCGCCTCGTCGGCGCCGGCGAGCGCGTCCACGTCGAGGGGATCGGTCCCTTCCGGGTCCGCTCGACGAGCCCCGACGGCCCGGTCCGGGTGAGCGAGTCCACGCGAGTCGACCTGCTGCCCGACGCCGGCGACGCGGCGAGTGACTCCGGGGACGGCGAGGAGGCCGACGCCGATCGGGGCGCCACCTACGAGGACATCGGCGGCCTCGACGACGAACTCGACGCTATCCGCGAGATGATCGAGTTGCCCCTCTCCGAGCCCGAGACGTTCCGGCGGCTCGGGATCGATCCCCCCTCGGGCGTCCTGCTGTACGGCCCGCCGGGCACCGGCAAGACGCTGATCGCCCGCGCGGTCGCCAACGAGGTCGACGCCCACTTCGAGGCCATCTCCGGGCCGGAGATCGTCTCGAAGTTCAAGGGCGAGAGCGAGGAGCGCCTGCGCGAGGCCTTCGAGCGCGCGGAGCGGGAGGCGCCGTCGATCCTCTTTCTCGACGAGATCGACTCCATCGCCGGCTCCCGGGACGGCGACGCCGACATGGAGAACCGCGTCGTGGCGCAGTTGCTCACGCTGATGGACGGCCTCGAGGAGCGCGAGCGGGTGGTCGTGATCGGGGCGACCAACCGCGTCGACGCGGTCGACCCGGCGCTGCGCCGCGGCGGACGCTTCGACCGCGAGATCGAGATCGGCGTCCCCGACGAGGGCGGGCGGCGCGAGATCCTCGATGTCCAGACCCGATCGGTGCCGCTGGCCGGGGACGTGGACCTCGACAGGGTCGCCGCCCGGACTCACGGGTTCGTCGGCGCGGACCTCGAGTCCCTGACCGCCGAGGCGGCGATGGCCGCGCTGCGCCGCGACGCGGAGCCGGTGGTCACGCGCGCGGACTTCGAGGCCGCGCTGGCGGCCGTCGAGCCCTCCGCCATGCGCGAGTACGTCGCCGAGAGCCCCGCGGTCACGTTCGCGGACGTGGGCGGCCTCGACGAGCAGCAGGCGACGCTCCGCGAGACCGTCGAGTGGCCCCGGACCTACGCGCCGCTGTTCGAGCGGGCCGACACCGACCCGCCGTCGGGAATCCTGCTGTACGGCCCGCCGGGCACCGGCAAGACGCTGCTCGCGCGGGCCATCGCGGGCGAGAGCGGCGTCAACTTCATCCACGTCGACGGCCCGGAACTGCTCGATCGGTACGTCGGCGAGAGCGAGGCGGCCGTGCGCGAGCTGTTCGAGCGGGCCCGCCAGACCGCCCCCGCCATCGTCTTCCTCGACGAGATCGACGCGATCGCCGCCCGCCGGGGCGAGAGCCACGAGGTCGCCGAGCGCGTCGTCTCGCAACTGCTCACGGAACTCGACGGGGTCGCTGCGAACCCGACGCTCGTGGTCGTCGCGGCCACTAACCGCCGGGACGCGCTCGACGAGGCGCTGCTCCGGCCGGGCCGACTGGAGGAACACGTCGAGGTCGGCCTCCCCGACCACGACGCCCGCCGGGAGATCCTCGTGGTCCACACGGCCGACAAGCCCCTCTCCGAGGACGTGGACCTCGACGCGCTGGCGAGCGAGACCGAGGGGGCCTCGGGTGCCGACCTGGCCGCCCTCGTCCGGGCGGCGTCGATGCACGCGATCAGGTCGGTCGCCGAGCGGATCGACCCCGCGGACGCCGCGGCCCACGCCGACGAGGTCCTGATCGACCGCGACGCATTCGAGGTCGCCCTCGAACGCACGCGCGAGGAGTGAGCACATTCCGCGGCAGGAACACGCCCCGTGACAGGAGAACGCCCCACGAACGGTGACCGCGCGTTCCGGAGACCAAACCGGTATTCCCAAACAGGTAAGACCGACCGCGTCGAATGTTCGAGAACTTGCAATTCAGTGCCACACTCGCCGATGTCGGGCGTTACGCGGCAATGCGGACGCGGCGTCGACGACGGCCCGATTCGGTACAACGAACTGATAGGTCGGGACGAACGTGCCGGTCACGACTGAGGACGGGACGTCACACACCTGGAGCCAGACCGTGATCGAACCGGGGGACGCGGAGGGCGCACGAGCGGCCCTGTACGAGGTGACTCGCGGCGACAGACCGACGAAAGAGACGGTCGAGGCCGCGTTATCGATCGGCCGCGAGTACCTGGACGTCGAGAACGGACACGTCGAACGCGTCGACGGGGACGAACACGAGATCGTCGCCAGCGTCGGCGGCGACAACCTGGGACTGGGCGAGGGGACGGTACTGGACCGCGCTACGACGTTCTGCCGCCGAACGGTGGAGATGGATACGCCGCTGGCGGTGACCGAGGCCTCCGAACAGGGCTGGCGGGACGATCCGGCCCACCTCGAACAGGGCCTCGAGTGCTATCTCGGTGCGAGCGTGTTCGTTCGGGGCGATATCTACGGGACAGTCTGTTTCGTCTCACGCGAGGCTCGCGCCTCCGAGTTCACGGCCGTCGAACGAGCGTTCGTCGAACTCGTCGCTCGCACGATCGGCCGCGTGATCGAGACCGATCGCCGGGAACAGGCCCTGGCGGCCTCGGAGCGCAAGTACGAATCGCTCGTGACGACCTCGCCGGACGCCATCGTGCTGATCGATCGGGTGACCGAGGCGATCGAGGACGTCAACGACGCCGCGATGGACATCGTGGACGCCGACCGATCGTGGCTGATCGGCCGCGACGTACGGGACCTGTTGCCGCCGGGAGAGAACGAACGCTATCTCGACGAACTCGACCGCGTCGCCGACGAGGAGACCACGGTCGAACGCTTCGAGGACGGGCAGCCGATCCTGTTACGGCGTGCCGACGAGTCGACGGTCCCCGTCGAAGTGAGCGCGCGGACACTGGAACTCGACGGCCGCGAGTTCGTCCAGTGTATCGTCCGGGACGTGTCCGATAGGCGGGCCCGCGAGCGGGAACTGCAGGTCAAGGACCGCGCGATGGACGAGGCGCCGGTCGGCATCACTATCGCCGACGCCACCGTCGAGGACGAACCGCTGGTGTACGCCAACGCGGAGTTCGGCAGGCTCACTGGGTACGAGGCCGAGGACGTGCTGGGGTACAACTGCCGGTTCCTCCAGGGGCCCGACACCGACCCCGAGACTGTCGACCGAATCAGAGACGCGATCGACGCCGGGGAGCCGATACAGACCGAGATTCTGAACTACCGGGCCAGCGGGACCCCGTTCTAGAACGATCTGACGCTCGCCCCCGTCACGGACCCGTCGGGCGAGACCACCCACTTCGTCGGGATTCAGCGCGACGTGACCGGGCGCCGGCAGCGCGAGCAGTTGATCGACGTGCTCAATCGGGTGCTCAGGCACAACCTCCGCAACGACATGAACGTCGTGACCGGACGCGCCGAGTGGATCGCCTCGAACGCCGAGGGCGAAGTAGCCGACGTGGCCCGGGAAGTCGTCGAGCGCGCCTGGCGCCTGATCGAGTTGAGCGAGAAGGCCCGCTCGGTCGAGGCGACGGCGCGACGCCAGTGGACGGCCGAACCACGCGACGTGGTCCCGCTGGTCGAGCGCGCCGCCGCGGACCTCCGCGAGACGTACCCGGCGGCGACCGTCCGGGTGTCGGCCCCGGACGAGGCGACGATGGTCGTCAACGGCGGCCTCGAGCGGGCGCTGTACGAACTGGGAGAGAACGCGATCGAACACGGCGACGAGGGCCCGACCGTCTCGTTCGTCGTCGACGTGACCGGGGACCGGGGTACCGTCGAAGTGCGAGACGACGGTCCGGGTCTCCCGGAGACTGAACACGCCGTGCTGAGGGGCGAATCCGAGACGCCCCTGGAACACGGGAGCGGCCTCGGCCTCTGGCTGGTCAACTCGCTCGTCACCGGCATGGGCGGGAGCATCGGGGTGACCGTCGACGGCGGGACGACGATCAGGCTCTCGCTATTGGTTCCCGAAACGGGCGGCGACCCCGGAGAGGGGACAGCGGCGGCCGGGCCGAGTCGGGATCGCCGGCGCGAACGGAAGTGATCGACCGCCCGCGCCGGGCATGCGGATTGTGAACGTACCTTTTTCCCGCTGGCCGTCGTAGCGAAACCGTTCCCATGACGGGCGCGGACGACCCACACAGACACTACGTCGACGGCGAGTGGACGGCCGGCCAGCGGGGCGAGACCTTCGAGAGCGTCGATCCGGCGACGCGCGAGACGATCGCGACGTTCCACCGCGCGGGCGAGCGCGAGGTCGAGCGCGCGGTCGCGGCGGCGGCCGACGCTGCCCCCGACTGGCGCGAGCGCTCCTACGTCGACCGGGCCGAGGTCCTGTGGGACATCTACAACGAACTGCGCGACCGGACGGACGAACTCGGCGAGGTCGTCAGCCGGGAGTGTGGCAAGGAGATCAGCGAGGGGCGGGCGGACGTGGTGGAGGCCGCCCACATGGCCGAGTGGGCCGCCGGCAACGCCCGACATCCACACGGCGACGTGGTGCCCAGCGAGATCGCCAGCAAGGACTCGTTCATGCGGCGCAAGCCCCGGGGGGTCGTCGGCTGTATCACGCCCTGGAACTTCCCGGTCGCGATCCCCTTCTGGCACATGGCCGTGACGCTCGTCGAGGGCAACACCGTGGTCTGGAAGCCCGCCGAGCAGACTCCATGGTGCGGGCAGATCGTCGCCGAGATGTTCGAGGACGCCGGGGTTCCCGACGGCGTGTTCAACCTCGTCCAGGGCTACGGAGACGCCGGCGCGGCCATCGTGGACGACGACCGGGTCGACACCGTGCTGTTCACGGGATCCGCCGAGGTCGGCCACGAGGTCGCGGGCGAGGTCGGGGGCCGGCCCGGGCGCAACGCCTGCTGTGAGATGGGCGGCAAGAACGCCGTCGTCGTCACGGAGGCGGCGGACCTCGATCTGGCGATCCACTCGGCGGTGATGTCCGCGTTCAAGACGACCGGCCAGCGCTGTGTCTCGGCCGAGCGGCTCATCGTCCACGAGGACGTGTACGACGAGTTCAAGCGCCGGTTCGTCGACCTCGCCGAGCGGGTCGCGGTGGGGGATCCCCTCTCCGAGGAGACGTTCATGGGCCCCGTCGTCGACGCCGACCAGGTCGAGAAGTTCGGCCGGTACAACGACCTCGCCCGGCGGGAGGGCGCCGAGGTGCTGGTCGATCGAGAGGACCTCGATCCCGACGAGATTCCCACGGACGACCCGGACCGCGCCGGTTCGTTCGCGGACGGCTTCTGGGTCGGCCCGTTCGTCTACGAGATCGAGTACGACCCCGACCTGCGGTGTCTCACCGAGGAGGTGTTCGGGCCCCACGTGGCGCTCGTCGAGTACAGCGGCGGCGTCGAGCGCGCGATCGAACTGCTCAACGCCACGCCCTACGGGCTGACGGGGGCGATCGTCTCGGAGGACTACCGGCAGCTCAACTACTTCCGGGACCACGCCGACGTGGGCCTGGCGTACGCGAACCTCCCGTGCATCGGCGCCGAGGTCCACCTGCCGTTCGGCGGCGTCAAGCAGTCCGGCAGCGGCCCGCCCCACGCCCGCGAGGTGATCGAGGCGGTCACCGAGCGGACGGCCTGGACGGTCAACAACTCCTCGGATGTCGAGATGGCACAGGGGCTCTCGGCGTCGATCAAAACGGAAGACGAGGACGGGTAGGCCGAGGCCGTCGTGACCCGCCCGGGCGGGTCGGGTGCGCCGTCCGTGGCCGAGCAGCGTCGTTGCCGGCGTCGACGTGAAAAGCGCCGTGCCGGCACTCGTCTGTCGGGTGTCGGTGCTCATAAAAGCCCGGGTCTGACCCGGAGTAGTGCGACCGTGTACCGATCCGACCGCGCGATTTCGCGGTCGAGACGGGCGTGACTCGCAGGGATCCGTCTGACCCGCCCCGCACATTTATCCGGAGCGCGCGCACTCTCCCACCATGGTCGAGTGGGCACCGTCGCGAGCGCGCATCGGCTGGTGGGCCCTGGGGGCCCTGCTCGCCGCCGCGTTCGCCTACGTCCTCTCGTCGTTCCTCGGGACGTTCGTCGTCGGGGTCTTTCTCTATTATGCGACCCGGCCGCTGTTCAGGCGGATCAACCGGCGGATCAAGTCCCGGGGCGTGGCCGCGGGCGTGGCGCTGGTCGGCCTCGCGTTGCCGGCGCTGGCGCTCGTCGGGTACGCCCTCGCCATCGGGCTGACGGCGCTCGGGAACTTCCTCGAGGGGCGCAACCTCGCGAGCCTCCAGGCGGTGCTCGGGCCGTACATCGACCTCTCGAGCGTCGTCAGGACGCCCGAACAGTTGCTCTCCTCGAACGGGCTGCACACGCTTCTCAACGTCCTCGGCCCCGTGCTCGACTACCTGGGCGTGCTGGGAACCATCGGCGTGAACCTCTTTATCGCCCTCGCCGTCGCCTACTACCTCCTCCGGGACGACCACCGCCTCGCCGCCTGGGTCCGGGACCGCTTCGCCGACGACCGGGGCGTCCTCGTCGAGTTCGGCCGCGTCGTCGACGGGGACCTCAGCAACATCTTCTTCGGGAACATCCTCAACGCCCTCATCACGGCGACCATCGGCGCGATCGCCTACAGCGTGATGGACTTTTTCGCCCCCGCCGGCGCCGGCATCCCCTACGCGGCCCTGATCGGCCTGCTCGCGGGCGTGGGCAGTCTCGTCCCGATCGTGGGCATGAAGATCGTCTACGTCCCCGTCGCGGGCTACCTGTTCGCCCGCCCGCTCGTGTTCGAGACGGGGCCGCCGACCTGGGTCCCCTTCGCCTTCCTCGTCGTCTCGATCGTCGTCGTCGACCTGGTGCCGGACATCTTCCTGCGCCCCTACGTCACCGGCCGGAACCTCCACGTCGGGATGGTGATGCTGTCCTACGTCCTCGGGTCGGTGCTGTTTGGCTGGTACGGACTGCTGCTGGGACCGCTCCTGCTCGTCGTCGGCTATCACTTCGCCCGGATCGTCCTGCCGGAACTGCTGCTCGGGAGCCCGATCGAACCGCAGGCCGTCAACCCGAACGGGACCGACGGGTCGGGCGGGGACGCCGAGTCGACGCGAGGCGACGGTGAGCAGACGGGCAGCGAGAACGACGCCGGGAGTGATGGGGACGCGACGGGCGACGACCATCCCGAGGGGAAACGGACCGACGACGAGGGCGACGGCGGCCTCGCGAGCGAAGGGGGAGACTGACCCGCCCGGGATCCGCGATACGACCCGCCTAACAATGGCTCGCCCCGTGGAGGAGTCGCCCATGGCGGGAGGGCCACCCGAGACGGAGCAGGCAGCAGTAGTGCCGGCTATCGCGACGGCGAGCAGCACGGCGGCGGTCCGTTCGCTCGGGCGGGCGGGCGTCGAGACCGTTGTCGCCGCGAGCGACGAGAACGCCCCGGCGCTGCGCTCGCAGTACTGTGACGAGTCGGTCGTCGTGCCCGATCCGACGACGGACCTCGAGGGGTACGCGGCGGCGCTTCAGGACCTGGCCCGCCGGCCGGCCGTCGGTACGATACTCCCGTTCCGCGAACCCGACGTGTACGCCCTCGCGCGCTCGAAAGCGGACTTCGCGGACTCCGTCGGCACTCCCTGGCCCGACCTGTCGACGCTCCGGAAGGTACAGGACCGCGACCGGCTGTTCGCCGCGGCCCGCCGCGCGGGCGTCGACACCCCCGAGACCGGCCTCGCCGACGACTGGGAGGACTGGGACCGGCCCGCGGTCGTCAAACCGCGGTACACGATGTGCGTCCCGGAGTACGACGACCAGTTCCGGACCCCGAGCGTCCAGCGCAGTTCGACGCAGTATCTCCCACCCGAGGCCGACCCGGACCTGGCGGGGCTCATCGAGGAGTTCGGTCACGTCCCGCTGGTCCAGTCGTACGTCCCCACGACCGACGAGTACGCGCTGTTCGCCCAGTACGACCACGGCGAGGCCGTAGCGACGTTCCAGCACCGCCAGATCCGGGGCTGGAAGTACGCCGGCGGTCCCAGCGCCTACCGCGAGTCGGTCGCGATCCCCGAACTCGAGCGGGCGGGGGTGGCGCTGCTCGACGAACTCGACTGGCACGGCGTCGCCATGGTCGAGTTCCTCCGCCACCCCGACACCGGTCGGTTCGAGTTGATGGAGGTCAATCCCCGGTTCTGGTCCTCGCTGCCGTTCACGGTCCAGGCGGGCGTGGACTTCCCGCGCCGGTACTGGGCGCAAGCGACGGGAACGGCGCTCCCGACCGACCCGGACTACGCCGTCGACATCGGCGGCCACCTGCTGTGGGGCGAACTCCTCCACCTGCACAGCGTCCTCGCCGAGGAGTACCCGCTCGTCGAGCGGCCGTCCTTTCCCCGGCGGGCGCTCGAGATCGCGGCCTCGCTGGCGCGCGAGCGGCGGTTCGACTACCTCAGCCGCGACGACCCCCGGCCGTTCCTGCGGGACCTGCGGAATAACCTCAGTGCTGTCGGTGCGGGCCGGGACGCAGGCCAGACGCCCGGCGATCGGGCGACGCTTCGCCGCGTCGTCCGAGACCTGCTGCCGGGCGGCGAGCGCTGAATGTGTCGGCCGAGCGCTACCGGCACCGGGCCTGCGCTACAGGCATCGGGCGAGCGATGAATGGACCGACCGAGCTGATCCGGGCGAGCGCTAGTCCCGCTTCGGCGCGAACACGAGCAGCGCGTCGCTCTCCTCGCGAGCGTGGGGAGCGATCGGCTGGTCGCCGTCGAACTGGATCAGGTCGCCCGCTGCGAGGTCGTATGTCTCCTCGCCCAGCGTGAGTTCGAGCGCCCCGTCGAGCAAGTGGAGGACGATGCCGGTCCCCGGGTGGCGATGCTCGGGGACCGCCTCGTCGGATTCGAGGTGGAGCCTGACAGTGCGTGGCGACTCGGGGAAGATCTCCGCGTGCGGGGACGCTTCGTGCTCGTCGAGGGACGTCTGTTCGGGCATGTCCGGTCGTCCGTCCCACCGGCAGTTAAATCGCGCGGCGAACGCGGGCCGTCCCCGCGAACTGGTCCCCCTGCGCGTCGGAACCGGATCACTCGCTCTCGTCCGACTCACCAGAGTGCTGGAGCGGTTCGGGGACCTCGTCCTCGTCGTCGATCTCCGGCAGCGTCTCGAACTCCTCCTCCTCGCCCATGCCGGTCGTGACGATCAGGCGCATGCCCCGCCGGACGCTCATGTCGATCTCGTGGACCTGCTCGGCGGGGACGATCGCGAGCTTTCCCGCCGTCGGGTTGGGGCTCTGCGGGAGAAAGACGTTGTACGCCGGTCCGCCGGTGACGGGTTCGACCTCCTCGGGGCTCTCGTCGGTCACCAGCCCGATGGCGTACATCTCGCGGCGCGGGAACTCCACGAGGACGACGCTCTCGTAGCCCGTGTCCCGGTCCACGAGCGAGGTCGCCACCTGCTTGACGCTCGAGTAGATCGTCCCCACGAGCGGGATGAAGTTCATCGCCTGGCCGGCCCGGCCGAACAGCTGTCGGCCGACGCTCTTCTGGGCCAGGAAGCCGACGACGGTGATCAACACGAGGATCAGGACCACGCCCAGGAGCGTGGCGAGCAACTGGACGTTCTGGGTGTATCGGGCGAGATCGAGCGTCCGAACGACGGGGTTGACGAACTGGAGCGACCAGCCCACGAGCACGCTGAGGATGACGTACGTGACCACGAGTGGTGCGACGAGGATCATCCCGGCGACGAAACTGCTCTTGAGCGCCCGTGTCACGCGCATAGATGGGGGTGTTAGCGCGGGCGACAAAAAGTGTGCCCGTCCCTGCCGTCCGAGCGGCAAATCGACGCCGCCGAACGCGTCACTTCGAGACGCCCGAACACTACGCCGGGGATAGTCAACATACCACACCTGCGGCTTCTGGACAGCGACGGCGAGAACGGAGACGAACAGGCCGCACATCCCCTCGGGATCCGGACGCTCAGACAGTCGGGGGGATCGGTCGTGGTGACGATCCCGCCGGAGGTCGTCGAACTCGTGGACATGAACCTCGGGGGCGACGTGGTCGTCCACGCGACCAGCGACTCGATCGTGCTCACGAAACTCGACCGGGAGGAGTGATACGGATACTGCGACCGGGTACCGGTCCGAACGCACGCCGGCAAAGGTTGAAACCGTGGCGGGCGCCACCCCCGTCATGCTCGCCGTCGCCGGGGGAAAGGGTGGCTGTGGGAAGACGACGACAGCCTGGTGTCTCGCACGGGCGCTGGCCGAACGCGGGACGGACGTGCTGGCAGTCGACGCCGACGTGCAGATGCCGGACCTCCACGTGCTCGCGGGGGTGCCCGGCTCTCCGGGCGTCGAGGCGCTGGCCGAGCGCCGCCTCGAGCGAGCGGGCCACCCGACGGGAGACGGCGTCACCGTCGTCCCCGCGGCGGCATCCGAGCGGATACCGGCCGCTACGCTGGAACGACTCCGGGGGGACGATCGGTTCGTACTGCTCGATCTGCCGGCGGGCGCGGGACCCGACGCGGTGGGTCCGCTCCGTGCGGCGACGGCGACGATCCTCGTGACCCGACCGACCAGAGAGAGCCTGACCGACGCCGCGAAGACGGCGGCCGTGGCGCGGCGACTCGACGCAGCGCCGGTGGGAACCGTCGTCGTGGCCGACGACGGCGGCACCGATCCGCGGTCGCTGCTTGGCTGTCCCACCCTCGCGAGCGTGCCGCCGAGTCCGCGGCCGGTCACGGACCAGCGAACCCGGGAACGGTACGCTGGAGCGGCCAGCGCGCTGGGAGAGCGGAATCTTTAATCGCGTGGACGAGAGTGGTTATAACTGGCATGCCGAATCGGCTACGGACGGGGATCGACGTCCTCGACCGGAAACTGGACGGGGGCATTCCGGCGGGCAGCATCGTCGCGCTGTGTGCAAAGCCCGCCAGCCAGGCCGAGCTGTTTCTCTACGAACTCACGGCGACCCGGGGGACGCTGTGGCTCTCGCTCGACCGGACAGCCGAGTCGGTCCAGAACAGCATCGACGCCTCGCCGACGGAGACGGGGGACCCGACGGTCAGACACATTCCCGGCGAGGCGCCGCTGGACAACGCCGGCAAACTCGTGAGTGCGCTACCCGAGAACTCGAACCTCATCGTCGACCCGCTGGACGTGCTCGAGGCCCAGGAGCCGCCGTCGCGCTTCCGGGCGTTCATGAACGACCTCCAGAACCACATCATGAACACCGAGAGCCTCGCCATCCTGCACTGTCTCGACGGCCGTGACGTCCCGCCGCTCCGGGACACCACCGAGCATTTCGCGGACGTGGTCTTCCAGCTCGACACCTACGCCGAGGGCGACGAGGTGACCAACAAGCTCGCGATTCCGAAGTTCCGCGGCGGCCGGGCGCCCTCGGACGTGATCAAGCTCGACCTCGTCGAGGAGGTCAGCATCGACACCTCGCGGGACATCGCCTGACCGGCAGGCACTTCCTGGTCCGGTACCTCGCTCCGACGATGACCGTCGTGTTCGCGGGCGTCGGCGCGGACGGCAGCAACCTCGGCGCGCACGCGCCCCTGTACGGCGACGGGCGCTTCGAGTACGTCCCCATCCCCGAGAAGACGGCCGACACCGCCGAGACGGCGACGGTCGGCGGGTGGGACCTGCGGTACGACGACCGGACGGCCGCGGACCTCACCGACCGCGTCGACGTCTATCCCGAGGACGACGCGGCGCAGGTTCTCCGTGGCGATGCGGTCACCGACTGGCCGCTCCACCGCGATCCGAACTTCGGAGCGCTGACCTACGGTGAACATCGCGAGGGGTTCGGCCAGTACGTCACGCGGCTGCGCCGCCTCGATCCGGGGGACGTCGTCGCGTTTTACACCTCGCTCCAGCGCCCGGGCGAGGCTCGCAAGCACCGCCATCTCGTCGGCTATTTCACCGTCGAGTCGGTGACCGTCATCGAGTCCGACGCCCCACCCGCGGAGAAGCGGGCCGCCCTCGCGGCCCACCCGGAGAACGCCCACGCGAAGCGGGCGACGGACGGCGTCCCCTTCTACGACGAGAAGAGTCTCGTTCTCGTCGACGGGCGCGAGCCGGGCGGCCTGTTCGATCGCGACCCCATCAGGCTGAGCGAGTACCGCGAGCGGCCCGACGGGCGCGGGGGGTACTACCTCCGCGGAGCGGCCCGCGAGCGCTTCCGGATCGTCGAGGGCTCCGAGTACATGACCCGCAAGCCGGCGCTGGTCGGCGACCTGGACCGCGAACAGTTCGTCGAGGACGTGGGGGTCCCCGGCTCGCGGTAGGCCCCGCCCGCGTCGGTGATCGTCGATCCGTCGTATGCATCGTATCACGACGTATTCGACCCAGAGGTGCCAACCATGTCGAAGTGACAGCAGCGACACGGTGCCGTCTCACAGCGCACCCGGATGGCGTCGCGGGTCGCCAGACACATGATGGACTCGGACGTAGGCCCGGGCATGAAGCCGCTGAGCGTCGTCGGCCCGTCCGACGCGGGGGTGACGACTGTCGTCGAGGGACTCGCGGAGCGACTCGCCGAGCAGGGGCGGGTCGCCACCATCGAACATCTCGGATCGGCGCCGACCCTCGAGACGGGGAGGAGCGACGCCGGTCGATACCGCGAAGCGGGCGCGGCCCGCACCTGCGGGATCACCGACGCGGGCGGGTGGGTCGCGACGGGCGAAGCCCTGACGCTCGAGGACGCGCTCGCCGAACTCGCGCCGTCGTTCGACTACGCCCTCGTCGCGGGGGAGAGCGGTGCGGACCTGCCGACGGTGGCGCTCGGTGGATGCGACCACGCCGGGGAGACGCTACAGGCCGCGCTCGACGCCGACGCGGTAGACCCCGAGGCGGTCGTCGACGCCCTGGAGGGGGTCGAACCCTACGAGACGCTCGAGTCGCTGGCCCAGCGCGCCCGCGAGTCGCCGGCCGCGGAGTACGCCGGCGCCGTCGCCACGTTCACGGGGCGTGTCCGCCGGAAGGACGACGCGGACGACGTCCCGACCGAGCGCCTGGAGTTCGAGAAGTACGAGGGCGTCGCCGACGAGCGGATGGCCGCGATCCGGTCGGACCTCCGCGATCGGGAGGGCGTCCACGAGGTCCTCCTACACCACCGGACGGGCGTCGTCGAGGCCGGCGAGGACATCGTCCACGTCGTCGTGCTGGCGGGCCACCGTCGCGAGGCGTTCCGTGCCGTCGAGGACGGCATCGACCGCCTGAAGGAGGAGGTGCCCCTGTTCAAGAAGGAGATCACCGTCGAGGACGCCCACTGGGCCCACGAGCGGTAGGACGGACGAGGGGATGAGCCCGTCGTCGCCGGTCAGGCGTCGTCGGCCGGCGTGGCGTGGGTCGCGGTGGCCTTGAACGACGCGACGACCGACCGGCCGGGCGAGAGCCCGAGGCGCTCGCGGCTCCCTTCGGTGACGAGGGCGAGAAGCGGCCGGTCCGCGCCCACGTCGACGGTCACCGTCACGGCTCCGTCGGTAGATTCGACGGCCGTGACTGTCCCCTCGAAGCGGTTGCGAGCGCTGGTCGCATCGTCGCCGGGCGCGTCGGCCGGGTCGTGCAGCGTCACGGCGTCGGCCCGCACCGATACCTGTACCCGCGATGCTGGTTCGGAGAGCAGCGCCCGCACGGGACCGGCGGCCGTCTCGACGGCGACAACACCCGACGATGCGCCGTCGGTCTCCCCCCGGAGGACCGTCTCCGCGGCGTGGGCCGTCCCCGCGAGCGCCGCCTGCAGGCGGTCGAAGCGCGCGACCAGTTCGCGCCCGGCCTCCGTGAGTCGGCTGCCGCCGCCGCCCGCGCCCCCGCGCTCGCGCTCGACGAGCGGTCCCGCGGCGTCCTCGAGCGCGCTCACGCGCTTCTGTGCGCGGGAGTACGAGCGCCCGAGCGCCCCTGCGGCCGCGTTGAGCGACCCCTCCCGGTCGATGGCCCGCAGGAGCCGGACGTCAGACTCCTCGACGGCCTCGCCCCCGACCTCGATGCGCGCCCCGACCGCCGCGTCCATACCAGACGGGACGACGCGATTCGACATAATCGTTATGTCGAACGGGACACAACGGTCGGTCGTGCACTCATCCCACCCCTCGCGGCGGGCGTTTCTCGCAGGCGTGGCGGCCGCCTCGCTGGGCGGCGCCGGGTGCGTCGCGGCGGGGTCGCCGGAGCAGGTGTCGATCCTCGCCGCGGGGAGCCTGCAGCGCGCGCTGCGCAGCGGGTTCCGCGAGGCCGTCGAGGATCCGATCACCGTCGAGGCACACGGGTCGGTCGCCGCCGCGCGGATGGTCGCCGCGGGCCAGCGGGACCCCGACCTGGTGGCGCTGGCCGACCCGGGGCTGTTCTCGTCGGTACTCGACGCCCCCTGGCACGCTGTGATCGCGACGAACGCGCTCGCGCTGGCCTACGACCCCGACAGCGACGGGGGCCGGCGCGTCGCGGGGGCCGATCCGTGGTACGGGCCGCTCTTCGGCGACGGGGTGGCGCTCGGTCGCACGGACCCCGACCTCGACCCGCTCGGCTACCGGACGCTGTTCGCGCTGCAACTAGCCGGCGCGCGCGCCGACCGGCCAGACCTGGCCGACGAGGTGCTGGACCACGGGCAGGTGTACCCGGAGACGGGGCTGCTGTCCGCCTTCGAGACCGGGCCGCTCGCCGCGGCGTTCGTCTACCGGAGCATGGCCGTCGACCGGGGGTACCCGCGGGTGGACCTGCCGGACGCGGTCGACCTGAGCGACCCGGCGCGGGCCGACGAGTACGCCCGCGCGAGCTATCGCCTCCCGAACGGGACGCTCGTCCGGGGCGACGCGATCCGGTACGGGGCGTGGTTGCGGGGAGAGCGGTCGGCGGCACGCCGCGTCTTCCGGGCGCTCGCGCGGGGCACAGCACTGACAGACCACGGCTTCACGCTTCCGGCAGCGTACCCACGGTACGATGGCACCGTTCCGGCGTCGCTCCGCGTCTGACCGCGCCCTGGCGTCGCCGCGCGCCGTGGCGGCGCTTCTGGGCGCGGTGTTGCTCGGGTACTACCTCCTGCCGCTGGCGTCGCTCGCGGCGACCCAGTCACCTGGCGCGGTCCTCGCGCGCTTGCGCGACCCCGCGGTCGTCGACGCGGCCTTGCTCTCGCTGACCGCGGCCGCGATCACGACGCTCGCGTCGCTGGCCTTCGGCCTCCCGCTTGCCTACTGGCTGAGCACCGCGAGCGGCCGCCTGCGGACCGCGGTGACCGCCGCCGTCGCGCTCCCGCTGGTGGTGCCGCCCGTGGTCAGCGGGATGCTCCTCTTGCCGGTGGTCGGAACGGGCCCGATCGCGGCGGGGTTCCGGTCGCTGGGGCTCTCGACGACGCGCTCGCTGCTGGCCGTCGTGCTTGCCCAGACGTTCGTCGCATCGCCGTACCTCGTGATCACGTCGCTGGCCGCCTTCGAGCGGGTCGACGACCGCTACGTCGAGGCGGCGCTGACCCAGGGCGCGAGCCCCGCCCGGGCGTTCCGGCGGATCGCGCTCCCGCTGGCCCGGACCGGTATCGCCGCCGGCGTGACGCTCACGTTCGCCCGCGCGATGGGGGAGTTCGGCGCCACGATGATGCTCGCCTACCGCCCCCGTACGCTCCCGGTGAGCATCTGGACCTCGTTTCTCGGCCGCGGGACCGACGCCGCGTTTCCGCTGGCCGTCGTCCTGCTGGCCGTCTCCGTGATCGCGCTCGCAGTCGTGCGCCTCGCGGGCACCGGGCTGCCCGGGACCGGCTGAACGCGGGCGGTTTTATCACCGGTACGCCTCGACTGTGGGCATGGCACTCGAGACAGTCGCCGTCCTGGGGGGCACTGGCTTCGTCGGAACGCGCGTCGTCGAGCGGCTCTCCCGCCGTGGCTACGAGGTCGTCGCCGTCGACCAGGCCGACGGCGAGGTGGTGGCCGACGCCCTCGACGCGGG
>JBDGUH010000016.1:0-32635 GCA_042216055.1 Haloarculaceae archaeon
ACGATCCGCAACCGCTACCAGGAACAGATCGAAGCCATGGGCATCCACTGACGGATTCGGGACGACAGTACGGTACGAGGGCGCCCGATTCTCCGCGCTGCGGGTACTGATCAGTCGACGGGAGACGTCACGCGGCCGCCGAACGCGGTCCGGAACCGGACGGCCGATCAGGCCGCAGACTCCCGATCGGTCGCCTCTTGACCTGCGGGCCGTTCTGGGTGCTCGAGCGCAACCCGGCGGACGCCTGCGCGTTCGTCATCGCCGTGACGGCGATCACGACGCGGATGACGAGCGCGAGCGCGACGCCGAGCCCGGTCGCGTCACTCCACCTGACGACTGACGGGAGGAGCGAATCGGAGTCCGAACTCATCGGCGGAGTCGAAGGGCTCCCTCCTAACAGATTCGCGCGCCGTTTTCAGGCATGATACGCAGACGACGGCCGTCTCCGCGACCGAGGAGCGCGGAAACGGTCGCTCGGGGCCGATCCGGACCGCGAGCACCGCAACAGTCTTTGGAAACGATCGATAATCGACAGCACGGGCGAGCATGAGCGAGGAGTCCCTGGACCTGCCGGCGCCGGTGCGGGAGGCGATTGCCGACCCGGAGCGTGGCCGCCGGCGGCTTCCGGCGCTGCTGGGACTGCTCGACGACGCCAATCCGACGGCGCGGCTCGGCGCCGCGTGGGCGACCTGCCGGGTCGCTATCGCGTCCCCGGAGCTGGCCGAGTACCTCGTCCGCCGCCTCGAGGACCGCCTGCGGGACGATCACCCGCCGGCCGTCGCCGTCGTCTTCGAGTTCGTGGCGCGGTCGTACCCGGACGTGACCGAACGCGAACTAGCCGACATCGACGCCGAGCGGGCCGAGCGCCCGCCCAGCCCCGTCGAGATCGACCTCTCGCGGGCCGACTACTTCGAGCCGGGTCCCGGCGACCGGCCGGTCGGGCGGACCCGCTTCCCCGAGAGCGGCCCGTCCGTCGGCCCGGGTCGCGTGGTCTCCAACGATCCGGAGGAACCACGGGACCGGCCGGACCGCGATCTGGACGGCCGGGACGAGGCAGTGGGGACTGACGGGGAGACGGGAGACGAGGCGACGAGGGAGACTGACGGGGAGACGGGGGACGCGGCGGCGGGGACGGACGCAGCCACCGACGCCGGGCCGGGCGCCGGCGGGCCGACGAACGCCGAACTGACCCGCACGACCGAGCGCCTCTCGTCGATCGCGCGCCGGAGCGAGTTCGACCGCCTCGTCGTCCTCTCGCGGCGGCGGCGCGACCGGTACGGGGACCACTACCGGGCGCTCGGCGTCGTCGACGACGACGAAATGCCGGTGGACGTGACGCTGTTTCACCGAGCGGGCGAGCGGCGGCGGGCGTTCGAGGACGCGCTCGCCGATCGCCTCGCCGAGTGGCAGGTCGTCTCGGACCACGCCAACGTGGTGGGCGTGTACGACTGGGACCGCGATCCCCACCCCTGGGTGGCCACCGAGTACGCCGACCTGACGCTGGCAGACCGGGGCCGTCTCGGCCCGTCGGAGGCGCTGTGGAACGCGGAGCGCCTGGCCGACGCGCTCGAGACGGCCCACGAGAGCGGGATCGTCCACGCCGGCCTCGATCCGGGCAACGTCGCCTACTACGGCAACGTGATCGACCGCGACGAGCGCCAGCCCCCGCTCCTGTCGAACGTCGGCCTGATGGCGGCGTTTCGCCACCACTTCGATCCGACGCGACGGCTCGACCCCCGGTACGCCGCGCCGGAGTACTACGAGCGGAAGTTCGGCCGGGTCGACCACGCGACCGACATCTACGGCCTCGGCGCGCTCGTGTACCGCCTGTTCACCGGGCGCCCGCCCTACACCGGCGACTACGAGACCGTGCGCGAGGCCGTCCTGACGGCGCCGCCGCCCCGACCGAGCGCCGTCGCCGACGTGCCGCCCGGGATCGACCCCGTCGTCACGAAGGCGATGGCGACGGAGAAACTCGGCCGGTACGAAACAGTTACCCACCTGGCGACGGAGCTACGGGACGTCGGAGGACTGACGAATGGTTGACATCCAGGTCGGGTTCGCGGGGGCGCCGGACAACCCGAGCCTGACGTTCATCGCGTTCGTCGGGCTGACACTGCTGGCGATGCTCGCGCTCCGATTCACGCTGTACGCCGATCTGAACCGCCGGGCGACCGAACTGTCCGACCAGCGGCGCCTCTGGCGCGTGCTCGTCGGCGTCGGGCTGACGGGCGCGCTGTACGCGCTCCTCGGTCTCGTCGACATCGTGACGACGGTACGGACGCCGTACCGCCGGGCCGTCGTCCTGGCGCTCGTCCTGTTTCTCTCCGTGGCGGTGTGGCTGCTGTACGGGAGCGCCATGCCGGCGACCGCGTCGGGCCCGGATCGGTCGGGCCTTCGCCCGGTCGCGCTCGGCGGCGCGCTGGCAGTCGCGGCCGTCCTCGTCGGGGCGATCCTGCTCGGGGACAGCGTCGCCGTCTCCGCCGTCGAGGGGATTGCCGGGACGGTCCTCGCCGGGATCGGACTGGCGCTTGGCTACCGCGGGGTCGCCCGCTCGCGCGTCCAGGGGACTGTCGTCGACACGCTCCTGCGTCACCTCCTGCCGGTGCTCCTGTTCGCGTCGCTCATCGCCGTCGCCGAACTCGCCGTCGTCGCGGGGACCCTCGGCGGGGTCCCCTCCCTCGATCGCGCGGTCGTCCTCCACGTCCAGGTCGTGTTCGTCATCATGACCGCCACGGCGCTGATGACGGCGACGATCAAGCTCCGGCAGAACCTCGCGGGTCTCTAGGGCTCGCCGGTCGCTGGGGGTCGCGGATCTCTAGGGCTCGCCGGTCGCTGGGGGTCGCGGATCTCTAGGGTCCGTCGCGGGCCGCTAGCGCGTGCGGGGGTCCGCGTCCCCGCAGAACCGCGGCGCGTCGGCGATCACGCCGTCGACGCCCGCGGCCCGCACGCGTTCGGCCGCCGCCTCGCCGTCGATCGTCCAGGCGTTGACCGACAGCCCCGCGTCGCGGGCGGCCCGGACGTGCTCGCTCGAACAGAGCCCCCAGTGGGGGTGGACGGCGGCACAGCCGAGTTCGCGGGCCGCCTCGAGGCTCGCCGCCGGATCGTCGGCGTACAGGAGGGCGGTCGGAACCGAGCCCACGCCACTCGCCTCGCGGAGCGCGGCGGGGTCGAACGCCGAGAGTAGACAGTCGTTGTCGTGTTCGACGGCGACCGCGAGCACGTCGCCGGTCAGCCCCCGCTCCTTGAGTTCGACGTTGAGGCCCACGCCGGGCGGCACCGCCTCGAAGGCCGCCGCGAGCGTCGGGACGCCGGCACCCGAATCGAGCACGTCCAGCGCCGCCAGGTCGGCCGCCGAGAAGTCGGTGACCGCGCCGGTGGCGCCAGTGAGTCGATCGACCGTCTCGTCGTGGATCACGACGACCTCGCCCGACCCGCAGCGGCGCGCGTCGATCTCGATCCAGTCGGCCGTTTTGCTCGCCCGCTCCAGCGCCGGGACGGTGTTCTCGGGGTTCGCCGCCGCGTAGCCGCGGTGTGCGATGCAGTCCACGACCGGAGTACGACCGCCGGCACTTGGGCGTTTCCGATCGCGCAGTCGTGACAGCACCCCGAACCTATTAGTGGCCGTCAACCGACGATGGATTCGTGGTTTACGAAACGGGCAACCGGACCATCGACGACGCCGTCGAGCGCGTGCTGGCCGGCGAGCGCCTGGACCGGCGTGACGGCCTCGCCCTGTACGCCCAGCCCCTCGCGGACCTGGCGGCGGCGGCCGACGCCGTCCGCGCGCACTTCGGCGACGGCACCGTCGACGCCTGCTCGATCGTGAACGCGAAGGCCGGCGACTGCGCCGAGGACTGTGGCTTCTGCGCGCAGTCGGTCCACTTCGACACTGGCATCGACACGTACGGCTTCCTCGATCCCGAGGAGATCCTGGAAGCCGCGAAACGCGCCGAGCGCGACGGCGCCCAGCGGTTCGGCATCGTCGTCGCCGAGAAGGGCGTCTCGAGGGAGCGACGGCCCGAGGAGTGGGCCGAGGTCCTGCGGGCGATCCGGCTGGTCCGCGACGAGACCGCCGTCGAGGTCGACGCCTCGCTGGGGATCCTCACCGAGACGGAGGCCGAGATCCTGGCCGAGGAGGGCATCAACCACTACAACCACAACATCGAGACCTCGCCGCGGTACTTCCCCGAAATCGTCGACACCCACACCTTCGAGGACCGCGTCGAGACCCTCGAGGTGGCGAAGGCGGCCGGGATGGACCTCTGTGCGGGGGTCATCCTCGGGATGGGCGAGACGCCGACCGACCGCGTGGACGCCGCCGTCGCCCTGCAGGACGTGGGCGTCTCCTCGCTGCCGGTGAACATCCTGAATCCCGTCGCGGGGACGCCCCTGGCCGAGCGGGGGCTGCCGGACATCACGACCGAGGACGTGATCCGGACCATCGCGGTGTACCGACTGCTCCACCCCGAGGCGCGGGTCCGCCTGACCGGCGGCCGGGAGGTCAACCTCGAGAAAGACGAGCAACACCTCCCTTTCGAGGCCGGCGCGGACGGCGTGCTGACCGGCGATTATCTCACCACGGAGGGCCAGTCCCCCGCCGACGACATCGAGGTCATCGAGCGGGCGGGCCTGGAACCCAACACCGAGGCAAACGACTTCGACCCGGCGGCGGTGAAGGCCCGGCACGACGACGACGGGGTCGACACGACCGGGGTCGACACCGCCGCGGGAACGGCGACCAGCGAGGCGAACCTGGACGATTGAGAACGATGGACGACACCACATTCGCGGTACTGGGAACCGGTGGCATCGGCCGACGAACGCTCGAGGTCGCGGAGGACAGGGACGGCCTGCGGCCCGTGGCGGCCTGTGATCGACACGGCGTGGCCGTCGACCACGCTGGCCTCGACGTGGACGAACTGCTCGCCGCGACCGAGGGCAACATCGCCAGCGGCGAGGACGTCGCGGCCGACGGCGGGGCGGCGGTCAAGGCCCACGGCGAGCAAGCGGGGATCGTCGCCAGCGAGCAGGGTCGACCGACGGACAGCCCCATCGACGACGTGATCGCCGAGAGCGAGGCGATCGACGCCGTCCTGCTGGCCCTGCCGAACCTCGAACACGACTTCATCCCGCGAGTCGCCGAGCGGTTCGCCGACGCCGACTACGGGGGCGTGCTGGTGGACGTGCTCAAGCGCTCGCGGGTCATCGGGATGCTCGAGGACCGCGAGGAGACGCTCGCGGCGTCGGGCATCACGTTCGTCTGTGGCGCCGGCGCGACGCCCGGCTTTCTCACCGGCGCGGCGGCGCTCGCCGCCCAGTCGTTCGTCGAGGTCGAGTCCGTCGAGATCCGGTGGGGCGTCGGCCTCAAGAGCGGCTACGAGGACAACCGCGGCACCGTCCGCGAGGACATCGCCCACCTCGACGGCTACGACGCCGAGCGCGCCCGCGAGATGAGCGAGGCCGAGATCGAGGCGCTGATCGACGACCACGAAGGCGTCCTCGAGTTTGACGACATGGAGCACGCCGACGACGTGCTCCTGGAGCGGGCCGGCGTCTGTGACGCCGCGGACGTGACCGTCGGCGGCGTGCTGGACGTCCGCTCGGACGAGAAGCCCACGACGACCACGGTGCGTGTCACCGGCCGCACCTTCGACGGCGAGCGCGCCACCAACACCTTCCGACTGGACGACGCGACGAGCATGGAGGCAAACGTCAACGGCCCGGCGCTCGGCTACCTGAAGGCCGCCGTCCTGCGGAACCGCGCGGGCGACTACGGCGTGTACGGGCCCGCCGAGATCATGCCCTCGTTCTGATGGGCGAGCGCGGATTCGACCCCGGCGAGCGACTGGCAACGCTGGAAGACCGGGGCCTGCGGCGCTCGCTCGACCCCGCAGACCGGGTGGGGCCGCGGGCGCGGTTCGCCGTCGACCCGCGGGGCGACGCGCCCGTGTTCGACGGCGACGCCGCCCTCGTGTTCGCGGCGAACAACTACCTCGGACTTGCCGACCATCCCAGGGTTGTAGCCGCGGCGCGGGCAGCGGCCGACGAGGTGGGGACCGGCGCCGGGGCCTCCCGCCTCGTCACGGGTGACCTGCCGCCCCATCGGGCGCTCGAGCGCGACCTCGCGGCCTGCAAGGGGGCCGAGCGCGCGCTGGTCTTCTCCTCGGGCTACGCCGCCAACGTGGGCACGATCGACGCGCTGGCCCCGGACGTGGTGTTCTCGGACGAACTGAACCACGCGAGCATCGTCGACGGCTGTCGCCTCTCGGGGGCCGAGACGGTCGTGTACGACCACTGTGATCCCGACGCGCTCCGCTCGGCGATGACCGATCGGGCCGACGAACCGGACGCCTCGTCGGACGGCGCCGCTCCCTCGTGGCTCGTCGTCACGGACACCGTGTTCAGCATGGACGGCGACGTCGCGCCGCTGGCGGCGCTGTGTGACGTCGCCGCCGAGTTCGGGGCGTGGGTGATGGTCGACGAGGCCCACGCGACGGGGCTGTACGGGCCGTCCGGGGGCGGCGTCGTGCAGCGCGAGGGCCTGGGCGAGCAGGTGGACGTGCAACTGGGCACGCTCTCGAAGGCGCTGGCCGCGCAGGGCGGGTACGTCGCCGGCGACGCGGCGCTGATCGAGTACCTCGCGAACGCCGCGCGGACGTTCGTCTTCTCGACGGGGCTGGCGCCGCCCGCCGCCACGGCTGCCCGCGAGGCGCTGGCCGTCGCGCGCGCGTCCGACCGCCGCGACCGCCTGTGGACGGCGGTCGAACGGCTTCGCGAGGGACTCACGGGGATGGGCTACGAGGTACTGGGCGAGTCACAGATCCTGCCCGTCCTCGTGGGCGACCGCGAGGACGCGATGGCGCTGGACGCGGCCCTCCGGGACAGGGGGATCGTCGCGCCGGCGATCAGGCCGCCGACGGTGCCCGACGGCACCGCTCGAATTCGGGTCGCCCCGATGGCGACCCACGACGCCGACGACGTCGACGCCTGCCTCGCGGCGTTCCGCGCGGCGGGCGAGGAGGAGGGCTTGCTGTGAGCGACCCGCTCGTGGGCGAGGAGGAGGGCCTGCCGTGAGCGACCCGCTCGTGGACGCGCTGACCGACGCGGGGGCGCTGGCGGTGCTTGGCACCGACACCGGGGTCGGCAAGACCCTGGTTACGGCGGGGCTGACGGGCACCCTGCGCGACGCCGGCGTCGACGCCGTGGCGGTCAAGCCCTGCCAGACCGGCCACCCGCCCGACGACGACGCGGAGTACGTCCGGGAGATGTGTGGCACCGACGCGGCGTCGACCTGTCTCCGGCGACTCGGGCCGGCACTTGCGCCCGCCGTGGCGGCCCGTGAGAGCGGCGTCGACCTCTCCTACGACGCGATCCGCGAGGGCTGTGTGCGGGCGCTCGAGGACGCGGAGGTGGGCCTGCTTGAGGGCATCGGCGGCCTGCGGGTGCCGCTGGCCGACGGCCGGGACGTGATCGACCTCGTGGCGGACCTCTCGCTGCCGGCGCTGATCGTGGCGCGCTCGGGGCTGGGGACGCTCAATCACACCGCGCTGACCGTCGAGACACTGGAGCGGCGGGACGTGTCCGTCGCCGGCGTCGTGCTCAACGAGTACGAGGGCGCGTCGCTGGCCGAGCGGACGAACCCGGGCGTGATCGCGGCGGAAAACGGCACGCCCGTCGCGACCCTCCCGCCGCTCGACGCCGGTGATCCGGCGGCGGTGATCGAGAGCGTGGCAACGAACGTCAGGAACGTGTGGGCGAACCCGCCCGACAGCGTGGGAACGAAACCGGGGGAAACCCCCGGAACGTGTGACACTACGGAGCCGTAACTGGCTCCAGTGTGCCGTTTGCGCCGGAGCGCAATAAGTGTGTGAGACGTTTCACGGCCCTGCTCGCCACGAGACGCGCCGTGGATCCCTTACAGTCCGAGCGACAGCAGCGCCGCCACGTCGACGCCCTGATCCAGCAGTTCGTCCATCCGGTCGACGGTCGCCTCGTTGCGCGTCCGTCCGGCGTGCATCACGTCCTCCAGGCGGTCGATCGTGGTGCGGGTGTCGGACTGGACCAGCAGGACGGGGACGCCCTCCTCCTCGGCCCGCCCGAGGACGGCGCTGGGCGGGCGAAAGCCCCCGGTCAGCAGGAGCGCCTTGATGCCCGAGGCCTCCAGCGCGGCGGTCTGGACCTCCGAGCGGTCGCCGCCGCTGACCATCACCGCGTCGCGGACGCGCCGGAACTGGTCGAGCGCGCTGTTGCCGCCCATCGCGCCGACGGTGAACCGCTCGACGTGCTCGCCCAGCGGCGCGTCGCTGGTCAGCACGTCCGCGCCGAGGCTCCGTGCGAGGTCCTCGATCGTGACGCCGGCGAGCGCCTGATCGCGCGGCAGGGCGCCCGCCACGTCGACGCCTTTCCCCTCGAGGAACGGGATCACGTCGTCGACGAGTTCGTCCACGTCGGCGCCGTCGACGCCGTTGAACACGACGGCCTCGAGGCGCTCGCCCAGGCCGCGGGCGGTGTCGAGGACCTCGTCGGTGTCGCCGACGCCGTCGTACTCGGCGACGAGGAGGACCCGAGCGTCCAGGAGCCTGGCGAGGTCCCGGTCCGTCAGATCGACGATGCTCCCCGTCGCGGGGTCGCCGGCGCCCTCGACGACCATGAGATCCCTGTCCTCGGAGAGGCCCTCGAAGCTCTCGCGGACGCGGTCCCGGAGTTCGTCGGGGTCCTCGCGGCCCCTGATGGCCTCCTGGACGAACGTCGGCGAGTAGACGATGGGCTCCATCTCGTGCATCTCCGCGTCCAGGTCGAGCAGTTCGCGGGCGAGCATCGGGTCCTCGTCGCGGGTCTTCCCCACGGCGCTGCGCAGGCGCGTCCCGCGGGGCTTCATGTACCCCACGTCGTGGTCGGCCCGCTTCGCTCGCCGGGCCAGCGCGAGGGTGATCGCCGTCTTGCCGATGCCGTCCGTCGTCGATGTCACGAGTAGCGTGTTCATAGCTCCTCCTGGTCGATAGTCAGTCGCAGGTCGACCGCCGTGACGCCGTCCGGCGTCGCGACGAGCGGGTTCACGTCGAGTTCGACGATGGCCGGGAAGTCCGTCACGAGTTGCGAGAGCCGCTGGATCGTCTCCACGATTGCGTCCTCGTCGACGGGGTCGCGGCCGCGGGCCCCGCGCAGCAGGGGCGCGGCCTCGATGTCGTCGAGCATCGACCGCGCCTCGCGCTCGTCGAGGGGGGCCACCCGCAGCGTGGAGTCCTCGAACACCTCGACGAAGATCCCGCCGAGGCCGAACAGCACGAGCGGGCCGAACTGCGGATCGCGGTTCGATCCCACGATTGTCTCGGTACCGGCCTCTAAATCCACCATCTCCTGGACCTGCACGCCCAGCACTGTCGCGTCGCGCTGGTAGTTGCGCGCCCGGACGATCAGGTCCTCGAAGGTGTCCCGCACGTCCTCGGGCGCGACGCCGACCTCGACGCCCCCGATGTCTGACTTGTGGAGGATGTCCGGGCTGACGATCTTCATGACCACCTCGTCGCCGATCTCCTCGGCGACCCGCCGGGCCTCGTCGGGCGTGGTGACGATCTCGCCCGCCGGCGTGGGGATCCCGTAGGCGTCGAGCAGGTCCATCGCCTCGACGCCCAGCCGGTTCGTGTCGCGCCGGGCGGCGTCGGTCAGGACCTCGCGGGCCCGCTCCCGGTCCACGTCGAAGTCGGCCGGCGCGCCGTACTCGCGGTCGCGGATCTCTCGGTAGCGCCGGAGCGCGTCGAGGCTGTCGAGGGCGCGCGCGGGGTCGAAGTAGGTCGGCACGTCCGCCTCGTTCAGCCGGTCGCGGGCCGCGCCGACGGACTTGCCCCCCATCAGCGTGGCCGCGACGGGGATCTCGTACTCGGCCTGGCACTCGATCACCGTCTCGGCCAGCGCCTCGAACGAGAGGACGGCCGTCGGGCAGGCCACGACCACCGTCGCGGCCACGTTGTCGTCGGCCATCACCGTCTCCAGGGCCACCCCGAACCGCTCCGCCGGGGCGTCGCCGATGATGTCGACGGGGTTGTAGATGTTGGCCTCGTCGGGCAGGACCTCCGAGAGCCGCGAGAGGGTGGCGTCCTCGAACTCGGCGAGCGACAGGTCCGAATCGCCGACGGCGTCGGTCGTCATCACCCCGGGGCCGCCGGCGTTCGTGACGATGGCGACGCCGTCGCCGTCGGGGAGAGGCTGGTCGGCCAGGATCTGCGCGAAGTCGAACAGCTCCTGGACGGTGTCGACGCGGATGACCCCGGCCTGCTGGAGGCCGGCCTCGTAGGCCGCTTCGGCGCCGGCCATCGCCCCCGTGTGGGATGCCGCGGCGCTCGCCCCCGCGTCCGTGCGGCCGGACTTGACCATGACGATGGGCGTCTCCCCCGTGACCTCCCGGCCGGTCCGGACGAACCCCGCGCCGTCGGCCACGTCCTCGAGGTAGCCGAGGATCACGTCCGTCTCGGGATCGTCGCCCCACTCGCGGATGAAGTCGCGCTCGTCGAGGACGGCCTTGTTGCCGAGCGAGACGATGTCCTTGAACCCGACGTCGCGCTCGGCGGCCCAGTCGAGCACCGCCGTCACGAACGCGCCCGACTGGCTCATGAAGGAGACGTTGCCCGGCGTCGCCATCTCGTTACCGAAGGTGGCGTTCAGCCCCGTGGCCGTGCTCATGACCCCGAGGCTGTTGGGACCGACGAGGTTGAGGTCGTACTCGGCGGCGGCCTCCCTGAGACGCCGCTCGCGGGCAGCGCCCTCCGATCCCGTCTCGCCGAATCCCGCCGTGATCACGACGACGTTCTCCACGCCGCTCTCGCCGGCCTCGCGGATGGCGTCGACCGCCACGTTCGGCGGGACGACGATCACGGCCACGTCGACGTCCTCGATCTCGGCGATCGAGTCGTGACACGTCAGGCCGAGAACCTCCTCCTTGTTCGGATTGACGGCGAACACCGTCCCCTCGAACGTATCGAGGAGGTTCGCGGTGATCGCGCGGCCGACCGACCCGTCGGAGTCGGTCGCGCCGACGACCGCTACCCGGTCGGGCGCGAAGAGGGTCGACAAGCGTCCCATGCGTTCGAGGATTGACAGCCCTCGGGCAAATACCTGCTGGAGGGGGCGAACGGCGGTGCCATCATTTGAGGGGGAGAACTGCGGTACCACTCGTCGAGAGGGGGCCCAGCGGTGTCACCGGTCGAGGGGGCGAACGGCGGCGTCCAGCCGATCGACCGACCCCCTCGTCGGGAACGGGCTTATCACTGCTGCGGGGGTATCGACGACCATGAGCAGCGGATCGGACGCCGGCGAACTGGCGAGCGAGATGGGCGACCTGGTGCGCGCGCTCGAGGACCTCCAGGCGGAACTCGAACCGGAACCGCCGGGCCGCCTGGTGCGCCCGCCGACGCCCCGGGAACTCGCGCGCTTCACGAGCGAAGTGGGGATTCCCGCAGTCGTCTTGCTGTTGCGGACGAACATCCGCGCGCTGAAACTCCTCCAGCGGGCGCTCCGTCTGGCCGACGACCGCCCCTCGGTCGACGAGACGCCCAGCGAGGTCCGCGAGCGCGCGGCGCGGGCCAGCCGAGCAACCCTGTCCCGACTCGACGACGCGCTCGCCGACCTCCAGGGCGCGCTCGAGGGGCGCCCGCCGGGCGACGAAGCCCGCGAACTGCTCGCGGAAGCGCGCGAACTGCGCGCGACCGTCGAGGACCGCCTCGAGGCGGCGCCGGACGCGGACGAGACGACTGACGTTCCCGTCGACGTCGACGCCGAACTCGAGTCGCTCAAGGCCGAGATGGACGACGGTGACGAGGGCGATGGGACGACGAGCGGCGACGGGGACGGGGACGTACCGGGCGACGGCGCTTCCGGCAGCGGCGACGCCACCGACGCCCCGGGGACCGCCGACTCAGAGTGATGGGGATCGTCGTACGTGCCGTGCACACATTCACCACTAGATAAACATAATGATTTATTGTCTACGAGCGTGACGGTCGAAACGTCCATGCCAGATACCGAGCGCACTGGGACACGCCGGGCGACGCTGTACGTCCGGTCCGACCTGCCGACACCGGCGAGCAAGCGACGAGCGGCGATCACGGCCCGCCTCGAGCAACTCGTGGAGACGGGAGCCGTCGATTCGGTGTCGATCGTCGAGTGGAACAAGCACGTTCCGATCAGCGGCGAGCGGGGCGCGTTCGAGCGCGACCGCTACAACGAGTTCAGCGAGTGGGCCCGCGACGCGGGGGTGTGCCTCGCGCCGTTTTTCGACACCCGGGAGTGTTACTCGTTCAGGTCCGGCGACTGCCGGACCGAACTGGTGCTCCCGGCACTGTGTCTCGCCGTCCGCGAGGACGATCGGCTCCGCACCGTCGCGCCTCACGCGTCCGGGACGGACACCGAGACCATCGAGGACTGCATCTCGCGGCTCGCCCACGCCGCGACGGGAACGACGACCCGCCGGACCCCGCTGACGACGGCCGACTGATCATGCTCGCACAGCACACCCGACGACCGCTCGACGGCCGTTCGCGCTCGGTATCGGTACGCGGCCCGACGCTCGCGTTCTGAACGGGTCCGCGTGACCCGTCCCCTCACTTCGATCGAGCGACCGCCAGTTTCCTTGCCGTCCCGACCGCGAGCGCCGTCGCGCTCACTGGACCGGAGCAAACCGGTACCCGTCCCACTCCTGGCTCTCCGGCTCCTTGATGCCGGCCTCGGGATCGCGCAGTTCCTCGACGTACACCGGTTCGACGTCGTCGCCGACGGCCACGTCGTCGGTCGTCGTCTGGCCGATGGCCCGGACCGACTGGCCCTCGACCTCGAACTCGACGATGGCGAGGGTGTTGGGCTGGCGGACGCCGGGCGGGGTCGCCGTGGAGGTGGTCCAGGTGACGACCTCGCCGGTCGCCTCCGAGAGGTCGACGGTCTCGGTCTGTCGCTCGCCGCACTCGGGACACAACGTGTGCCCGGGGTAGGTCAGGTGGCCGTTCGGACAGCGGTGGGCGTCGAAGCTCATTGTTCCTCCATGATGGTGGTGATGACGCAGTTGCCGAAGCCGCCGACGTTGCAGGCCAGGGCGGTGCCGGCCTCGACCTGGCGCTTGCCCGCTTCGCCGACGAGTTGCTCGTAGATCTCGTAGCCCTGTGCGACGCCGCTCGCGCCGAGCGGGTGGCCCTTGGACTTGAGGCCGCCGGAGGTGTTGATCGGGAACTCCCCGTCGATGTCGGTGCGCCCCGCCTCGACCTGCTCCCAGGCGGTGCCCTGCTCGGCGAAGCCCAGCCCCTCCATCTGGAGGAATTCGAGGATTGTGAACATGTCGTGGAGTTCGGCCACGTCCACGTCGTCGGGTTCGATGCCGGCCATCTCGTAGGCCTGGCGTCCCGACTCGACCACTCCGCCCATCACCGTCGGGTCGTCGCGCTCGTGGACGACGTGGGTGTCCGTCGCCCCGGCGATGCCCGTGATCACGGCGTAGTCGTCCGTGTACTCGGCCGCAATCTCCTCGTCGCAGAACATGAGTGCGGCGCTCCCGTCCGTGATGGGACAGAAGTCGTACAGCCGCAGGGGGTCGGCGACGATGGGCGACTCCATCACCGTCTCGAGGTCGACCTCCTTCTGGAACTGGGCGTGGGGGTTGTTCACGCCGTTGCGGTGGTTCTTGACGGCCACCTTCGCCAGCGACTCGCGGGGCGCGTCGAAGCGGTCGAGGTAGTGTCGCGCCGTCAGCCCCGCAAAGGAGGGCAGCGTGACGCCGTGCTTGTACTCGGCGGGGTTGGTGATCGTCGCGATGATGTCCGTGGCCTCCGCCGTCGTCTTGTGGGTCATCTTCTCGCCGCCCACGAGCAGCGTCACGTCACTCGCGCCCGAGGCGACGGACTGCCAGGCCTCGTAGATGCCCGCGCCCCCCGAAGAGGAGGTCTGATCGACCCGCTCGCTGTAGGCCGGCACCAGGCCCAGGTCGTGGGCGAGACAGTTCATGATCCCCGTCTGGCCCTCGAACTCCCCGCTGGCCATGTTCGATACGTAGAGGTGGTCTACCTCGTCGGGCGCGACGCCGGCGTCGGCCAGGCACGCCTCGCCCGCCTCCGCGAGCAACTCGCGGATCCAGGCGTCGCGCTGGCCGAACTTGGTCATCGACGCCCCGATAACTGCGACTCCCATGTGGGCCCCGACTCCCGGAACCATTGTGTTCGTTTCGGTCAGGGAGACGTTCGCCACGTCGTACCTCTCGGAACTGCTGACGTGGCCCTCGCCGCGACGTTCGATGACGGTCGCGGGTCCGGGGTGCTTTTGACCCGGCCACGCCAAGGAGGGGTATGCGCGTCGCGCTGGTCACCGTCGGCGACGAACTCCTCGCGGGAGACACGGTCAACTCGAACGCGTCGTGGCTCGGCCGGCGCCTCACCGAGCGCGGGGCCACCGTCGAGCGCGTCACCGTCATTCCCGACCGCGAGGCCGACATCGCCCGCGTGGTCAACGAGTACCGCGCGGAGTTCGACGCGGTGATCGTCACCGGCGGCCTGGGCCCGACCCACGACGACGTGACCGTCGACGCGGTCGCCGCGGCGTTCGGCCGTGACGTGGTCGAGAGCGAGGAAGCCCTCGAGTGGATCGAGTCCCACCACGGCTACGCCCGCCAGGACCTCACCGAGGGCACCGGCCACGTCCCCGAGGGGGCCCGCGTCATCCGCAACTACGAGGGCGTCGCCCCGGGGTGTGTGATCGAGAACTGCTATGTCCTCCCGGGCGTGCCCGACGAGATGAAGCGGATGTTCGAGGAGATCGAGGACGAGTTCGAGGGGGAGATCAGACACGTCGAGACGGTCGACGCCGACGAACCCGAGAGCGCGCTCCTCGACCGGATCGAGCGGCTCCGCGCGGAGTTCGACGTGAAAGTCGGCGTCTACCCCGGCCACCCCGTCACGGTGAAGATCGAATCGACGGACCCCGACGAGGCCGCGGCGGCGGCCCGGTGGCTCTCCGACCGGGTCGAGTGATCGACGGCCGGCCAGGGTGATCGACGGCAGGCTGACCTGGCCGGCCTCTCCTGGTCGTCGCCGGGCCGGCCTCCCCGGATCGTCGCCGGAGAGTCTTACCGAACCAGCGCGCGCAGCCACAGCGCGGTCAGCAACAGGCCGCCGACGAACAGCACGCTGCCCGCGGCCTGGATCACGGACGGATTCACCGTCTCCTGCAGTGGGATCATACGCGTGCCTTCCGGGCGCCGGGGCTTGAAAGGTGCGTTCCCGGTTGGCTTTTGCCGCCGCTCGCCGTAGGGCGACCATGCGAGAGATCGGGGTGGTCCTCAACCCCATCGCCGGCATGGGCGGGCGCGTGGGGCTGAAAGGCACCGACGGGAAAGTCGCCGAGGCAAGGGAACGGGGTGCCGAACCGCGGGCGCCGGAGCGGGCGCGGGAGGCGCTGGCGGCGCTCGCGGAGCGCGGCGAGGTGACGGTGTTCGCATACGGCGATCCCATGGGGGAGCGCGAGGCGCGCGCGGCGGGCTTCGACCCGACGGTCGTCGGCCGGCCCGCGGACCCCGAGGCGACAACGGCCGAGGACACCCGGGCCGCCGTCAGGGCGTTCCTCGAGGCGGGCGTCGACCTGATCCTGTTCGTCGGCGGCGACGGGACGGCCGTCGACGTGGCCGAGACGCTCGCGGACGCCGACGACGAGACGCCCATCCTCGGCGTCCCGGCCGGCGTGAAGGTGTACTCCTCGGTGTTTGCCGTCTCGCCGCGGGCGGCCGGCACCGTCGCGGCGACCTTCGCGGACACCGAGCGTGCGGAGGTCAACGACATCGACGAGGACCGCTTCCGGGCGGGCGAGGTCCACACCGAACTCCGGGCGGTCGCGCGGGTGCCGGTCGCCGAGCAGCGCCAGGCCGCAAAGCAACTCTCGGGCGGGTCCGTCGAGACGCTCGCGGAGGCGTTCGCCGACGACGTCGAACCCGGGGTCACCTACGTCCTCGGGCCCGGGAGCACCGTCGGCGCCATCAAGGCGGCGCTGGGCTTCGAGGGGACGACGCTGGGCGTCGACGTGTACCGCGACGGCGAGGTGCTGGTCACCGACGCGAGCGAGGCCGAGATCCTCGACGCGCTGGGCGAGAAAAACGTCGTCGTGGTCTCGCCCATCGGCGGCCAGGGATTCGTGTTCGGCCGCGGCAACCAGCAGCTCTCGCCGGCCGTCATCCGGCGCTCGCAGGTCGCGGTCGTCGCCTCGCGCCGGAAACTCGCCGCCACCGGGACGCTCCGCGTCGACACCGGCGACCCGGACCTCGACGAGGAACTGCGCGGCTGGGTCCGGGTCCGGGTCGGGTCCTACGAGCAGCGCCTGGTCGAGGTCGTCTGACGAAGGCCGAATCGCCGCTCGTCACGGCATATAGTGATGTATAGTCAGGATTAAGGTCGCGACCGTCGAACATAGGGCATGGAAACACGGAAAGTGCAGCGACTGGGACCCTCGACGCTGGCGATGACCCTTCCGGCGGAGTGGGCGTCCGAGAACGGCGTCGAGAAGGGCGACGAGGTGTCGCTCAGGCTCGGCGGGAAGGGGACGCTGACGGTCCTGCCGGAGTCGATGCAGACCGAGGAGTCCGAGGCCATCATCCACGCCGTGGACCTCCGGGCGGAGGACGTCGAGCGCGCCATCGTCGCCCAGTACGTCCTCGGGCGGCGGGTCATCCAGGTCGAGGCCCCCGAGGGCGAGACGCTTGACTCCGCGCACATCAACGCCGTCTACAACGCCGAGACGCAGTTGATGGGGCTGGGCGTCGTCGAGGAGACGCCCCAGCGGATCACGATCCGCTGCTCGGTCGATCCCGAGGACTTCACGCTCGACAACCTCCTCGAGCGCCTGGAGTCGACCGGCAGCACGATGCGCAACGAGGCGATCAAGGCGCTCGCCCACGGCAACCCCGACCTCGCCCAGCGGGCGCTCAACCGGGAGCGACAGGCCAACAAGATATTCGTGTTGCTGTTGCGCCTGATCTTCACCGCCTACCAGAACCCGAACCTGGCGCGGGCGGTCGGTCTCGAGGACGGCTTCCCGCTGATCGGCTACCGCTCCATCGCGAAGAACCTCGAACTGACCGCCGACAACGCCGAGGACATCGCGGAAATCACGCTGGAGGCAAATGACCACTCGCTTGCCGTCGACTCCGCGACGATGGAGCGCATCCGGACGTTCACCGACCAGGTCAACGAGATCACGGCCAAGGCCGTCCAGGCCGCCGTCGAGCGCGACTACCAGACGGCCATCGAGGTCCGGCGGCTGTACGCCGACATCGGCGACCGCGAGCACGAGATCCTCCACGACCTCGACGAGATGACCAACGAGTCCCTGCTTGAGGTGCGCGAGGTGCTGGTCGCGCTTCAGAAGACCGCCGAGTACGCGGTGCGCAACGCCGAGATCGCCACCAACCTCGCGCTCGACGAGGAGTCAGAACACACCACCATCGGGTGAGCGGGCGCGACCGGGCGTGATGGAGCGGGCGCGACCGGGGGGACTAAGTGATCGACTCCGGTAGGAAGCCACATGGCAACACGATCCGGACGCACGGACATGGGGATCGGACTGGGGCTGGTCTTCGGACTGGTCGCGGTCGGGGCGGCAGTCGTCGCGGCGCTGCTGGGCTTCCAGCACTCGCTCGGCGGCCTCTCCGAGGCGATGGCCCGTACCGTCCAGGTCAACACCGGCATCGCGATAGCGGTGGCGATCGCCGCGGCCTGTCTCGCCGTCGCCGGCGTTCACCTCTTCGGCGAGTGACCGGGGAGCGAAAGCAATCGTTAAAGGTTTCAACTCCCTAGGAGCCAACATGGGAGAGTTCAGCGAGGAGGACCGGCGCATCCTGGAGTATCTCAGGGACACCGTCAAGTCCGGCGAAGGCTACTTCCGTGCCCGGCAGATCGCCGAGCACCTGGGCCTCTCCGCCAAGCAGGTGGGCGTTCGGCTCCCACGTCTCGCGGAAGAGGCCGACGAGGTGGACATCGAGAAGTGGGGCCGGGCCCGCTCGACCACCTGGCGGGTCACCCGTTCGTAGGCCGGCGGTTTTTTCGGGGTGGCGTCCCCAGAGGCGGGCATGACTGTCCGGGTCGAGCGTGCTATCGAGGTCGGAGCGTCTCGCGAGGAGGTCTGGGCGTTCATCGCCGACCCGGCCAAGCGCGCCGGCGCGATCAGCGTCGTCGAGGACTGGGAGGTCGACGCGGACGGCGGCGCCGTCTGGAGCGTGAAACTGCCGATCCCGCTGCTCGACCGGCGCATCCGCATCGAGACCCGCGACGTGGAGCGACGCGCCCCGGAGTACGTCAAGTTCGAGGGGCGCTCGAAGGTGATGCGCGTCCAGGGCGAACACGTCCTCGAGGAGACCGACACGGGGACGCGGCTCACGAACCGGTTCGTCGTCGACGGGCGCGTGCCGGGCGTCGAGCGCTTCTTCAAGCGCAACCTCGACACCGAGATCGAGAACCTCGAGCGCGCGCTGAGCGAGGAACTCAGATGAGGGGGCGGCGCCGATGAGGGTCGCGCTCGCACAGATCACCGTCGAGGGCGGGGACGTGGCCGGCAACCGCGAGCGCGCGCTCGACGCCGTCGACCGGGCCGCCGACGCGGGCGCCGACCTCGTCGTCCTCCCGGAGGCGTTCACCGCCGGCTACTTCGCGTTCGACGTCTACCAGCGGGCCGCCGAGTCGATCGAGGGCCCGACGCTGTCGGCGCTGCGCGAGGCCGCCCGTGAGCGCGGCATCGCAGTCCTCGCCGGGAGTGTCATCGAGGACCTCGCGTCGTCGAACGCGGCGGGGCACGCGACGCCCGCCGAGGGCGGCCTCGCCAACACGGCCGTGCTGTTCGACGCCGACGGGGAGCGTCGCCTCGTCTACCGCAAGCACCACCTCTTCGGTTACGAGTCGGCCGAGACCGATCTCCTGGAACCCGGCGAGCGCCTCCCCGTGGCCGACATCGGCGGGTTCACGGTCGGCGTGACTACCTGCTATGACCTGCGGTTCCCCGAACTCTACCGCCGCCTGGTCGAACGGGGCGTCACGCTGTTTCTGGTCCCCAGCGCATGGCCTTACCCCCGGGTGGAACACTGGTCACTCCTTCCCCGGGCGCGGGCCGTGGAGAACCTCGCGTACGTCGCGGCGGTCAACGGCGTGGGCGCCTTCGAGGAGGCCGAACTCCTGGGCCGCTCCCGGGCCTACGACCCCTGGGGGACGACCCTGGTCGGCGCCGGCCAGGACCCCGGCGTCGTCACCGCCGACATGGATCCCGAACGCGTGGAGCGCGTCCGCGAGGAGTTTCCCGCGCTCCGGGACCGGCGAGGGGAGCGAACGTAGGGGCCGTCGACTGCGAGCGTGGGGGCCGTCCCGACGGCGAGCGTGCAACACCATCCCGACCGTGAGATTTGTATGGCTCCCCGGAGTATCCCGTCACATGTTCCCCACAGGGGGTCTCCTGCCCGTCGAGGACCTGCCGGGGGGGACGACGGTGCTGTGTGTCGGCCCGCCGCTCGCGGGCAAGCGCGAGTACATCCTCAGACTGCTCGGCGTCGACACCCGCGGGTCGGACGCCACGGTCCTCGTCTCGACCGACTCGAGCAGCCGCGGCGTCCGGGCTGACTACGCCGCCAACGTCGACGGGGAACGCCCGCGACTCGGCGTGGTCGACTGCACCGGCGAGACCTACGGCGCGACGGTGGCCGACCGCGACGGCCGGACCGTCTCCTCGCGGCCGGAACTCGGCAGCGTCGGCACGGCGCTGGCCGACCTTCTGGCGGAACTGGACGACAGCGGGAACGACGGCGGCCGGGTGCGGGTCGGGCTCCTGTCGCTGACGTCGCTGGCGCTGGGCGCCGACCCCGACGCGACGGCGCGGTTCGTGTCGGCCTTTGCCGACCTGATCGATCGCCACGATGGCCTGGGCGTGCTGACCGTCCACACCGACACCTTCCGGCGGGAGGCCGTCGGTCGCCTCGAGGGGCTTGTCGACGCCACGCTGTCGGTGCGCGAGGCCGACGACGCCGTCGAGGTACACCTCGCGGGCCTCGGCGCGCCGGACGACTGGCACCGGGTCGAACTTGCGGGCCAGATCCGCGCCGACGTGGCCGGCGTCGATCAGCCATCGCGCGATCGGGGCTCGAGCGCGGCGCCCCCCGTGGCCTCCGAGTTCGACTCGCTGGCGGCGCTGATCGCCAGTTTCGACGAGCGGCGGCCGACGCTGACGGTCTGCAACCGCGAGCGACCGGACCACGCCTTCGAGGCGGTCAGCGCGTACTTCGAGGGCATCGGGGTGGCGGTCCGCGAGACCGACCTCGGGACCGAGCAACCGCGCGACGTGGCGCTGTTGCACCGCGGCGACGAGGTCGTCGCCGCCTCGCCGCTCCAGGCGATCGAGGCGGGGATCGCCAGCGAGCAGGCCGACGCCGACCCCTTCGCGGGCGACCGCGGCCCGGCGGTCCTCGAGGCCATCGACGGCGACGTGTTCGGCGCGGTCGACATGGACCGCCAGTCGCTGATCGACGCCAGCACCGCCATCGAGATGACGGCCTGGCGCGCCGGCGAGGGGACGCTCCACGCCGGCTTCCAGCGACTGTCGCGCTACTGGCACAGCGATCGCTCCCGGCGCGTTGTCCGGCGCCTCGCGGAGGCCGGCGTCTCGGTCCACGTCTACGGCGCGCCCGACGCCGATCCCGACCCGGCACACTCGAACGTCACGGTCCATCCCGATCCGACGCCGGAGATCGGTCACACCTGGTTCGTCGCCTACGACGGCGGCGGTCACCCCGATCGGCGGGCGGCCCTCGTCGTCGAGGAGCGCGAGACGGACCGCTATCACGGCTTCTGGACCTTCGAGTCGAACCTGGCCGCCAGCGTCGTCTCCTACGTGGCCGACACCTACCTCGGCCCGGACGACGCCCGCGAGGCGACGGTCTAACGCGGTTTTGAACGTACGGAACGCCCTTTCTACTACCCGGTGAACTCCCGGCGAAGATGCCATCCGACGACCGCAGCGACGACCGAGTAGTACCGTCCATACGCCGCCTCCTCCCCGCGCTCGCGGTGGTGGTCGCCGTCGCGGCGCTGGTCGTGTCACCGGCCGCCGCCGGCCTCCTCGGGGGCCCTGCCGGCCCGGCGGACACGACGCCCGTGCCGAATCCGACGCCCGGCGACAGCGACGGGAGTGCCGGCGCGGGACTGACCGCGACGCCGAGCACGACCACGGGAACGGCCGTGAACACGTCCACGACCGCGAGCGGGACGACCGTGGGAAGCGCCTCCGGAAGCGACGCGGGAGGGGCCACGGGAGACGCAGCCGGCGCCACCGCGACGGCCACGCCGGTCGGGACGCCGGCCTCCCGGGCGACAGGCGTGAGCACGGGGGCGAGTGGAAGCGCCAGCGCCACTGTCCGGGTCGGCGGCCCCGATCGCCACGAGTTCCGCGACGACGTGCGCTCGATCGCGGCCGGGGACCGGGTCTACGGCACCATCGACGAGGCCGACCCCCGATCGGACGCCTACCGCGGCTACCACGAGCCGATCACCTTCGAGGGATCGGCCGGCGAGACGATCAGCGTCCGGATGACGGCCGCCCACCGGGGCTATCGAGCGCCCCCCAGTTCGGCCGCCGACCTGCCGGACCCCTACCTGCTGATCGTCGGACCCGACGGCGACGTGATCGCCCGCAACGACGACGCCGACCACGGGTTCGACGCCCGCGTGAGCGGCGTCGTCCTGCCCGCGGACGGCGAGTACACCGTCGTCGCCACGAGCTACGGCGCGAACCAGACGTTCCGCTACGCCCTCGGACTCCGGACGGCGAGCGAGTCGACCGCCGACCTGCGCTCGATCGACCTGAACGCCACCGCGACCGGCGCGATCGACAAGTCCGACCCGTTCGACGGAGACCGCCGGGGCTTCTACGAGCCGGTGACCTTCCGGGGCTCGGCCGGCCAGACCGTCCGGATCGAGATGGGCTCGGGGACCGGCGACACGTACCTCCGTCTCCTCGGTCCCGACGGCAGCGTCGTCGCCGAGAACGACGACGGCGGTCAGGGGCTCAACGCCACGATCGAACGCGCCACGCTGCCCAGCGACGGCGAGTACACCGTCGTCGCCACGAGCTACTCCCCGATCGAGACGTTCCGCTACCGGCTCTCCGTCGAGGTGATCGGGAGCGGGGCGCCCGGCGGCGCCGACCTCCGGTCGATCGACGCCGACCAGACCGTCTCGAGCCGGCTCGACGAGGGCGATCCGACCGCCGGCTTCCTCCGGGGTCACTACGAGCCGGTCACGTTCCGTGGCCGGGCGGGCCAGTCGGTCACGATCGAGATGACCAGCCAGCGCGGTGATCCGTACCTGTTCCTGTACGGCCCCGACGGCGACGTGGTGGCCCGTAACGACGACGTGCGCGGGCTGAACGCCCGGATCCGGACCGACCTCCCCGCGAGCGGCGAGTACACGATCGTCGCCACCAGCTACGACCCCGACGCCACCTTCGACTACGAACTGTCGCTCGCCACGGGCAGCCCCGACTGGCCGGACCTGCGGTCGATCAGCTACGGCGAGACCCGCCAGGGCGGGATCGACCGCGAGGACCCCGCCTCGCGGGCCTACCGCGGACACTACGAGCCGGTGACCTTCGAGGGGTCGGCCGGCGACCGGGTGACCGTCGACATGACCAGCGATGGCGACCCGTACCTGCTCCTGCTGGCGCCCAACGGGACGGTCCTCGCGGAGAACGACGACGCCCGCGGCCTCGACTCGCGGATCACCGCGACGCTCCCGACCGACGGCGAGTACACCATCGTCGCGACGAGCTACGATCCGCGGGCGACGTTCGCGTACGAACTGTCGCTGGTCCGGGCGAGCGTGGACACGAGCTAATCGCCGTCGTCGTCCGCCCGATTGTCGCCGTCGAGTTTCTGGCTCGCCCGCCGGAAGATCCCCCGGAGCGTCGTCACCTCGCGCCCGGTGGGCCGGGCCCGGCCGAGCAGGCGCCGCCAGAGTCGCCGGGCCTTCGATCGCTTCTCGGCGGGATGGTCCGACGCCGCGAGGAACTGGCCGAACTGGTCGTGCAGCGCCTCGACGGCCGGCTCGTCGGCCCGGTCGTCGACGCCCTCGGGGTGCTGGGTGTCCGCCAGCGTCAGCTCCCGGAGTTCGTAGAGGATCACTGTCGCTGCCTGTCCGAGGTTGAGCACCGGGTACGCGGCGCTCGCGGGGATCGAACACACCTCGTCGAGGCGCGCGAGTTCCTCGTTCGTCAGCCCGACGCGCTCGCGGCCGAACACGACCGCCACGTCGCCCGGTTCCTCGCGGAGCGCGTCCGGGAGGTCGGCCGCCGTCAGGAACGGGTAACGGACGTGCTTGCGGTCGTCCTCGTTCGTGACTGCGGTCGTACCGACGGTGTGGTAGTTCTCGACGAGGTGATCGAAGGAGACCTCCCGGGCCGACGGGAGGATGTCCTCTCGGGCCTGCCCGGCGAAGCCGTAGGCCTCCCCCTCGGGGTCCAGTTCCGGCGGGTCGACGAGCAGCAGCTCCGAGAGGCCGAAGTTCTTCATCGCCCGGGCGATGGTGCCGACGTTGCCCGGCGTCTCCGCGTCGACGACGGCGACGCTGATCGTCATACATCGAGGTCGTCCAGGTCGACGTCGAGCGCTTCCAGTTCCTCGTCGGGGTAGGCCGCGAGTTCCTCTTCGATGCCCGGCAGTTCCTCGTGGGGGTCCGGCGCCTCGGGCACGGCGTCGGGGTCCTCGTCGACGTGTTCGATGCCCTCGAACCACTCGGGGGCGCGGTTGCCCTCGAGGAACCACTCGTGGAACCGGTCGGCCATCTCCGCTTCGCCCCGGTAGGCGCTCCCGCCGGCCTCCTGGTACCAGTAGACGAAGTCCCGTTCGTGCTCGGGGCAGAGGACGACCTCGCCCATGGGTTCGCCGTAGATGGCGGCACCGGCGTTGCAGGCGTCAGCCTCCTCGGGGCCGTGGAGCAGCCAGCAGGCGTCACAGGGGTCCTGCAGTCGCTCGGCCAGCCTGGCGATGCGGGCCCGCGTCTCCGCGGGCATGTTGTCCAGCGGGCGCACCCGCCCGTCCTCGGTGAACACGTCCTCCTCCTCGAACCGCCAGCCGCGCAGCCCGATGTTGACCTTGCCCATGCCCGCGATAGACCGGGGCCGGACAAAAGCGGCCTGATACGGACTGCTGGCGCCGTCCCGGGGTCGTGGGGCGGGTGAGGTGCCAGTCAGCTTAACCGTCTCGCCGACCTACCGCGACCATGGCAGTGACTGCGTGGCTCGCGGCCGCGGCGGTGCTGTTCGTGGCCGTCGTGGTCGGTGGCTGGGCCTGGCGGCTCGCGACCGTCCGCGAGCGCCCCCGGGAGGTCCTCCCCGCCCACTACTCGAGTCTGGTGCAGGGCCAGCCCGCGCTGTATCCGGGCCACTGTACGACCTGCGGGACGGACAACGAGCCCGGCTACCGATTCTGCCGGGAGTGTGGCGACGAACTCCCGGATAGCGCCGACTTCTCCGGCCGGACCGACGTGGAAGCGATCCTCCGGGAGTGAGGGGCCGGCCGGGCCACCGGGACCCCCGATCCGACCCGACCGCTTTTGCCCGTGTACTCCTACCGGGCCGACATGCAGACTGTTGACGCCGCCGGCCTCCCGATCGGCGACGACCATCCCACCCGGATCATGGGCGTGCTCAACGTCAGCCAGGAGTCGCCCTACGATCCGAGCGTGTTCGCGGACGCCGGAGAGGCCGCCCGGTACGTCGACGAACAACTCGTCGAGGAGGGGGCCGACATCGTCGACGTGGGCCTCGAATCCGCCAACAAGCGCTTCGAGGTGCTCTCGGCCGAGGGCGAACTCGAGCGCCTGGACACCGCTATCGAGACCATCGAGTCGGTGAGCGGCGATCCGGTGTTCTCCATCGAGACCCGCTATCACGAGGTGGCCGAGGCGGCCCTCGACGGCGGGTTCGACATGATCAACGACATCTGTGGCTTCGCGGACCCGGCGATGCCCCGCGTCTGCCGGGAACGGGACGCCCCGGTCGCCAAGATGGCCTCGCCGCCGGATCTCGAGCGGCCCGGCGCCGTCGAGGAGACGGACTGGGCCGCCCGCAGGTCTCCCGCGTGGGCCCGCCAGGCCGACTACGTCGACCAGGTGTACGAGGCGCTGAAACAGAACGGGCTGACCGACAAGACCCTCGTCGACCCGGCGTTCGGCGGGTGGTCCGAGGAAAAGACCACCGAGCAGGACCGCGAGACGCTGCGCCGCTTGCGTGAGTTCCGGGCGCTCGATCGCCCCATCCTGATCTCGATCAACCGGAAGAACTTCCTGCGGGAACTGACCGGTCGCTCGACCGAGGACGCCCTGCCGGTGTCGCTGGCCGCGACGAGCATGGCCGTCGAGCGGGGCGCCCACGTCGTCCGGACCCACGACGTGCGCGAGACGCTCGACGCCGCCCGCGTGGGCGACGCGTTCTCCCGGGAGCGCGTCCACGAAGCGGCCGCGGGCGTCGAGGAACTCGACGTGACGTCCGTCGCCGAGGCCGCCCGACACCTTCGGGCCGAAACGGAAGACGACGACGAATCCCCGTCGCTCGACCCGACGGCGGCCGTCACCCGTGCGGTCCGGGTGACGGGCCTGGCGCCCGACGCGCGCGACCGACTGGCACGCGCGGCACGGGAGGCGGGCCTGCGCGCCGCCGGTAGCCGATCCCTACTCCTCTTTGGATCGCCCGCCGCCTTCGACACTGTCGGGGCGACCGTCGCGGACGACGCGCTGGCCGAGGCGCTCTCGGCCGTCGGAAACGAGCGCCAGTAAGAGAAAACTTATACCGGATGCCTCAGAAAGGGACGGTGAAGGCCGAAAGGGCACCCGGGTAGGGGTACACGGACGTGCCATTTCGGCTCCAAACTACCGTTTATATTGGCGCCGACCCGCTACCGCCAGGTATGGAGTACGACGAGTGGGCGCCCGTCTACGAGGCGATCCTCGCGGACTTCGGATACGATCGCGACGGCGACGAGCGCGCCCGGGACCTGCTGGCTGAACTGGTGGGCGACGCGACGACGTTCGACCCGTCCGGCCTCGGCGTCGACGGGGCGACGGTCGCCGTCGCCGGGGCCGGCCCGTCCCTCGAATCGGCGGCCGGCCGCGCGGCCGACGCGGACCTCGTGTTCGCCGCCTCGACGGCGGCCGATCGACTGGCGGCGGCGGGCGTCACCGTGGACTGCATGGTGACCGACCTCGACAAGAATCCCGACACTGCCCGCGACCTGACTCGCGCTGGCACCCCCGTCGCGGTCCACGCCCACGGCGACAACGTACCCGCCCTTCGCGAGCAGGTTCCCGGCTTCGACCTGGGAGCCGTCGTCCCGACGACCCAGGCCGCGCCGTTCGGACCGGTCCGCAACTTCGGCGGCTTCACCGACGGCGACCGGGCCGCCTTCCTCGCGGACGCTCTCGGGGCCGACCGACTCGTCTTTCCGGGCTGGGACTTCGACGACCCGACGGTCGACGACGAGAAGGCGCTGAAACTCGCGTGGGCCGAGCGCCTGCTGTACTGGCTCGAGCGCCGCCGCGGCGAGCGGTTCGACGTGCTCGACGGGCGCCGCGACGCCGTGGACGCGGCCGTCCTGCCGATCAGGTGATGGCGTCCACACCCCGAACCCCTGCCGGCGGGACGCGGGACTTTTGAGGGACGACTGCCTCCACCCGTCAATGGGGCACGACTGTGCGTTTCTGACGGATCTCCTGCCGACCGACCGCGTCGCCGTCGGGGAGAGCGAGCGCGACGAGCACGCGGCCGACTGGGGCGGGGAGCGCGCCGGCATGGCCGTCCGGCCGGACGCGGTCGTCTATCCGGAGTCGACCGACGAGGTGTCGCAGGTGCTCGCGGCCTGTGACCAGCGGGGCGTCCCGGTCACCCCCTACGCCGCCGGGACGGCCCTCGAGGGGCACGCCGTCCCTGTCGAGCGCGGCGTCAGCATGGACCTGACGCGGATGGACGCGGTACTTGACGTGCGCCCCGCGGACCACCAGATCGACGTCCAGCCGGGGGTGATCGGGACCGCAGTCGACGACGCCGTGGAGCGTCACGGCCTCTTCTTCCCGCCGCTGCCCTCCTCGGGCTCCCTCTCGACGGTCGGCGGGATGATCGCTACCGACGCCAGCGGGATGGGGACCGTGAAGTACGGCGAGGTGGGCGACTGGGTGCTCGAACTCGAGGCCGTCCTCGCGGACGGTCGGGTCGTCACTGCCGGCGCGACGGCGAAAAAGACCTCGAGCGGCTACAACCTCGCCGATCTGCTGGTGGGCAGCGAGGGGACGCTGGCCGTCGTCACGCGGGCGACCCTCGAACTCGCGGGGCGGCCCGAACAGGTCAGGGGCGGTCGGGCGGTGTTCCCGGACCTCGCGAGCGCGGCAGAAGCCGCCGCCGACGCCGTCCGCTCCGGCGTCGACCTCGCGAAGATCGAACTCGTGGACGCGACCGCGGCCCGGATCGCGAACGACTACCTCGAGACGCCCCTGCCGGAGACACCGATGCTGTTCGTCGCGTTCCACGCCGACCACGGCGTCGAGCAGGAGGTCGACTTCTGCGAGTCGATCTTCGAGAGCCACGCGCTCGAGCGGTTCGACCGCGCCGACCGCGCGCGGATGGGCGACCTCTGGGCGGCCCGAGAGGAATTGGGCTTTGCCCTGCAGGAGTACGATCCCGACCGCAACGAACTCCAGCCCGGCGACGTGACGGTCCCGATCAGCGCCTACCCCGACATCGTGGCCTACGCCAGCGAGCGCTCCGCCGAGGCCGATCTGACGACGCCCTGTTTCGGTCACGCCGGCGACGGCAACCTCCACTACAGCGTCCTCGTCGACCGGGACGACCCCGACGAACTCGAGCGCGGGCGGACGGTCTACGCCGACGTGATCGACCGCGCGCTCGAACTCGGCGGCACCGCCACGGGCGAACACGGAGTCGGTCTCGGGAAGCGCAAGTACCTCGAGCGCGAGCACGGCGCGGCGACGGTCGACGCGATGCGCGCGATCAAGGACGCCCTCGATCCCAACGGGACGCTCAACCCCGGAAAGGTGTTCCTCGACGCGTAATCGGGGAGTTTAAAACCGCGTGGCGGGATAGCTGTCACAGCGGGGCGCTTAGCTCAGCCTGGACAGAGTACTTGGCTTCGGACCAAGCTGTCGGGGGTTCAAATCCCTCAGCGCCCGTGCAGCGACCGAAGGGAGCGAACCGGCACTGCGGATTTGAACCCGGGGAGTCGCAGCGCGAGCGAAACGAGCGACCGTCTCCACTCGGTTCAAATCCCTCAGCTCCCGTTCGCTTCTCGAGCGGTTCGCATCCGACAGACGGCGACCCGGTGTTTATAAACGACCGCACCAGTCGCCGTTCGATTCGACGGTGTGCGGTCGGACCGGTACAGGGTCTCACTACTCCGTATCACTCGATTGGGTCGGCCGGATCTCGGGGAAGGTGGCCGGCGTCGATCAGCGCTTCGAACGGGTTGTCGTCGAGTTCGAGCGGGAAGTCGACGCGCCCGGGACGGCGGACCGATTCGTAGCCGCCAAAGAGGATCTCGACGGTGTGCAGGCCGATCCGGCCGGCCGTCTGGGGTCGGGCTCCCGTTTCGAGTCCATCGACGGGGTCGGCGACTGCGCGGTCGTGGAACTGTGACCCGAAGCCGTCGTCGTCGTCCTCGCCGGCGGTGTGCATGGTTTCGCTGTCGACGTCGATCGCCTCGCTCTTCCCGTCTCGACGGCATTCGAGCATCGGGCCGTCCGCTTGACCGATCCGCAGTTCGCCGTCAGAGCCGACGACGACCATCGGGGTAGGGACCATCGGCGACGAGTCGCCCTCGACGCCCGAGGACAGCAGGCCGTGGACGCCGTTCTCGTAGCGCCAGTGGGCGAAGGTCTGGTTCTCCTGGTGGATGCCAAAGCGCAAGTCCTCCTCGCGGTAGTCGAGTTGGGCGATGATCCACGACCTCAGGGACCGCTTCGAGCGGGAGGGCTTCGTCTCGAACCGCTATGCGGATCGAGAACTGTCTTGGAAGGCTTCGCTCGCTCTGTCTATCCAAGTGTATTCAAGACTCGTGTGCGAGAGACAGTGCGGTTGTGGGTCGTCGGACGCTCATGCGTCCGGAGAGGACGTGGCGGCGGTGGACACCGTCGTTTCGCCGATGGAAAACGCATTTTCGTACGGCGGACCAAGCGATACGGAATGGGATCCAGCACTGTCCCCTCGTCGGTCGAAGACGTCCTCGCGGAGGGCCGCGAGATGGCTCACGTCGCGACGGCCGTCGACGATCGCCCGCACGTCGCGCCCGTCTGGTACCGCTACGAGGACGACACGGTCGAGTTCGTCACGGGGGGCAAGAAACTCGAGAACATCCGCGAGAATCCGAGAGTGGCCGTCTCGATCGAGCATTCCGAGGACGGGCACGGACAGTGGCACGTCGTCCTCTTCGGGACGGCGCGGGTCATCACCGACGAAGAGGAACTGTGGGCCGGGCGGACGCGGCTGTTCCAGCGGTACCGCGGTCGCGATCCGAGCCTGGCGGAGGACGGCGAGCCCCCGGAAGCGCTCGTCCGGGTCGAGGTCGGGTCGGTGAGCTACGGGCTGTGAGTGCGGGCGCGCGGGGCCTGGAGTGGGGCCGTGAGGGACACGGTGAAATGCGAGCACGCCGTAGGAGGCACATGACTGTCAGGAACGGGTCGACACCGACGGGTGGCCGCTGATGCGGTTCGGAGCGGCGCTTGACATCCGGTTCGAGGAGCCGATCGCGGAGTTCGTCGACTTCGTCCTCGGCCTCGGCCTCGACCACGTGGAACTCCGACAGGGATACCTCAACGTCCACCCCGAGGCGCCGTCGCCGCGCGAACTCCGGGAACTCGCGGAGCGAGTGGACGTCACGTACACGTTCCACGCGCCCTTTCGGGGGACGAACCTGGGAAACCTCGACGAGTCGTTCCGGCGGACCGCCGTCGAGGGCGTGACGCGCACGCTCGATCGCGCGCTCGCGGCGGGCGCTGGTGCTGTCGTGGTCCACGGCGGGTCCATCCCCCGGCGGTATCCCGAGCGCGTGCGGACGCTCGCACGCCGCCAGGCCGTCCAGTCGCTCCGGGAGTGTGCGACCCACGCCGACGACATCGGAATGCACCTCTGTCTTGAGAACCAGCGACGGAGATCCGCCCGGGTGCGGTTCACCGAGACGCCGGCTCGCCTGGCGGCGTTTCGCGACGACATCGGCGTCGACTCCGAGTACTTCGGGGTCGCCCTCGACGTCGGGCACGCCAACGTGTCCGGCGTCGCCGTCGAGGACTTCGTCGCGGCGTTCGGCGACGACATCCGCGTCGCTCACTTGCACGACAACGACGGCACGGCAGACCAGCACGATCCGCTCCCCGAGTACCGGACCGTGGCCGAGACCATCGGCGCCGAGTACAACGTCCTCGAGATGAAGTCACTCGCGGACATCGAACGGTGTGTCACCGGGTGAGCCAACGATGAGTCGCGTCGACAGGGAGCCAGCGCACATCGGAATCGCCTGCACCCCCGGTCATCCGGTGTTCTCGGTCGTCGCGGACGCGCTCTCGGCGCGCGGACACGAGACCACCTATCTCGATCCGACCGGACCGATCGATCGCGATACCCTGGCGTCGCTCTCCCTGTTCGTCAGCAAGCACACGCGCCCGGCCACGGTGCGAGCGCTGATCGACGCGGAACGGCTCGGCGTGCCCACCTGGAACAGCGCGACCGGTGTCCAGGCGTGCGCCTCGCGGTTCTCACAGCTGTCCGTGCTGGAAGGCGTCGGATTCGCCGTCCCGGAGGCCTCCCGGGAGAAACCCGACGGCGACTACGTCGCCAAGGGGCTGTTTCACTGGGACGAGACGATCGAGGTCAACGGCGACGGCGACCTCTACGAGACGCTGCTCCCGGCCGATCCGGTCGACTACAAGTACTACTCCGTCGACGACGGGCAACATCGTCGGACCGTCGTGTTGCGCGCCACCTCGAAGCTCGAAGGCGAGAAAACAGTTCTGGGCCGCGCCGAGCCGCTTCCCGAACACGTGGCCCGAATCGAGTCGCTCATGGCGTTGCTCGACATGCGTAGCCTGGGCGTCGACCTGCTGTGTGCCGACGAGACGTGGTACGCCGTCGATCTCAACCCGTGTCCCAGTTTTGTGGGCACCGGGCTGGAGGACGCCCTCGTCGCGTCTATCGAATCCTCGCTCGGCTGACGGCCCGTCCTCGGTGGACGGCGGACGGCCGGTTCTCGCTCGGCTGACGTGCCAGCCGGCCCCACTGCGATTTGGTGGGCTACTTATCCCCGCTCGGCACCAACCTCCGGCCATGCCGCTGAAAGCCACCGGTCCGGCGACGGAGCCCCGCGAGATCGACCGCTGGGAGGGCGGTGTCGGGTGGATCGCTCACCCCGAGGAGGACATCCAGCGCGCGAGCCACGCCCTCGTCGTCGACGGGGACGTGTGGGTAATCGACCCCGTCGACACCCCCGACCTCGACGAGCGACTGGCCGATCTCGGCGACGTGGCCGGCGTCGTCGTCCTCTGTGACCGCCACGTACGCGACGCGCCTGCGATCGCAAGGCGGCACGGCGTGGCCGTCCACGTCCCCGTGTGGATGCGCGGCGTCGTCGATGACCTCGACGTTCCCGTCGAGTTGATCCGGCGGACCCTCGGCGGGACTGGGTACGAGCTGTACCGCCTGTTCGACAACCCCCTCTGGCGGGAGGGCGCCCTCTACGACGACGACTCCGGGGCGCTCGTGGTGCCGGAATCGGTCGGGACGGTGCCGGACTTCCTGGTCGGGAGCGAGCGCCTGGGTGTCCACCCCGCCCTGCGCCTGACGCCGCCGCGGACGCTCCGACAGTTCGCCCCCGAGCGCGTACTCGTCGGCCACGGCGCCGGCGTCTTCGAGGACGCCACGGCGGCCCTGCACGACGCGCTCGACAACGCGCGCCGGCGGGCGCCCCGCTTCTACGCGGAGACTGTGCGGCGCTTCCTCTCGGGATGACCGACGGCGACGAGGTTATCACGCCGGGCCCGCCATCGTCACACGTGGTCTACGTCACCCGCGGGCTGGTCGAGACGCTGTTGCGCCTCGCCAGCGAGGCCGACCCCGAGTCCCGCACGATCGCGCTCGCCGTCACGTCCGCAGCTGAGATTCCCGACGCCGACCTCCCGCCGGAGACGCCGGTGTTCACCCACTTCTACCTGCCCGAGGCCGGCGGCGCGATCAACGCCGTGTTCGGGATGGATCTCGGGACCCCCGCGGGACAGACCCAGGGCCGGTTCGTCTCACACCCCGACGGGCGCCTCCAGGTGACCCGGACCGACGACCTGCACGCGGTCGTGTTCGTCGCGGTGCCGCCCTGGGACCGCGAGTCGATCGCCGCGTTCGATCGCCGCGGGAAACGCCAGCCGCTGACGGTGCTCGACGCGGCGCCGCCCGAGGAGTCGCTGTAGGGATCCGGTTCGAGGCTGCTCGATCGGATTGCCTGATCTGCATCTGGCTGGTGATCGAACTGGCCGAACGTCCGCCCACCACGTCGCGCGTGGTCCAGAATCAGTTCCGAACGACATTTCGTTGCCTTTATTCTTAC
>JBDGUH010000014.1:0-31722 GCA_042216055.1 Haloarculaceae archaeon
GGGAACTGTCGTTCTCGCTGCCGGACTGTTCGGTGACGGTCGCCGAACCGCCGGGCGGCGATCCCGTCGACCCCACGGTGGCCGCCGAGCGCGCGATGGCAGACCCGCACGGCCCCCCACTCACAGCGCGGGTCGATCCCGATGACGACGTCGCCATCGTCGTGACGGACGTGACGCGAGCGACGCCCGACGACGCGCTGCTCGACGCGCTCCTGGCCGCGCTTCGATCGGGGGGCGTCGACCGCGAGCAGGTCACCGTGATCGTCGGACTCGGACTCCACCGGCCGATGACCGACGACGAGATCGAGGCCGCGCTCGGCGAGCACGCCGACCTCGCGATCAATCACGACCCCGACCGGACGGTCGAGGCTGGCACGGTCGAGGGCTGTCCGATCGAGGTCCACGAGGCCGTCGCCGCCGCCGACGCCGTCGTCTCGACGGGGATGGTCGAACCACACCAGTACGCGGGCTTTTCGGGGGGCGCGAAGACGGTCGTGGTGGGCGCGGGCAGCGAGTCACAGATCGGCTACTCCCACGGCCCCGAGATGCTGGCCCGCGACGGCGTGCGCCTGGGCCGGGTGGCGGACAACCCGTTCCGGGCGTTCGTCGACGAGGCGGGCCGGCAGGTCGGCGTCGACTTCTGTCTCAACGTCACGCACGGACCCGCCGGCATTCTCGACGCGGCGGCGGGCGACCCCGAAACCGTCGTCGCCGCCCTCGCCGACGCCGCGCGCGAGGCGCTGTCGGTCCCGGTCGCGGACGGCTACGACGCCGTGATCGCGGGCGTCGGCGCGCCCAAGGACGCCAACCTCTACCAGGCCAGCAGGGCCGCCACCTACGTTGCGCTGGGGGCGCACGATCCGCTCCGCGAGGGCGGGCGGATAGTGATTCCGGCGCCGCTGTCCGAGGGCGCCGGCGCGGGGACCGGCGAGCGGCGCTTCTACGAGTGGCTCTCCGGGGCCGACGACGCCGACGCGCTGTACGCGGCGATGCGTGAGGGGTACGAGGCGGGCGCCCAGCGCGCGTTCGTCGTCGCGCGCGTCCTGCGCGAGTACGAAGTGTGGATCACGAACAGCGAGGCCCCAGAGGTGGTGGAGTCGTGTCTGCTGCACGCCGCGCCCGACGTGACCGAGGCCGTCGAACCGGGCAGCGACGTGCTCCTCGTGCCGGACGCGCTGAACACGCTGCTGGTCTAGCGGGCGTCCCCGTCCTCGATCTCGGCCAGGACCCGCTCGTGGAACTCGCGGAGGGCGGCCGACTCGTCCTCGGCCATCACCACGTCAGAGGCCATCAGCGTCGCCAGGCCGAACGCGCGAGGCGACGGGGAGTCGACCCGGACGTGCGAGACCGCGAGGTCGCCGTCCCGGATCGCCTCGACGACCGTCTCGATGCCGTCGACGTGGAGTTTGTCCTCGAGGATCTCGCGGTAGGTCTCGACGAGTACGGCGAACTCCTCGAGGTCCGCCGCGAATCCCAGCAGCATCTCCGAACTGACCTGCTGTTCGCTCGCGGACTTCTCGTAGCCCTTGTAGCGCTTGAGGATCATCAGCGAGCGGGTGGCGTCGATCCGGAAGTACCGCTTCAGGAGGTCAGTCCCGTCGAGGCTGGCTCGCAGGTCCCCGCGCACGTCCGCGGGGTCGATCCCCTCGATCAGTTCGACCACGTTCACCTTCCTGTTGAGCGGGAGCGAGAGCGTGAAACCGTGGTCGGCCACCGCCACCTGGACGTTGGCGTTTGCCGTCCGGGCGATACGATGGGCCAGCAGCCGCGAGAAGCCGTCGTTGAACCGCCGGCCGTAGTTCGAGTGGACGTAGTAGCGCCGCTCGTAGGACTCCTGGTCGAGGTGCTCCTCGACCACCAGCCGCTCGTCGGTGGCAACGGCGTCGCTGCCGGCGTAGGCGACCTGTTCGGAGAACATCCGGGTGAGCGCCCGGACCGCGTTCTCGTCGAGGGGGAACTCCCGGAGCCACACCCGCACTGCGGGGAGACCGCCCCGCTCCAGTTTCGTCAGCAGTTCGCGCTGGAAGGTCAGGATCTCCCGGCCGAGATCGTAGGAGAGCGGCAGCCGCTCGGAGAACCACGAGGGCACCGTCGGCCGGTCGCTCGTCGGGTCGACGTACACCTTCGAGCCACGGCGGTAGCGATACTCGTAGCGGTCCCCGCCGAGCACGAACACGTCGCCGGACTCCAGCGTGTCCAGGTACTCCTCGTCCAGTTGCCCGACCCACTCGTCGTCCCCCCGGGTGAACACGTCGCAGGTGAACGAGTCCGGGATGGTCCCGACGTTCGTCATGTAGATGACACGGGCGAGGCGGCCGCGCTTGCCGAGCAGGGGTTCCCCGACAGGGAGCTCCTCGTAGTGGTGTTCGCCGTCCGGGGGGTCGTTCTCGTCGCGCCAGACTTTGGCGTACACGTTGCGGTCGGCCATGCCCTCGTAGTCGGCGGTCAGGTAGCGCAGCAGGCACTCCCAGTCCTCGTCGTCGTACTCCCGGTAGGGGTCGGCCCGCCGGAGGATGGCCTTCGCCTCGGCCTCCGGGCGCACCTCGGCGATCGCCATGCCGTAGACGTGCTGTGCGGCGACGTCGTGGGCGTTCCGGGGGACGAACACCCGGTCGACGAACCCCTCGCGGGCCCGCTGGAGCATGACCGCACACTCGACCAGTTCGTTCCGGTCGAGCGCGATCACGCGGCCGGTCACCGTCTCGCCGAGGCGGTGGCCCGCCCGCCCCACGCGCTGGAGCAGCGCGGCCACGGACTTCGGGGAGCCCACCTGCACGACCAGGTCGACGTGGGGCATGTCGATCCCGAGTTCGAGGCTCGTCGATGTCGTCACCACGTCGAACGCGCCGCGCTTGAGACCGGACTCGATCGCCCGTCGCTTCTCCTTCGAGAGGCTCCCGTGGTGACAGCCCGAATCGTCCTCGTCGTAGCCGTAGCGGTCTCTGAGGTTGTGTAACACGCGCTCGGCGCCCGAACGCGTGTTAGTGAACACGATGGTGTTCTCGTGGGCCCGGATCAGGTCGTCGAGCTGTCGGTAGAAGCGATCCGTGACCGCGTCGCCCGGCGTGTCGATCAGATCCGCGGCGGGACAGGTGAGTTCGAGATCGAACTCCCGGGCGAAGCGGGCGTCGACGATCTCGTAGTCCCGCGGCGGGCCGCCCGGTTGCTCGCGGCCGACCAGAAACTCCGCCATCCCCTCGAGGGGTTCGACCGTCGCCGAGCAACCGATGCGGGTCGGCGATCCGTGAGCCAGCGTTTCCAGGCGCTCGAGCGACACCGACAGGTGGGTGCCGCGCTTGCTCTCCGCGAGGCTGTGGATCTCGTCGACGACGACGTACTCGACGGTGCGGAGCTTCTCGCGGAACTTCGGGCTGTTCAGCAAGATTGCGAGCGTCTCGGGGGTCGTGTTGAGGATGTGGGGCGTCTCCTCGAGCATCCGCCGGCGCTCGGCGTCGCTCGTGTCGCCGTGCCGGATCGCGTGGCGGACCTCGACCTCCTCGCCCTGGTCGGCCAGTTCGGCGGTGATCGCGTCCAGGGGAACCTCGAGGTTGCGATGGATGTCGTTGGCAAGCGACTTCAGCGGCGAGACGTAGAGGCAGTAGACAGTGTTGTCGAGGCCCCCGTCCCGGTCGCGCTCGAACAGGTCGTCGATGATGCCCGTGAACGCCGAGAGGGTCTTGCCGCTGCCCGTCGGCGCGGCGACGAGCGCGTTCTGCCCCTGGTCGATCAGAGGGATCGCCTCCTTCTGTGGCGGAGTGAAAAAGCCGCCGTGCTCCGGGACGTACTCCCCGAACTGCTCGATCCACCATTCCCTGACGACGGGCGAGAGCCGATCGAGCACGTCCGCGTCGTCGATGTCGACCGTCGCCGGGTCGAACGGCGGATCGAGCGACGCAAGCCGCTCGCGCGCTCCCATCCTGTCGCCCCTCAGGGTCCCGCGCCTCATATGAGTTCGGACCGCGGAGCGAAAGTAACGCCTAACCGGGCGCGCTCCCAGGGTCGCGCATGGTCAAGGATGTCCTGTGTCCGATGGTGACGCCGTTCGATGACGGCACGGTCGATCACGGCTCCATCCGCTCGCTCGTCGACAGGCTCGAGCGCGCCGGGGTCGACGGTCTCGTTCCCTGCGGGACGACCGGCGAGTTCGCGTCGCTGACGCCCGGCGAGCGCGAGTCCGTCATCGCGACGACCGCCGACGCCGCCGACGAGGCCAGAGTCGTCGCGGGCGCTTGCGGGACTGCAGTCGAGAGCGTTCGAGAACGACTCCGCGAGGCTGCGGACGCCGGCGCCGACGCCGCGCTCGTCGTCGCGCCCTACTACGGCGGGCAGGCGACCCCGGCCGGAAACCAGGCGTTCTACGAGGCCGCGGTCGCGGACAGCCCCCTCCCAGTCTACCTCTACAACATCCCGTCGGCGGCCGGGCAAGGGCTCGAGGCCGAGACGGTCGTCGCACTGGCAGACCACGACCGGGTCGTCGGGCTCAAGGACTCGAGCGGCGATCTCGGGTTCGTCGACGAGGTGATCCGGCGGACACCGGGGTCGTTCGAGACGCTCGTCGGCTCGGATCCGCTGTTCGTCCCCGCGCTCGCGATGGGCGCCGACGGCGGGATCAACGCACTGGTGCAAGCGATGCCCGAAACGTTCGTCGAGGCGGCCGCGGCCCTCGATGGGGGCGACTTCGCGTCGGCCCGGGAACGCCAGACCGACGCAATCGACCCGGCGGTATCGGCCTGTGCCGACCGCGGGTTCGTTCCGGCGGTGAAGGCGCTGCTCGCAGAACAGGGCGTGATCAACTCGGCCACAGTCAGGTCGCCGCTCGAGTCCCTCGGGACGGACGCCCGCGAATCGCTCGCCGACAGCGTCGATCAAACCCTGTTTTGAGTGCACGTCGGATCGTTCAAATCCCGTTTTGACCCCCTATCCAATCGCTGAAAACCGGATTTGAGCGTCCGGCGCCTTATTAGTGATCGGGGTACCAGGGACGTGTATGTCGCTGTTGCCCACGCAGGGCCCCGAAACGAGGACCTCACAGGACGGTGAACTCGAGGTCGTCGGGATCGACGGGGAGGCCTCCGAGGTGTTCGAGGTCCTCGCGTCCGAGACGGCGCGGTCGGTCCTCAACGCGATCTACCGGGATCCCGGGACCCCCTCGGAGATCGCGGACCGACTCGACATGTCGATCCAGAAGGTGTCCTACCATCTCGAAAACCTCGAGGACGCCGACCTGATCTCCGTGGCCGGCACCCGCTACTCCGAGAAGGGCCAGGAGATGAAGGTCTACGAACCGCCCGCCGATCCGAAGGTGGTGTTCATCGGGACCCGTGAGCGCAAGCGCTCGCTCGTGGCCCTCCTGAAACGCCTCGCTCCCGGTATCGGCGTCCTCGGCCTCGGGAGTCTCGTGGTCGATCGACTCGCGGGTCGCGGCCCCTTCTCACCGACCGCCCAGTCCACCCCGTCCACGTACGAGACTGGCGGCGAGGGTGGCGCGAGCGGCGCTGGCGCTGCCGGGGGGAGCGCACCGACCGGCACCGGGACGAACGCGCCCGCGGTCAGTGACGGGGGCGGTAACGTCTCGATCATGAGCGGCGGCGAAGCGAGCGGGAACGGGACGTCGGTTCACGCGACCCGGACCGCGACTCCAGCACGCACCGAAACCGCCGCCCACACGCCCACCGGCGTCCACACCTCGACGCCGATGGGGACCCACACGTCGACGCCGGCGGGGACGCCCCAACCGGCGCAGACGCCGACGCCGGTCCACACGCCCACGCCCGTGGACAGTACGACGCCGCTGCAGACCACGTCGTCGGTACACACCGCCACGCAGTCTGGCGGACACGAGTTCGCGGCGACCGCGACACCGCACGCAGCGAACGGGGGCGACCTGGCTCTCGATACCGCTGCCAAGCACGCCAGTAGTCTCTCGCCAGGCCTGGCGTTCTTCCTCGGCGGCCTGTTCGTGCTCGCTCTCGTGGTAGCCTACTGGGCCTACAGTCGGTGAAAAACGAGTTTCAGCGAAAGCCGGGGTTTTGACGGATGCCTCCCAACGACTACTTGTGCCGCCGGGCACACCCCCGTGCCCCCGGCGGCCTTGCCCGATCCCCCTGACGCCACGCCTTTGGCCCTCCGGTTCGACCCCCCTCCATGCGACTCACGTTTCTCGGGACCGGCAGCGCGATGCCGACCGGCTCGCGGTTCCAGTCCGGCCTGCTCCTCGCCGACGGCGAGGACCGCCTGCTCGTCGACAGTGGCAGCGGCGTGCTCCACTCGCTCGCCCGCACCGAGACCGGCTACGAGGGCGTCGACACGGTCCTCCTGACGCATCATCACCTCGATCACGTCTCCGACCTCCTCCCGCTTTTGAAGGCCCGCTGGCTCGCGGGCGAGGAGTCGCTCACCGTCGCCGGTCCACCCGGGACGACGGCACTCGTCGCGGACCTCCTGTCGGTCCACGACTACCTGCAGGACCGCGTGGACCTGCAACTCCGCGACCTCGACGGCGATTTCGAACTCGCGGGGTTCGAGGGAGACCGGACGGAGACGCGCCACTCGATGCAGTGTTTCGCGTATCGCCTGACCCGCGAGGGCGCGCCGACGGTCGCCGTCAGCGGCGATACGGAGGCGTTCCCGGAACTGATCGAGTTCGCCGACGGCGCGGCCGTCCTCGTCCACGACTGCTCGTTTCCCGACGAGGTCGACGTGTCGAACCACCCCACGCCCGCCCAGCTCAGTGACGCACTCGCCGCGGCCGACGCCGCGATCGACCGGGTGTACCTCTCCCATCTGTACCCCCACACCGAAGGGAGACACGAGGAGATGCTCGAGTCGATCGGCGACAGCTACGACGGGGACGTCCGGTTCGCCCGCGATGGCCTGACGGTGACGCTCGGGGACGACTGATCGAGGGCTGGCCCCCGAATCGACGCGAGCGAACGCGCCGCTCACGCTCGTTCGAGCCTGACCCGGAACTCCGCGCCGCCGTACTCGCTGTCGCCGACGGTGACGCTGCCGCCGTAGGACTCCGTGAGCGCCCGGACCAGACCCAGCCCGAACCCGGTTCCCCCGCTCTCGGGGCCCTTGACGCCCATCTCGAAGATCTCGTCGCGGACTTCCGCGGGGACGCCGGAGCCGTCGTCCGCGAACCGTACCACGATCGCGTCCCGGCCCGTCGTCTCGGCCGAGAGGTGGACCGTCACGTCTCCCTCGTTGTGGACCGCGGCGTTCGAGAGGACGTTCGTGAACACGGAGTCGAGCAGGTCGCCACCGTAGACGCTGTACGCGAACGCGGACGGGTCGAACTCGACGGTCAGTGACGCGTACTGTGAGTCGACGTCCCGGACGGTCTCCTCGATCAGCGCCGCCAGGTCCCGCGGTTCCGGTTCGTCCTGGGATTCGAGCGTCGAGACGAGGTCGCCGACCCGCTCGATCAGGTCCGCCGAACTCCGGGCGGCCCGCTGGATGCGCTCGGCGTGGTCCCGGGTCTGGCCGTCGAGGTCCGAGACGAGCGCGTCCGAGAAGCCCGCGATCACCTGGAGGTCGTTGCCCAGGTCGTGGCGCAGGAGTCGATCGTACATCTCGATCATCTCCTTGCGGGTCTCCAGGTCCTGACGGGCCCGCTCTAAGCGCTCGCGAGAGCGGATGTTGCTGATCGCCGTCGCGGCGTGGGACGCCAGTATCTCCATCGGACGCACGTGGGCGTCGTCGAACTCCCGGTCGTTCTTCGTGCGCGTGACCAGCACGGCCGTCACGTCGTCGACGATTCGGGCCGGCGCCGCCAGCGCGGCGGTCACCTCGGTGTCCTCGCCCGTCCGTGCGGCCTCGCCCGTCGCCGTGACGGTCTCGCCCGTCTCGAACGCCTCGCGGGCGACCTCGCTTGGCTCGTCGCCGGCCGACAGATCCGGGTTCGTGCTGTGGACGACCGTCAGGTCGCCGTCGCGCTCCTCGACGATGGTCGAGTAGGAGATGTCGAACAGCAGTGACATCGCCTCGATGGTCAGCGAGACGACCTCCTCGACGCTCTCACACCGGTTGAGCGCCTGTCCGTACTTGTTGAGATCGGCCACCTGCCGGGCGAAGTCCGGTTGATCCTCGAATGACATCTGACTCGCCGCCTCGGGACGGCAACTGTCTGATAGTATCGCTACCGCCAAAAAACGGTTTCGCCGTTCGACCGGCCACGTTCTCCCCCCAACGGCTCCACCGGACGACCGGTCACTCGAGGCGATAGCGCAAAAGCGCCGCGATTCCGCCGAGGTTCGAGAGCTGTCGCCCCGGATCGAACTCGCTCGAGAAGACCGTCACCTTGCCGCCCTGGCGCTCGACCTGCCTGACGACCTCGTCGACGTCGATTGCCCACTCGCCCTCGTCGCTGCGCTCGATCCGCAGGCGCTCGTCCAGGACCAGCAAGTGCTCGACGGCGCCGTACTCCGCCGCCTGCGCCACCGACGCCGGGCCGTAGGCGACCTTCGCGCCCGTGGCGATGCGCTCTGTCAGTTCGTCGACGAGTTCGGCCTCCTCGGCGATGCGGGTCCGCTCCTGAACCGCCTCGACGGCGCCCCGTTTGAGCACCTCGTGGACGCCCCGGTCGCCGACGCCGCTCGTGTCGACGACGGTGGTCTGCTCCGCGACGGCGGGGTACTCGTCGGTCAGGTACTCCAGGGCGTCCTGCTTTGTGAACCCCGGACCGGCGAGGATGTAGGCGTCGACATCCTGCCGGTCGAGGACCGCGCCGAGTTCCGCGAACAGTTCCTCCCGGGGCCTGGCGTACTCACCCTTCCCGGTCGTCGACGTGATGGACGCGCGCTCCTCGGTGCCGTACTGGGCGACCGTGTGGACGTAGGCCTGCCCCTCCTCGACGGTCGCCACGGCGACCTCGGGGTTGTCCGCCGCCTCGACGGCCTCCTCGAGACGCGCGGTCTGGTCGGGCTTGAAGGTCTTCTCGATCTCGATCTCGGTCTGTGGCTCGACGTTGAGCGTGTGATGAAAGTCGAGCTGATCCTCGCGGGTGCAGCCGACGATGGTGCCGCCGACGCGCAGGCGGTTGGCAAAGCGGGCGAACTCCACGTCGTCGACGGCGAGTTCGACCCGCATGTGCTCGCGCTCGCCGCCCGAGTCCCGCAACTGGTCGTCGTTGCGCTGGATGCGCCGCGACGTGTCGCCGGCCACGCGGTCGCCGGGCTCGATCACGTACGACAGGTGCCAGAGGTCGTCTAAGTTCTCCGGGACGATCGTCAGTCGCTCGCGGCCCTCGCCGCGCTCTTCCCGGTCGACGATGCGCATGGTCGCTCTTTCTCGCCGGGGGCAAAGTGTGTGTCCTTCCGGCGTCGCCAAACGGATCGCCCGCCGTTCGGTGTCGCCCGTTCAGGCCGCGGGCTGGCCCGTAGTCTGCCGGTCCGTCCCGTCCATCGCGGCCGGGGCGTCACTGATCCCGCGCCCGATGGCGTAGGCCGCCGCGACGGAGGCGTAGAACATCACGAACGGCGTCAGGATCGCGCCGATGACCGTCGCCGCCAGCACGCCGGCGACGATGCCGCCGCCGATCACGACCACGAGCGCGACGACCCACGCCGACTGGTAGCCGCCGTGCCCGGCGACGGCGCGCACCTCACTGGGCGAGAACGCCGCGCCGAGGCGGCCGGTCCGGACGAACGCGCCGACGGCGGCGGGCGTCAGGAACGCCACCGCGAGCGAGAGGACCAGGGCCAGGAGCGCGAGCACGAGACCGATCAGCACGGCCACGACGCCGATGGTCACGGGCTCCCCGCTCATCGCCGCGCCCAGCAGCGGGAGCAGCGACAGGACGGCGACAGCCGAGAGGACGAGCGCCGGGAGCAGCGAGTAGACGAACGTGACGATCAGGGCCTCGAACCCCTCGACGAGCAGCCGCTCCCAGTCCTCGAAGGGAGGCGGCGTCTCGGCGTCGCCGGTGCTCGCCTCGCGGACGACACGGACGAGGTAGCCGTAAACGACAAACAGCGGGAGCAACAGGAAGCCGAGCACGCTCAGTATGCCGCCGACCAGGATGATCTCGAGTTTCTGTTCACCGGTCCAGGGGTAGCCGATAGCCTCTGAGAGCATGGGGGATCACGTGTTCGCTCCCGGGGACCGAGACGGGGGTCTACAGAGCAGCCCGGAGCGAATACCGAGAGTACGCGCCGTCGACGCATAAGCGTAAGACCCCGAAAACGACCGGTTTGCTGACCTCACCTGCCGGATCTGTTCCCGCTCGTCTCCACCCGGTTGCCGGGTTGTCGTCCGGTGCCTGCGGCACACACGCCGACGCTCAGTCGACCATCCGGCTCCCGCCCGGGGGGAGAAACTCCTGAATCAGGTCCGGGCTGGCGACCTTGCGGACGAAGGCGTCGTCCGCGAAGCGGGACTTGAGTTCGCGGTAGACCCGCTTTGCCGCGTCGTTCTGGGCGTACCGGCCCGGTTCGAGGCGGACGCTGGTCACGGCCTGCCGCTCGATGGGACGAGGCGGGCCGCCGATCACGCGCGTCTCGTCCTCGCAGGTGACGCCGACGGCCACGCCCACCTCCACGTCCCGGAAGTACTCGCGATCGCCCCGGATGGCGAACCCGCCCTTCTCGAGGTACTCGCCGCTCTCGGGGGTCTTGGACACCTGGTCGGGGTCGACCCGGTAGACGTCGCCGGCGAACTTCCCGTCTTTCCACACCGAGGAGTACGAGACGGCGAACTGTGCGGCCTCGCGGTGGCTCGATTCGGGGACGTCGACCTCGCGGGTGGGCTCGCTCGGCCCCGTCGCCTTCAGGACCGTCACCGGACCGCCGTGGGCCTGCGCGTGATAGAAGTGATCGCCCCGCTCGAGGTACTTCTTGACGAGGGCCTCGTTCTGGTCGGCGTTGCGCCCGCCGATGACGAGGAAACCGTCGCTCGTGTGGAACCACCGGAAGCGGTCGTACCACAGTTCGGACTGCCGGACGGGGATGGAGGGCTCGGCGAGCCAGTCGATCGCCTCGTCCTCGTCGTCTCCGCCCTCGCCGCTTCCCTCGGCCTCGCTCTGCTCGGGACCGCCGGCCGCCCACTCCTCGCGGCGCTCCTCGATCTCGGCCAGTTCCGCGCGCGTCTCCTCGATGGCCGCCTGCGCGCCCGCCTTCTTCTCCTCGATGCGCTTCGCCTCGGTGTAGAGCCGGTCGGCGTTCTTCTCGACGCCCGACCGCGGATCGAGTTCGATCTCCCGACCCTCGATTTCGAGCGTCACCGTGCCCTCGCGTCCGTCCACGTCCGCGACGGCCTCCGCCGCGGGGATGCCCTGCTCGCGCCCCTGCTCGAAACGGGCCTCGATGCCCTCCCACGAGACGTCGTCCTCGCGGGCGGCCCGTACCGTCGACAGCACCTCGTCGACGAGGTCGTAGTGGGCGTACAGCGACTCGGCCTTCTCGCGCTCGGCGGTCGCCTGCTCCTCGAAGCTCTCGATGGCGCCCTCCTGTTGCTCGATGATCCGCTCCTTGGTGGCGATCTCTTCCTCGAAGTCGGGGCGGTCGCGGCCGTCGCTCTCTCCCTGGTCGCCGCGCTCGAAGTGATAGAAGTAGTCGTCCAGCGCCGCGTCGAACGAGGCAAAGGCCTCGCTCTCGAGGCCGGCGTACTCCTCGAGGGGGACCGGCGTCACGTCCACGCGGCGGCGCTCGTCGTCCCCGTCCTCGTAGTAGACTCGCGGGTCCAGATCGCCGGAGCGGAGCCGCTCGGCCAGGCGCTCGATGGCGTCGTACAGCGCCCGCAACTGCTCGTCGGTGGCTTCCTCGACGGGGATATTGTACTCGACGCCGGCGCGGATGCAGAGTTCCTCGCCGTACAGCCCGCCGAAGTTGAGCTGGGTCGCCAGCGTCCGCACCACGTCGGCGTCGGACTGGCGCATGCGCGCCGCGAACCCCTCGTAGTCGACAGTGAGCGGATTGAACCGCGCCGACGGGAACTCGTAGGGTGCGCCCGGCGCGACCGTCCGCGATTTCAGCCGCACCGTATCGAGACAGTCGACCACGTCGCCGTGTTCGTCCAGCACCGCGACGTTGCCGTCGCCGAACAGTTCCACGACGATGCGGGTCGTCCCGTCCTCGCGCTCGAACGTGAACTCGAGGATGCGGTCGAACTCGAACTGCTCGACGGCGGCGAGGTCGGCGCCCGCGATCCGGTTGCGCAGCATCTTCGCGAAGTCCGGCGGGCGCCCGGGGGCGTCCGCGACGTGCTCGGGCGCGGCGACGTGGGCCCGCTTCACGTCGCCGACCTGGATCAGTAGCTCGACGCGGCCGCGGTCGAAGTCCCGGAGTTTGAGACGCAGGAGATCGTCGTCGTAGAGGTAGGCCTTGTCGACCTTCGCGCCCGCGTAGCCCCCGAGTTCCCGCTCGAGGGCCGCGAGGTCGACGCTGGTCAGCTCCCGCTTCTGGTCCATGTCGGTTCCTGCGTGCCCCCGGTCAAAGACGCTACGCTTCGGCGGTCGCTCGCTGAGGACGTAGCGGCCCTCGCCTACAGTCGCTTCGAGACGTAGGGGCCGTCCTGCCGGTAGCCCAGTTTCTCCCGGTAGTACTCGCGGGCGCCGATGCCCGAGATGACCGCCACCTTCGAGAAGCCGGCGTCGCGGGCGAGTTCCTCGGCGCGCTCCAGGAGACGGCGGCCGTACCCGCGGTGTTGCTGGCCGTCGCCGGCCTCGTCGCCGACCGCCACCTGGTCGCCGTAGACGTGCAGTTCCCGGACGAGCGCGGCGTCCTCGAGTTCGCGCCGCACCGGATCGCCCGGGAAGCGCAGGCGACAGAAGCCCACCAGCACGTCCGCGTCGGGGTCCGCGACGCTGACGAAGTGCTCGAGACCGCCGGCGGCCTCGTAGGTCGTGGTATCCATTGCGACGGACTCGGGGACGGCGTCGCTGTGGCCGACCTCCCGACACCGGATGCAGTCACAGGTCCAGCCGTGGTCGTCCATCCGCCGGCGGGCCAGTTGCCGGAGGTTGGACTTCCAGACGCCGCCCTCGATGAAGTCGGCGGGGATGTCCCGCTGGACGCGCTGGAGGCGCGTGTACTCGGGGATCATCGACTTGATCTCGGCGACCAGTTCAGCCGCCTCGTCGTTGTCCAGCGGTTCGAACTCGCCACGGTGCCAGTCGTCGTAGACGGCGGTGCCCTCGACGACGAGCGTCGGGTAGATCTTGAGGTAGTCGGGCCGCCACTCGGGGCGCTCGAAGAGGCGCCGGAAGTCCTCCAGACACATCTCCTTGCTCATCCCGGGCTGACCCGGCATCATGTGAAAGCCCACCTTGAACGCGGCGTCGCGCAGGCGGCGGTTGGCGTCGACGGCGTCCTGGGTGCCGTGCCCGCGGTGCATCTCCCGGTTGATCCGCTCGTAGGTGGTCTGGACGCCCACCTCCACCTTCGTCCCGCCGAGGCGCAACATCCGATCGATCTGCTCGGGGTCACACCAGTCGGGCTTGGTCTCGAAGGTGGTGCCGATACAGCGCACGTCGGCCGTCTCGTTCTCGGCGATCACGTCCTCGAGGTAGCGAAAGCCGTACGCCTCGGGGTCCTGGGCGAAACTCTCGCCCTCCGCGGGGGCGGGCGGGGCCGCGGGGTCGAAGTCGTTCATCGCCTCCAGCGCCCGCCTGACGAACCACTCCTGGTAGTCGTGGCTTCTGGCGGTCATCGTCCCGCCCATCAGGATGAGTTCGGCCTTGTCGACGGGGTGGCCGATCTCGCGCAACTGGTGCAGGCGCAGCGTCACCTGCCCGTAGGGGTCGTAGTCGTTTTGCTCGCCGCGTGCCGCCGCCGGTTCGTGGCCCGTGTAGGACTGGGCCGAGGAGAACTCCGAGTCCGGGCCGCCCGGGCAGTACAGACACTTCCCGTGGGGACAGCGGTGCGGCGAGGTTATGATCGCCACGGGCGAGACGCCCGACGCGGTGCGGACGGGCTTGCGCCGCAGGACCGCCTCCAGTTCCTCCCGGCGGTCGGCGGGTGCGAAGTCCAGCAGGTCCGTGTTCTTTGGCACCTTGGGCGCGGAGTGTTTCGAGCAGACCTCCATCTTGGCGCTCTCGACGTCCCCGCGCTCGATTTCGCCGTCGAGGATGCGCTCGACCAGTTCCGCACAGACCGCCTCGAAGGCGTCCGACTCGGCCGGCGCGTCGGTGCTCATGGGGTTGTCACAGTTCGGTCCGTGCCGCAGGTAAGCGTGTCGCCTCGCGCTCTCGCGGTCCGGTCACGAGCGGCCGCACGATCCCAGTGTCGGCGTCACTCGTCCCAGTAGGGCACCTCGGCGTCGAAATCGAGATACTTCGAGATGGCGCGCTGGTCGGTGGGCGCGCCGGGAGCGCTCCCGGCGTAGACGCCGATCTTGTCCTCGTCCGGGTACACTGTCACGTCGGGATCGTTCATCGTCGAGAACGCCAGGTAGCGCAGCCCCTCCTCCCCGGCGACCACCTCGTGGGAGCTCTCTTCGCCCCGCGGCAGCGCAACGTAGTCACCCGGGGCGAGCGCGTGTTCGGTCTCCTCGGGGCCGAGAAACAGCGTGCCGTCGCCGTCGAGGACGAACAGGGCCTCCTCGTTGCCCTCGTGGTAGTGCCGGAGCCAGGTCCGCTTGCCCGCGGGAACCTGATAGAGGCTCGCGCCCAGTTCCTCGCCGCCGGCCGCGCGGGCCAGTTGCTTCCGGCGGAAGGTGCGCTCGCCGTGCTCGTAGTCTCGCCACGACAGGACCTCGACGTTGACCGGTTCGGGGGCCATGGCGAGTGCTCGCCCGCCGAGATGAAGGAACTGTCGGCGTCAGATCCGCTCCGCGAGGGCGTCGAGCGTCGCCTCGAGCACCGCCGACCGGCGCCCGGCGAGGAAGCGGAGGCTCCCCTCGCGGGCGCTGCGGGGCTTGACACCCGCGTCCGGGACTCGCTCGGCGACGGCGTCCGCCAGGTCGTACACGTCGACCGCATCCGACCGTCGGACGTAGATCGTGTCCTCCCCGACGCCGACGAGGGCCGAGGCGTCCTCGCGGCGGAACAGTTCGTCAAGCAGGAGCGTCTCGGGCGGGAAGTCGAAGCGGTGGGTGAACGCCTCCACGTCGAGCACCGCCACGTCGGTCCCGTCGAGGGTCTGTACGTCGAGGTTCGCGGACGCCGTCTCCACCTCGGTGTCGACCTTGTCGCGGAACTGCTCGGCGACGTTGCTGGCCAGACCGGTCACGTCCTCCTCGTCGTCGCCGAACAGCAGGTCCGTGATCAGTTCGCGCTTGTCCTCGTAGGACTGGTAGTGGGCCTCGAGCGCGATGGCCTCCCGGAGGTCGCGCACCGCCCCCGCGTCGTAGCCGGCGTCGGCCGCTGCCTCGAGGTACGCCTCGGGCACCTCGTCCCAGAAGCTCACCGCCGGCAGGTGCGCCAGGTAATCACGGGCGCGCTCGTCGACGTGGGCGGCGACGTTGGCCGCCAGCGCCGCGGCCGTCGTGTCAGCGCCCTCGACGAGCGAGGGGCTGACGACCGTGTCCACCACGTCGCGCACCTCGTCGTCGGCGTGCACGTCGTCGACGACGACGCGGGGCGCGTCGTAGATGTCCAGCAGTTCGAGGCCGTCGAGGCTGTCCTTGGACCCGCCCGCTGCGACGAACACGAACAGGGGCACCGTCTCGTCGTGGCGCTCCCGGTTTTCCAGCATCGTGGTCGTGTCCTTCGTGGCGTCGTCCATGTCGTAGACGCCGCCCTCGAGCGGTCGGCGGTCGAAGTAGTGGTACTCGGCGTCGGCCTGGCGGTGCTCCTCGCGCACCAGCGGCAGCGTCGCCCGTTCGAGGGCCACGCCGCCGACGTAGCCGTCCGCGGTCGCGGCGTGGCGGACGATGACGGGCCGGTCCGTGATGACCGCCCGGCGGATGGCCGTCGCGGCGTCGACGAGTTCGTCGCTCAGCGCCGCGACCGCGTCGTCGTCGGCCAGTGGCGCGACCGCCGCGGGGCGAGCGCGCTCCTCGAGCGCCGCCGCGAGTCGCTCCTCGACGGCGGTGCGCTCCTCGTCCTCGAGGGCCTCGAGCGCCGCCGTCTCGACCTGGAGTTCCCCGCGTCGCTCGCGGACCTCGCCGTCCAGCCTGACGACGTCCCCCTCGACGACCTCGGGGTAGGCCCGGACGCCGGCCTCGACGAAGGCCGCACAGTCCACGGCGCCCGTCTCGTCGCGGATCTCGAACACCGTGGGGCCGCTGGTCTGACGGACGCCGACGACCTCGCCCTCGAGGCGAACGTCCTTTCCCACGACCGACTCGAGGGTGGCGATCCCGACCCGCTCGCGGTCCCCCTCCGGCGCGGACTCGGCGCTCTCGTCCGGCTCTGTCTCGGCGCCCTCCGCCGCAGCCGTCTCGGCACTCTCGTCTGCTGCCGTCTCGGCACTCTCGTCTGCTGCCGTCTCGGCACTCTCGTCTGCTGCCGTCTCGACCGCCTCGTCCTCGGCGGCCTCGGCGACGACGGCGCCGCTCCCCGTCTCGCTCTCGGTCGATCCCTCGCCGACGACACCGGCGGAACGGTCGGATCGGTCCTCGCCGTCCGCACGGCTCACGTCGCCGGTCGTGGTCCCGTCCGCGCTACTCCTGTTTCCCGCCTCGTCCTCCGTGTCGGTCTCCGCCTCGGTCCCACTCCCGCCCGCTGTCTCGGCCCCGGTCTCTGTCCCGCCCGCGTCGCCGCCCACGTCGCTTCCCTCGCCCTCGCCGTCCACCTCGGACTTGAGGCGGGCGTGATCGAACTCGGGGTCGTCCACCAGCGTCCCGCGGAACTCGGACGCGTCCTGGCGGATGGACCACGCGAGGTCCACGTTCCCGTTGTCGCGAACGTTCTTGACCTGGACGAACACCTCGTCGCCGGGTTCCCAATCGAGCGAATCCAGACGCTGATCGAGTTCGCTCCGGTGGAGTAGCCCAGTCACGGACTCGCCGATGTCGACGAACACGCCGAACTCGGCGAACCCGTCGACGGTTCCCCGGTAGTACCGGCCGATCCCGAGCTGGTTCGGCTGGGTGCCTCGAAACTCGAACACGACGTCCTGCTCGTGGAGGTCACAGATGTGGCCGTCCACGGACGTACCGCAGATGATACACGTACCCATTGAGCGGTGAAAGCATTTCGGCACTAAAACGGTTGTCGGATTCGGCCGCCCGTCGGTCGCGCCGCCGTCGGCGCCGACCCGGCGCTGATACGGATTGTTGGGACTGGTTACCGGTCCAACCGCGCGACGTCGCGCGGCCGGGACGGGAGCGACCCCCAACAATCCGTCTGTCGGACGGCTGCCCGGGTTATCCGTCCGACTCGAAGATCTCCGGTTCGGCTTCCTCGACGGCCGCGAGCCCGCTCTGTAACGCGCGGGCCTCTTCCGGAAACAGCGCCACCTCCACGTCGTTGCCCTCGGCGTCCTCGAAGGCGAGTTTCACCCGCTCGTCGCCGAACGCCCGAACGTCGACGCCCTCCACGTCGTAGAGCTTCGCCGTCACGCGCTTGTTCGGCGCGCCCGCGTTCTTGACTGCCCCGTCCTTGAACTCCACCAGGAAGTTGTCGACGTCCAGCGTGAGCATATCGGCTCTCCTGCCGGCGGGACCGTAAATCCTACAGTCCGAAGACGAGGCGAGCGGCGAGCACGCCCCGGAAGCCGTAACCGAACACGATAATCGCCGGCAATGCCCCCAGTGCGGCGGCCCGCGGCAGCGACAGCGAGTGGCGCTGGCTCGTCCCGACGACGTACAGCGCGGTCCCCCAGAGGGCACACAGCAGGCGCACCCCGGGCACGGGGACGCCCGCGAACACGCAGGGCGCGGTGGCGTAGGCAAGCACCTGCACCGTCTCGCTCACGCCGCCGCGGTCGGGGGCGAACGGCGCAAGCAACAGCGTCTGGACGGCCGCTGTCAGGTGCAACGCCGCGGGCGCGACGAACACGACAGCCGCCAGCACCACCAGGAGGGCCATTCCCGGGCCCAGGCCGTCGATTCCCTGATAGCCGAAGGGGCCGAGCGAGACGACGCCGCGATCCGCGAGTTCGACGACGGCAAAGCGACTGCCCTCCTCGAGCAGCACTACCGCCGCGACGAACACCAGCCCGGGCGCCTGATCGCCAGGCGCGACACCCGTCCGGAAGAACTGCCGGGGGCGGACCAGCATCTCCGCCCACGCCCGGAACAGTCCGAGCGGCCCGCGCTCGCGCCCGCCCGTCGGATTCTCGACCCACTGGGTCACGGTCGGCGATTCGATCTCTCGCCGTTTGACGGTTGCTGTTCGCGGTGGGTCCCGGGGAGGTGCGCCCGGCGACGAGACGCCTCGCGGTCAATCGTCCGCTCTTTCGGACCGCCCGCTCCCGGCTCAGCGACGAGACGCCTCGCGGTCAATCGTCCGCTCTTTCGGACCGCCCGCTCCCGGCTCAGCGACGAGACGCCTCGCGGTCAATCGTCCGCTCCGACGTTCTCCTCGCTCTCGAAGCTCGCCGGATCGGGTTCGATGTTCGCGTACCGGACCGCCTCCTCGCCGAGCGTCCGGACGCGATCTGAGACGTCGTCGTCGATCAGGCGGCCGTTCTCGAACTTCCCGCTCGCGTTCGGGATGGCTGCCTGGTGGGGGATGACCCAGCAGTCGAGCGACCGACAGACCGACCGAAGGTGATCGAGCGCGGTGATCGGGAACCCACCGCCGGCGACGCCCAGGAGGCCGACGGTTTTCTTCTCGAACTCGTCGAAGCCACAGTAATCGAGCGCGTTCTTCAGCACGGCGGAGTACGAGCCGTGATACACCGGCGTCCCGAGGAGGATGGAGTCGGCCCGCTGGAGGACCGCCCGGACCGCCGCCGCGTCGCCCGCGTCGTCGTCGTCTGCGTCGTAGACCGGCAGGTCGTACGCCCGGAGGTCCAGCAACTCGACGCTCGCGCCGTTCTCGCGGGCCGCGTCGAGCGCGTGCTCGAGACCGAGCCGGGTGTAGCTCTCGTCGCGCAGGCTCCCGCAGATGGCGACGACCGTGACGTCTCTCATGGCCCGATTCTCCCGCCCGCGAGCAATAGGACCATCGGTTCGCCGACGCCGCGGGGCCGACGTCGTGTCCACCGGCGGAGCCGAGCGACCGTCTCGCTCTCACCCGTACGCAACTCGACGAGACCGTCCTCGGACAGGTCCGACACCAGCCCGCGAAGCCACTCTCGCACGTAGTCCCCGTCCGGCGTGTAGTCGACGCGGACGCGCGGGCCGAGGTCGTCCAGCGGGAGTTCGCCGTACTCCTCGAGCGCGGCGATCACGCGACCCCGCATCTGGCGCCGACTGCCCTCGAAGCTCGGCTGTGTCGGCACGTCCGGAGCCGTGAAATCGCCCGTCTCGTAGGCGTGACACCACTCGCGCCAGGGACAGCCCGCCGCGTCACATCGGGGAGTTTTCTCGCAGGCCACGCCCCCAAGTTCCATGATCGCGTTGTTCCAGACGCGGGACTCCCCCTCATACGGATTATTGCGACTGTTTACCGGTCCGACCGCACGACATCGTGCGGTCGAGACGGGAATGACTCGCAATGATCCGTATCAGGCATGAGCCACGCGGCCGCCTGCTCGAAGGCCACGTCGCCGTCGGGCACCTCGAACGCGCGGTAATGTTAGCATTCCACAATTGCGACCAGAGGATTCAGGGTGAAAGACGATTCGTCGCGGCGTGATGTCGGGGCAGTCGAACGTCACTCGACACGTGCCAGGAACTCGCTGGGAGTGACGATTGTAATGCCCTCGTAGGAGTCGAGCGCGAGCAGGTCGTCATCACCGGAAACCAGATAGTCGACATCACTCTCCAGCGCCACGTCGAGAAATTTGTCGTCGTCGGCATCACGGACTACTCCGACCGACTCATCGGGTTCGACGATGGTGGATTCGCGCCGCAGAATTGCTAGATATTGTACTCTATCGGCTTCCGTGAACGGGAGACGGTCGTAGTGCATGACCCGTTCGAGTTCGGCAAGCGTGGCCTCCGACGCGAGCATTCGAACGTCGTCGTCGAACGTCCGTAGCAGTGCATCGAGTGGCCGACCACCGAACCCGAGTGCGGATACGAGAACGTTGGTGTCGAGGACTACTCCGAGCGTGCCCATTCTATCGCGTCCTCGACGTCGGCATCAGTGACCCCCTTCTCTTCGAACCGCTTTCGCGTCCGGTCAGCAAGCGCCCGGAGTTCAGATTCCCTCCCTCCCCCTCCGTGTGCTTCTTGTGCTCCGAGACGGATGGCAAGTGCTGCCAGCGCCATCGCTCTCGTTTTCCCGACACCGCTTGCCCCCGTTTCCGAGTCGACGGCGGTATACCGGCCGTCTTTTTCGGTGATTTCGACTGTGGCACTCATCCGGATACGTATCTCTATGTACCCATCACTGGTAAATGATTACTTCGACGTTCGTGACAGCCGTCGAGCTACCGCTGGAGTCGCACGACCGTTTTTCTCCCGGACTCGTCTAGCTCCACGAGTCCGTCGTCGGCCAGATCCGAACACAGCCCGCACAGCCACTCCTGCCCGTAGTCCCCGTCCGGCGTGTAGTCGACGCGGATCCGTGGGCCGAGTTCGTCCAGCGGGAGTTCGCCGTACTCCTCGAGCGCGGCGATCACGCGACCCCGCATCTGGCGCCGACTGCCCTCGAAGCTCGGCTGTGTCGGCACGTCCGGAGCCGTGAAATCGCCCGTCTCGTAGGCGTGACACCACTCGCGCCAGGGACAGCCCGCCGCGTCACATCGGGGAGTTTTCTCGCAGGCCACGCCGCCGAGTTCCATCACGGCGTTGTTCCAGACGCGGGACTCCCCCTCCGGCATGAGCCGGGCGGCCGCCCGCTCGAAGGCCGCGTCGTCGTCGGGCACCTCGAGCGCGCGGTACAGCACCCGTTTGACGTTCGTGTCTACCACCGCCTCGCCGTCGTTGAACGCGAACGAGGCGACGGCGTTGGCGGTGTAGGGGCCGACGCCGTGGAGTTCCTGGAGGCCCGCCGGGGTCGTCGGGAACTCCCCCGGGGAGACGCCCTCGACGGCGCCGTCGACGACCTGGTTCGCGGCCGTGTGGAGGTACTTCGCCCGGTTGTTGTAGCCCAACGAGTGGTTCGTCCAGAACCCGACCACGTCGGACTGGTCGGCCGCGGCCAGCGCCGCCGCGTCGGACCAGCGGTCGAGAAAGGCCTCCCAGGCGTCGACGACGCGGCCGAGCTGGGTCTGCTGGCTCATCACCTCCGAGACGAGAATCTCGTAGGGGTCGTCCGTCTCCCGCCAGGGAAACGGCCGGTGGTCGGCCTCGTACCACTCGATCAGCGCCTCCCGTATCGCCGTCGGGTCCTCCGGCACCTCGCCCGGCAGTTCCGTCATCACGCCTCCGTAGCGGTCGGCGGCGCTTGTGCGTGGCGGTCCCTGGTGCCGTCACGTCTCCCCGAGCGCGGGCCGCAAGTGCTATCCCCGCCTCGGCCGACCATCGGACCGTGCGCGACTTCCACTCCCACTCGAACTACTCCGACGGCGAATTACTCTGGGTGATGATCCGGGCCGCCCAGGAGGCCGGCCTCGACGGCGTCGGCATCGCCGACCACTGCTGGCTGGCCCCGGACGAGAGCGCGCGGGACTACCGCGCCTCGCTCGGCTTCACGATGGACGAGACCTACGAGCGCCGGCGCCGGGGGATCGACCTCGTCCGCGAGGAGGCCGACATCCCCGTCTACGACGCCGTGGAGATGGACTACGAACCCGGTCAGGAGGGCCGCATCGGCGCGTTTCTCGAGACGGCCGGGTTCGACTACGCCGTGGGGAGCGTCCACGGCGTCGAGGGGCGGAACCTCCAGCGACCGCGCCAGTTCGAGGGCATGACCGACGACGAACTCGACGGCGTCGTCGACCGGTACTTCGAGAACCTCGCCTCCCTGGCGGCGTCGGAACTGTTCGACATCGCGGCCCACCCCGACCTGGTCGAGCGCAATCCGCTCCTCTCCGGCCGGGCCGAGCGCGAGCACTACGAGCGGGCCGCGGCCGCGTTCGCGGACTCGCGGACGGTCCCCGAGGTCAACGCCGGCCGGGCGCTCGAGGAGGACGGGCAGGTCCATCCCGTCTCGACGTTCCTCGAGACGCTCCGGGAGTACGACGTGTCGGTCACCGTCGGCACCGACTCCCATCACCCCGAGGAGTACGGACCCCGGGCCGAGTTCCTCTCGGAGTTCGCCGCGGAACGGGACCTCGACCCCGTCGCGCCGCCGGGACTTGACCCGTAGCTCGATCCGAGGTCTGGTCCCTGCACGCCCGACCCGTGGCTGACGGATACGAAAGGGGTTTCACCGCGTCAGACGACTGTCGGGATATGAGCCTGGAGGACCTTTCAGAGGACGTGCAAGCGCAGTACGCCGATCTCGGCGACGAGGTGTCGGTCGCGCTCGACCGCGAGACGCGCAACGAACTGGCGCTGCTGACGGCGGCGCTCGGTCCCGAGGAGACGGACGAACTCCTGCGCCGCGGGGTCCACATGGTGTTTCAGACCGCCGTCGAGACGGGCAACCTCGATTTCCAGCTCCGCTCGGGCTACGACTGCACCTACGACGAGTACCTCTCGGGGATGACCTACGACGAGATGACCGGCGGGTCGTTCCCCCAGCAACAGCAAAACGACGATCGCCGCTACCAGTTCTAGGGCCGTGTCACTTGTCGGTTCTCGGCCGATTAGCCGTCGAGAACGCGCCGTTCGACACTCAGCATCACGCCGGCCAGCAGCACGCCGACCACGGCGCCGGTGATGACGCCCAGCGCGGCGCCGTCCAGCATCGCCGCGTCGCGACTCCAGGCGTCGAGGGCGCCCACGACGCAGCCGACGGCGCCGCCGACGAGGAGGCCCGCGCCCGCGAGTCGAGCCTGCGCGCCATCGCGACCGCGCGACCGGCGTTCGACGGTCCCGAGGAAGGCGCCGATCACGACGCCGGCGCCCGCGCCGTAGGCGATTGGCGTCCCGCCGTCGACGCCAGCGAGAGACCCGGCGACCAGCCAGACGGCCGCCGCGAGGGGGACGCCGACGGCCACGCCGACGCCGCGGAGCGAGGTCTCGGCGCTGCTCATGTGGTGAGTCAGGACCGCCCTCGTCCTAACGGTTTGGGCGGCGTCGACTAGGCGACCGCCTCGACGGCGGCTGTTAGCAGATCCGCGCCGAGTTCGACCTCCCGTGACGTGGAGTCAAGCGGCGGTAACAGGCGCAACGTCCGGTAGCCACACCCCATCGTCAGGAAGCCGCGCTCGAAGGCCGCCTGTTTGACCGCGTCGCGTCGCTCCTCGCTGTCGAACTCGACGGCGAGCAACAGCCCCGTCCCCCGAACGTCCGTGACCGGGTCGAGCCTGGCGGCCGCGTCGCCGAACGTCTCCCGGAACTGGCGGCCCCGCTCGACCGCGTTGTCCATCAGGTCGTACTCCCGGATGGCGTCGATGGTGAGTGCGCCCTGGGCCGCGGCCACGATGTCGCCGCCGCCCCAGGTCGAGGAGAGGCGCGCCCGCTGGTCGGGGAAGACGGACTCGCTCGCGACGGTCGCGCCCACGCGAAGCGCCTTCGCGCTGGCGATCACGTCAGGTTCGAAGGGGTAGTGATTCGAGGCCCACCACTCGCCGGACCGACCGACGCCGGTCTGGACCTCGTCGACGACGAGGGGGGCGTCCAGCCGTTCGCCTATGCGGGCTACCTCCGCTGCGAAGGCGTCGCTGGGGAAGTTGTAGCCGCCCTCGCCCTGGATCGGTTCGAGGATCACGTAGGCGACTTCCCCGGGGTCGATCATCCCCCGGTCGGGGTCGAGCAGGCGCTCGAGGGCCGACGCCTCCGCGTCGGGGAAGAAGCCACACGCGCAGGTCTCGCGGGTGCAGGTCCGGTCCGCACAGAAGGGCACGTCCTCGACGCCGGCGACCTCGGGGAACGCGCGTCTGTAGACGGCCTTCGATCGGTTCAGCGAGAGGGCGCCGAGCGTCCGGCCGTGAAAGGCGCCCTGGAACGAGACGGCGCGGGTGCCGCCGGTGTGGTCGTAGCAGATCTTGACGGCGTTCTCGACGGCCTCGGCGCCGCTGTTCGTGAGCATGACCGTGTCCATCCCGTCGGGGCTGATCTCGACGATCCGCTCCATCAGTTCCGCCGGTCCGGGCACGCCGTCCTCGCTCGCGACGTAGAAGTCCTGGCCGGCGATCTTCGCCGGGTCGGGGAGGTCGAGTTCGGCCATCGGCTCGGTGATCTTGGAATTGTCGTAGCCCAGCGGCATCGCGCCGACGTGGCCCGTCCAGTCCATCAGGACGTTGCCGTCGGGATCAGTGCAGAAGGGCCCGTCTGCCGGCGCGGTCCGGTCCCAGACGAAGTCGTAGGCCCGCGTCGTCAGCGCGGCGTGTTCGCGGGTGGCTTCCACGGCGGCCCTGGCACGCTCACCGGGGAAGTCCTCGACCTGGGGCTCGGCGCGGTCCCGATCCATACGGAAACGACGGCGCCCGGTCGCATAAGTCGTTTGCCAGGTTCGTCGCGTCGCCCGGCGGTTTGACTGCTACGGCTTACTGGGACTGTTTCCCGGTCCGACCGCACGACGTCGTGCAGTCGAGACGGGAATGACTCGCAATAATCTGTATGAAGCGGGCGTGGTGCCGAGACAGTGAGCGGCCAGTCACACACCATGGGATTGCGGGCCCGCCGTCCAACGCCGAACGCGGGCGATTCCCCGGCACTGGCCGATGTCGAGTGTTGCCGCCGTCGCACCGGCGTCGGCTGTCAGATCCCGCCGATCGGTTCGTCCGGCAGGCGTCTGACGCCTAACAAGAGTTAAGGCCTGCCCTGCCGAGCCTCCGGGTATGGATCTGGAGACCGCGCCACAGGAGATAACGACGCTCGTCGGCCGCGAGGTGTACTCGAACAACGGGGTGTACGTCGGCGAGGTCGAGGACCTGCGACTCGACCTCGACCGGGAGGCGGTGACCGGCCTGGCGCTGCATCGCCTGAACGGCGAACTGTTCTCGGCGGAGGTGGACGCGGCCCGCGGCGTCATCGTTCCCTACCGGTGGGTCCGTTCCGTCGGGGACATCGTCATCGTCAGCGACGTCGTCGAGCGCGTCAATCAGCCCGAGGACGAGGAAGAGGAAGTCGCGGCCTAGTTCCCGTTCGAGCCGTCGCTGCCCTCCACACCCATCGCTTCGAACAGTTTTCGGCGGACGGCCTCCTCGGTGAGTTCCAGCAGCGTGTCGCGGTTGTCGTCGGTCGCCTCGATGCCAGTAAAGATGCCAAGCGGTATCTCGACGCTCGCGTCAGTCGAGTGGCCGGCCGTCTCGCCTACCTCGCCGAACGCGTCGTGGAGGACGTTGCCGATGTTCATTCGGATGTCCTTCGAGCGGGCGGCCAGATAGATGGTGTCCTCCGCGATGGCGAACACGGCAGTCGTCGTGATCCCCTCGAGGTTCAGGAGGTGCTGGGCGGCCCGGGAGAGCGCGTCGCGGTCGCGGATGAACCCGGCGTTCGAGACGAGGTGTGACCCCCGGACCTCGCGGTTGCGGATCGCCTCGGCGAGCACGTCCAGCGTCTCGGGCGACATCGACGGCGACTCGACCTGTTCGAGCGTGTCGTGATCGGCGAAGGGGTAGAGATACGCCGCCGCGGTCAGGTCGGCCGGGGTCGTGTCGCGCTTGAAATCCAGCGTCTCCGCGCGGATGCCATAGAGGAGGGCGGTGGCGACCTCCTGGTCGAGGTTGATTCCCAGTTCCTGGATGTACTTGGTCAGGATCGTCGAGGTCGCCGAGACGTTGGGGCGGACGTCGGTGAACGTCGCCTCGACCTCCTCGTCGTGTTCGTAGTGATCGAGGACGATGTCGATGTTCTCGACGGGCGGGTCGTCGCCGGAGGGCGCGTCGACCAGCGCGAACGTGTCGTAATCATCCAGGTCGACGGCCTCGCGGGAGACGAGTTCGATCCCGAGCAGGTTCACGAACGCGCGGTTCTCCTGGTGACCGATCTCGCCCTCGTAGACGATGTCGGCTTCGATCTCGTGGTCCTCGGCGATGGCGCGCAGCGCGGCCGCGCTCGCGATCGAGTCCGGATCGGGGGAGTGTTGAATCAGGATCGCCATGCGCTGTTCGGTCCCGCCGATGACCTCGGCCAGCTGTTCGGCCTTGTACTCGAGTTCGCCCGTCTCGAGCGCTCGCAGCGCGGAGTCGGCGATGACCGTCGAGGGGTTGATGACCACGTCGGCGCCGAGATCCGTCAGTTCGTCCGCCGAGACCGGGTCGTCGGCCCTGGCGACGATGAACTGCTCGCCGTCGGCCTCGCGGAGGTGCTCGACGGCCGCGGCGTTTGCCTCCACGTCCGAGGACATGATGAGGACGACGTTCCGGTCGGCCAGATCGTCCACGATGTCCGGTTCCCGGATGTCGGCCGTCCGGGCGTTGAGGTCCTGATCGCGCAGCGCCTCGACCCGCCCCTCGTCGCGGTCGAGGATGAGCACGTCCTTGCCCTCCTCGACGAGTTCCTCGGCGACGGCGTGGCCCACGCTCCCGCACCCGAGAATGGCGTATGTCGACATCGAGGCCATCGTGATACCAGTGCTCATCGTATCCGTCATCGGGTCGTCACCCACTTATAACACGCACCTTCGGTTCGACGGGTCTCGACGACGCTACTGCGGGCCGAAAGGAAACCTATTTTACCGGGCCACAGCAACTCCGAGTCGCCTGGGCCGGTAGCTCAGTCCGGCAGAGCGACGGACTCTTAATCCGTCGGTCGAGGGTTCAAATCCCTTCCGGCCCGTGCAGTGAAACCGCGAGCACCGCGAGCGGTAGAACGAACCGGTACGGACGGGATTTGAAACAGGGGCGTCGCGGCGCCGAGCGAAGCGAGGCGACCGTCGTCGCGTGGTTCAAATCCCTTCCGGCCCGTTCCGAAACTGTATTGTCTATCAGCCGTCACGACACTCCTGATGGACCGACGAGCGTGGCTGTTCCTCGTGGGCGTGTTCGCGTTTCTCGGCGGGCTCCTGTTCGTCGGGCTGGCGGTGTATCCGTACCAGTACGATCCTGTCCAGTCGGCCGGCGTCGTGGTGTTGCTCCTGGGGGGCGCGTTCGTCGAGATCCTCCTGGACAACAGTTTCGACTAGCGTCGCGATGTGACGCGTCACAGCGACCGGCACATCTCGACGTGACGTGTCACAGCGACCGACGTGTCTGGACGGGGCGCGTCACAGCGAGCGACGCATCTCGACGTGGGGGATGTCGGTGTCGCTCTCGACGGGTCCGACCAGTTCGTAGCCCAGCGAGCGGTAGAACGCGGCGACGCGCTCCTGGGCGTGGACGAGAGCGCGAGTTCGGCCCCGCTCGCGTGCGTAGTCGTGGGCGGCCTCCATCACTGCGGCCCCGACGCCCCGATGTCGGAACTCCCGGCGGACGGCGACGCGCTCTATCTTCGCGGTGTCGGCGTCGACGAAGCGCACGCGGGCGGTCCCGGCGTCCGTGCCGTCGACGGCCGCGAGGAAGTGGCGGGCCGCCTCGTCGAGGTCGTCGAACTCCGTTCGCTCCGAGACGCCCTGTTCCTCGACGAACACCTCGCGGCGGACGGCGTGGACGGCGTCGAGGGGCGCGGGACTGGTGACGGCGACGCGTTCGTCGAGCACGGACGACGGTGATCGGCGGACTCGCAAGAACATTCCGGAACCCGGTCCGGCTCGCGCCGATCCCAATTAGAGGGGGCGCTCCATCTCGACGTGGGGGATGCCGGCCTCCTCGAAGACGTCGCTGGTGGTCTCGTAGCCCAGTTCGTGGTAGAACCCCTCGACGTCGGTCTGGGCGTGCAGCGTCACGCGGTCACACCCCCGCTCGCGCGCCGCGTCTTCGAGCGCCCCCATCAACTGTCGTCCGATTCCCTCGCCGCGCCGTGGCGGCAGGACGGCGACCCGCTCGGCCTTGGCGACGCCGGGGTCGGGTTCGCGCAGGCGCGCCGTGCCCACTGGTTCGTCGTCGCCCGTCGCGATGAAGTGGACCGCCTCGTCGTCTTTCCCGTCCACCTCGAGGGAGGCGGGGACGCCTTGCTCCTCGACGAAGACGGTCCGCCGGATTTCGAGGGCGGCCTCGAGGTCCGTCACTCGGCGGACGGTGATCGTCATCGGCGGCGTTTGGACGGCGAGCCTGCTGAAGGTTTGGATCGCGGCGGCCGGCGATCCACGTTGTAGCGGTTCCAACGTTTTTCCCGGTGGCGCCCGTACTCCCGCCCGCCATGGCGGAGTTCGAGACCTACGAGTGTGCGAACTGTGGCACCGACTTCAGAGCGCACCCGAGCGCGAACGCCGCCGAGACCGGGTACTGCAGTCCGGCTTGCGAGTCGCAGGGAAAGGGGCTGTAGTCAGAGTCCGTGACGAATCGTCCGCGTTCGAGACGTCGCGTGACGTCGGATCAGGAGTCGTCGGGCTTGTAGTTGGGCGCCTCGTCCGTGATCATCACGTCGTGAGGGTGGCTCTCCTGTTGTCCGGCGGCGGAGACGCGGACGAACTCCGCGCGCTCCTTGAACTCTGGGATGGTCGCCGCGCCGACGTAGCCCATCCCGGACTGCATGCCGCCGACGAGCTGGTGGAGTTCGGAGGAGAGCGAGCCCTTGTACGGCGTCGCGGCCTCGACGCCCTCGGGGACGAACTCGTCGTCCTCCTGCTCGTCTTTCAGGTAGCGGTCGCCGCCGCCCTCGCTCATCGCGCCGACCGAGCCCATGCCGCGGTACTGCTTGTACTTCTTGCCGTTCATCGTGATGACGCGGCCGGGCGCCTCGTCGGTGCCCGCGAAGTACGACCCGAGCATGACGGCGTCGGCGCCGGCGGCGATGGCCTTGATCGCGTCGCCGGAGTAGCGGATGCCGCCGTCGGCGATCACGGGCACGTCGTGCTGGCTCGCCACGTCGGCGACCTGGGCGACGGCGGTGATCTGGGGCATCCCCGCGCCGGTGACGACGCGGGTGGTACAGATCGATCCCGGGCCGATGCCGACCTTGACGCCGTCGGCGAAGTCGACGACGTCCTCGGCGGCCTCGCGGGTGCCGATGTTGCCCACGACCACGTCGGCCTCGACCTCGACGGCGATCTCGCGGGCGCTCTCGGTCACGTTCGCGTTGTGCGCGTGCGCGCTGTCGATGAACAGCACGTCGGCGCCGGCCTCGTCGGCGGCGCGGGCGCGCTCCTCCTCGAAGGGGCCGACCGCGACGCCGGCCCGCAACGACCCGTCGTCGGCGCGGGCGGCCTGGTCGTACTCCCGGCGCTGGAGGATGCCCTGCATCGTGACCAGGCCGATCAGGCGGTCGTCCTCGTCCACGATGGGGACGCGCTCGATCTTGTGTTCGTACATCAGTTCGAGCGCCGCGCGCGGGGTCACGTCCTCGCTGGCCGTGACGACCTCGTCGGTCATGGCCTCGCTCACACGGTCCTCCTCGCCGACCTCGAGGTAGGGGCGGATGTCGGTGCCCGAGATGATCCCCAGGACCTCGCCGTCGTCGTCGACGACGGGGGCGCCCGAGACCCCCTCGCGGCCCATCATCTCGTCGACCTCGCGGACGGTCTGGTCGGGCGAGGCGGTGACAACGTCCCTGATGATGAGTTCGTCGGCGCGCTTGATCCGCTCGATCTCCGTGACCATGGTGTCGACGTCCATGTTGCGATGGAGGACGCCCAGCCCGCCGTGGCGGGCCATCGCGATTCCCATGTCGCTCTCCGTGACGGTGTCCATCGCCGCGGTGAGAATCGGGACGTTCAGCGCCACGTTCGTCGAGACACGCGTCGACGTGTCCGCCTCGTCGGGTTCGACGTGTGACTCCTTGGGGCGGAGCAACACGTCGTCGAACGTCAGGGCCTCGGGTACGCGCAGTTTCTCCGAGAAGGGCTCGGGATCGTTCGCCATGTAAATCGTGGCGGCCCCCTCGTCAAAAGTATTGCGAGACGCGGTCGACCGCCCGGTTCCCGCTCGCGTGGCCCGATACCGCCGTACACGGGAACCCCGAACGGTCATCCCACACACGCCGAGGTCCATCCCGGTGCTGCATTGGGTGAGTTTGACATTCGTAGTCCCGATTAGCGAATCCCTGTCCGAACGATGGGAAACAGTCACAATATCACTGTTATCCACGCAATGTGTGCCCGCTTCTCACACAACACTTATACTGGAACCAAAGATAATTACATACATGCGCTCCGCCGCCACCATCAGCGCGGGCACCGCCGGTCGAACGAACCCGGACCAGGGTGTCACTATGACATTTGATGGTGCGTTCAAAGCGGAGCAGACGTGGGCCGGACGCGATCCGTGCCGTCCGCGACACCACCCAGCGGCCACGGGAGACGGCCGCCCGTAAGGGTCCATGAGTAGCTCTCAGCACCCGATCGCGCTGGACATCGAGCGGCGCGTCGGCGGCGCGGCCCGCCTCCTCGCGACGGTGATGGCGCTGCCCCTGCTGGACGGCATCTTCCCCGCGCTGGTCCTCGCTGGCGCCCTCTCGACGCCGGTCGGCATCCTCGAGGTCGGCCTCCTGATCTTCGGCGGGTCGGCGACCGTCGCCGTGATCATCGCCGAAATGGACGGCTCGCCCCGCGAGCAGGCCCGCGTCGTCCTCGGGGTCGGCGCGGTCGTCGTGCTCGGGGCCGTCCTCGAGGCCGCGCTGGCGCCGACGATACGCGGCCTGATCGACGTCGGCATCATCGAGCGGTTCGCCGCCCTGGTCGTGCTCGCAATCGCGGCCCGGACCGCGAGCGCCCGCGTCGGCGAGTGGCTCCCCCGCCCCGCCGTCGTCATCGCGCTCGGTCTCGTCGCGAGTTTCGACCCGAGCGGCGCGACGCTCGCCGTCAGCCTGAACCCCCTCCTGATGGCCCGGGCCGGCATCGCGGCGGGCGTCGGCGTCGCCTTCGCGCTGCTCGTCGCGGTCACGAGCCCCTGGCTCCGCAACGCCGTCGACCTCGATCGCTTCCGCTTCGGCAGCGCGGTGGCGCTGGGCGTCCTCCCGCTGAGTTTCCTCGGCGTGCTCCCCGCCAACGCGCCCATCGCGCTGGCGGTCCTGGGGATCACCGCCCTCCTCGCGTTCGATCCCGGTCGGGCCCGCCACCGCGAGGAGACCTACGAACCCGACCCGGTCGACCTGACGGCGGCGTTCGCCGACGGCGGCGCTTCACAGGGTGTCGGCGACGACGCTGCCGACGCGGACGCCGCCGCCGACGCGGACGCCGCCGACGGCGACCCCACCGTCGACGAGGGCGAGGAACGCGTCCCCTGGCTGTGACGGCCCGCCTGCGAGGGGGAAGGCTTAGGGCCTTCAGGCCCCCTGCCCCGGACATGGCCGAGAACCGCGTCGTCCAGGGCCGGATGGTGACCCCCGTCAGCCTCGCCGAACTCATCGAGGACGGGGACGTGATGGACGCCGAGTCGATCGAGGACGCCGACCGCGAGTGCCCCGACTGCGGCGGGGACGTGATCCGCGTCGGCTACATGCCCTCGGTGACGGAGTTCGTCACCGGCTACAAGTGCCAGGACTGTGACTGGCGCGACACCGACCGGGAGTGAGCGAGATCGCGTGAGCGGGATCGAAATCCCTTTAGGGCAACTGCGCAAACGGCCACCTGCGGGGTCGTGGCCTAGTCCGGGAAGGCGGCTGACTCCAGAGGCCACGCGCCCGGTGACGAGACTCCAGGGCTGATATACCGAGCGGCCGGCTGATCACCGCCCGCGTTGACGACCCTCTGGAGTACCGAGGCGCAGGACGGAGATATCAGCCGATCGGGGGTTCAAATCCCTCCGACCCCAT
>JBDGUH010000058.1:0-31523 GCA_042216055.1 Haloarculaceae archaeon
TAGTGTTTCGGGCGTACATTTCGACCGCTTCAAGCACTTGCTTTGCCCGTCGTCCGCTTCAGTGTTTCCAGCCAAACACTCAAGAATCGCGTACACGTATCTCAGGTATGGCGACGATAGAGATCGACGACGACGTTTACGAGGCGTTACAGCTCCCGGAGGGGGAGCGCTCGCCCGCGATGAAACGGGAGTTGGCGGTTTCGCTGTACGCCCGTGATGTTCTCTCTTTCGGGAAGGCGCGTGCGCTAGCGGACCTGTCGAAACGTGAGTTCCAAGAACTTCTCGGCGAGCGTGAAATCCCTCGTCACTACGGCGAACGGGAACTCGAAGAAGATATCGACTATGCCGGATAGCGGGCTGGTCGTTTCTGACACGTCACTACTCCTGAATCTCGCGCTCATCGAGCGACTTGACCTCCTCGAATCGCAGTTCTCCGAAGTTACGGTTCCACAACAGGTCTGGGACGAACTTACCGATGGGGAAGATGGACTGGAGGCGCTTCGTGAGTTGCGCGACGACGGACTTCTACATCTCGTGGAAGTGGAACGCTCGGACTTGTTCGTGGAGTTCTTCCACGACCTCGACCTCGGTGAGACAGCGGCGATCTGCTATGCCGTCGAGCAGAATGCCGACCTCGTTCTACTCGACGAGCGCGACGGACGGCGCGTCGCCCGCAGACACGACCTGAACGTCACGGGCGTGATCGGCATCCTGCTTCGCGGAGCGAAGACCGGCGTAGTGAACCTGGAGCACGAGCTGGAGGTCCTTCGTGAAGCTGGATTCTGGATTTCTGACGACCTCTACGAACAGATACTCTCCAAAGCCGATCAGTAGTCTTTCCGACGGATAGACCGCCGCAGCCACCCTATTTCACTTCCGCCGAGCCTACTAGTAGAAACTCGCCCGGTAGTGTTTCGGGCGTACATCCTTTCGATACTATCGGCAGATACCTCCGATCGACAGGCAGTCGGTGAGAGAAAACGATAGGTTTGGTCGGCGCGACGATCCGACGATGACCGACTCGCTCTGGTATCCGTCGGTCCAAAACGTTCTCGATATCCACGAGGACATCGTCTCGGAGTATTCCGATACCAGCCAGGGAATCCAGAGCCGTGGCGATATCGAATATCATCCGTTCGTGGACGGCAACAAGCGTAGCGCACTCAACGCGACGGTCGTGTTCTACCTGCTCAACGGATATCGGCTCGACTACGACGACGAGATCAGGGAAATACTGAAGCAGTTCGGAACGGATGAGACGACGGTGGATGAGGACCGCGTGCTCGAATATCTCCGAACGCATACGACGGCGGTCGATTTGAATGACGTAGTCGAACAGTGGCGAGGTGATCTGGTTGCGTACGGACTTGAACAACTGTCCGATGAATCATCGGACCCGAACCGTTAACCGGACCGACGGACAAGAGACTGTTATGGCGACGGAAGAGATGACTGGCGAACACACCCCTCTCGACGATGTGATGGAGGACATTCGTCGAGAACTCGTATTGCGGATCGCCGAGGCCGACCGAGACGAACACCGCGAGATATACGACGCTCTCGAGCACGAGTGAAATTTCTCACGTCCGCTCGTTTCCGGCCCCAGAGACTTGGTTTTCTGGTTCGCCGAGTCTACTAGTAGTAAGTGGCGTCCTCGGCGAACGAGATAGCCAGCACGTCACAGGAGACGGCTGAGTTGGGCCAGGAAGGCCAAGACGCCGCCGGGGAGTCGATGGACGTGATGGCCGCGATCGAGGAGAAATCCGAGGAAACAGTTGGGGAGATGAGTGCGCTTGCCACCGAAATCGAGGATATCAGCGAGATCGTCGAGTTGATCACGGATATCGCCGAGCAGACGAATATGCTGGCGCTGAACGCTTCGATCGAGGCCGCTCGGGCTGGCGAGGCCGGCGAGGGTTTCGCCGTCGTCGCCGACGAGATCAAGGGGCTGGCCGGGGAAGTGTCGGAGGCGACCGAGGAGGTCGAATCTCTCATTACCGAGGTCCAGGCCTCGACGGACACCGCAGTCGCGGACATCCAGGAGATGGGCGAACGCGTCTCCGCGGGGACAGAGACGATCGAGGACGCCCTTGATTCCCTGGATGACATCGCGGCAAACGTCGAGGAAGCGAATCGGGGCATTCAGGAGATCAACGCCGCCGCCGACGACCAGGCGGCCTCGACGGAGGAGATCGCCAGCATGATCGACGACGTGGCCGACGCGGCCGAGCAGGTGAGTAGCGAGTCCGAGAACGTCTCGGCGGCCGCCGAGGAACAGGCCTCGTCACTTACCCAGTCCGGTCGGGATAGGCACGGAAGCGGTAGTCGTACCACATCGCTGTATCGAGATTATCAGTATGTTGTCACTTAATGGTTTGCGTCACGGAGTGTCGGCTTCAACCCCGGGGTCAAGCCCCGGGGCATTCGCCTCGACCCCCTGTAAAGTCCGTGTCGCCGAGACTGAGTGATGACTGTCATGATAACGTAACAGAGCCTGGACTGCACGCTGGCGACGACTACTGCGCCGATACCGGTCAATCCGCTCGATCGAGAATCGGAGGAGACCTGATAGCGACTTTCATCGCTTCGCGCCCAGGTCACAGTGGCCCCGTGGGCCGACGACCATGAACGAGTCGTCGCGCAACAGCGACTCGTCCATCGGGAGGTACACCACGTCGTCGGATCGCCCCGGCGTCTCGATCCGCTCGAGGGCCACGAGTTCGTACCCCAGGTCCTCCCGGGGGTCCGGGTGTCGCGGGAGCGCCGCCCACTCCTCAGCCGTCGTCGGCCGGTTGCGGGTCGCCTGTCGCTCGCCGGCCTGGTCCTCGTCGGTCACGATCCTGGCCCCCATAGCCGGTCGCTTTCGCGGTTCTTGCCCGCCGTCGGGGTGTAGTATCGTCCCATGATCGGGGTTACTCGCCCGGTCGTCATCCCTCGCATATACTCGTGGTAGTCCCGACCTACCCCCTAAACGGTTCTTTCGGGATCCGGGCGGAGTGCCGGAGTATTAGCCGCGGAAACGGAATGATTACCGGCCAGATGTCTGCCAGATACCTGCTCGCCCGGGCCGCGTGGACGGTATGCGGGCGTTACCAGTCGTGTGGGCCGGTAACGCGAAGCTACCCGTCGAAGCGGACTCCGAGGCCGCGGTTGGCCCGGCGGTCGGTCACGATTGCGGCCGCGAGGACGAACAGCGCGACGGTCGCAAGCACCACCGCGCTCGACCACCCGAACTTCCCCGCGACGGCGGCGACGGCGGTCACGACCGTCGCGACGAGAAGGCCCCCGCCGAGCCCGTAGGTCGCCGCTACCGCACGGGGGCCGTCACCGAGGTAGCGCCGGAGGCGCCACAGGAAGTTCCGTGCCAGCATGCCCGAGACGCGCGGGACGTAGGTCCGCAGGCGGATGTGGCTCGTCTCGTCGCCGTAGGTGGCCGGCATCGGTACGTCCGCGACCCGGGCGCCGGAGACGTTGAGCTTCACGAGCAGGTCGTTGCAGTAGCCGTAGAACTCGTACATCTCCTCGATCGGCACCGCGCTGAGCGCGGCGTGGGAGATGGCCGTGTAGCCGTTCTGGGGGTCGCCGATGGTCCAGTAGCCCGAGGCGAGCCGCGTCAGCAGGGACAGTAGCTCGTTCCCGACGAGCCTGAACCGGGGCATGTCCGCCCGGTGATCGGGCGAGACGAGGCGGTTCCCCTTCGCGTAGTCGGCCATCCCCTCGGCGACGGGACGGACCACGTCCGCGAGCCTGTCGGGCTCCATCTGGCCGTCCCCGCCCATCACCGCGACAACGTCGTACCCCTCCTCGAGGGCCTGGCGGTAGCCCGTCTTGATCGCCGCGCCGACGCCGCGGTTTGTCTCGTGGCGCAGCGGAACGACGCGGCGGTAGGTTTCGCCCCCGTCGGGCATCGTCGCGGCCGGTGACTGGTTGGTCGCCGCGGCGGCCCGCTGGATCGCCGCCCAGGTGTCGTCCGTCGAGCCGTCGTCGACGGCGTAGGCCCGGTCGACGTACTCCGGCAGCGTCTCGATCACGTCCCCGACGTGTGCCGCCTCGTTGTACGCCGGGATTACCACGGCGATGGACTTGCCCTGGAGCATTGTCGGAGTGGTCCCGGAGAACGCGTTTTGTTATTCCGTGGCTATGTCCGTCGCCGGACTGTCCACGTCGGCCAGCAGTTCGTTGATGCCGTCCCGCAGCGGGACCGTCGGCCGGAACGCCAGGTCTTCCCGGGCCCGCGAGAGGTCGGCCTGGCTGTGGGAGACGTCGCCGGGTCGCGGATCGGTGTGGCGGATCCGCGGCGTCCGGTCGGTGAGATCACAGAACAGTTCCGCGAGCCCCCGGATCGTGATTGACTCGCCGCTGCCGACGTTGTAGGCCCGCCCGGTCCGATCGGTCGTCGCCGCGAGCAGATTCGCCCGCACCACGTCGCTGACGTGGACGAAGTCACGGGTCTGGCGTCCGTCGCCATTGACCACCAGTGGCTCGCCTGTCGCCACCCGATCGAGGTAGGTGCTGACGACGGCGCTGTAGGCGCTCGCGCGCTGGCCCGGCCCGTACACGTTGAAGTACCGCAGGGCAACGGTCGGCAGGTCGTACACGTCCGCGAACACGCGGGCGTACTGGTCGGCCGCGAGTTTGTCGACGCCGTACGGCGAAGTCGGGCGCTTGGGGTCGTCCTCGGCCACGGGCGTGCTCGCGGGGTCGCCGTACACCGCGGCGCTCGAGGCCAGGACGACGCGCGCGTCGTTCCGGCGGGCGTACTCCAGCAGGGAGACGGTGGCGCCGACGTTGACGCAGTTGGTCCGGACCGGTTCTCGTACCGACTGCTCGACGCCGACGAGCCCGGCCTGGTGAAAGACGACGTCCGCGCCGGAAAGCGCCCGGTCGAGGTGTCTCGCGTCCCGGATGTCGCCTTCGATCAGGGTGACCTCGTCCGGGAGCCGCTCGGGTCGACCGTTCGAGCAGTCGTCGAGCACGACCACGTCGTTCTCCGGGACGAGCGCCTCGACCAGGTGGCTGCCGATGAAGCCCGCGCCGCCGGTCACACAGACGCGCCGCCCGCGGATCTCGGGTGCCGACATGACGGAGGAGTCCTGTGGCAGCCGTTTTGTTATGCATCGCTTGCGGGCGAGTCACCGAACGACCGGTCCCCGTCTGGGACCGCCGAGCGACTGTCGGGCCGCCGGATGACCCGCGTCGCCACCTCGCCCATCGTCTCGACCGCCAGGTCGCCCCGGCGCCGCTCGACGCGCTCGAGGACCGACTCCAGGCGCGCCACGTCGGCGGGCTCGACGAGGTCGTTCGGGTGGAGCCAGACGTGGAAGACGCCGTCGCCCTCGGCCGCCGCGTCGACGCCGGCGCGGGCGTACTCGAGCATCGGGTCCGACAGCGCCGTCGTCACGACCCGGCGGGCGACCCCCTGGAAGCCATAGAGATACAGCGAGGCGGGGACGTTCACCAGGCCGAATTCGTCGACCGCGGGCGTGACGAGCCGCGGGGCCGGTCGCCGGAGGGCCGCGGCGACTTTCCCGGTGCGACTCGGACCGGCGGGCCCGACCCCCCGGTAGGCGTCGAAGCCGTACTCGGCGAGCAGCCCCCGGTGGCCGACGCTGTTGCGCGGGAAGACGAACGATCGCATGCGGCTCTTCCAGCCGTCGGCCAGTGCGAGACATCGCTCCAGTTCCGCCCGCGCGACGCGCTCGGTGGTCTCCGCGCCGAACGTGACGTGTGAGAATGTGTGACAGGCGAGTTCGTGGCCGGCCTCGGCGTCGGTGACGGCGTCGACGAGGTCCGGCCCGAACCGGAGGTCCGGTCGGTCGCGCCACTCGCCCCGCTCGCGGGCGAACCAGGCCGGCCCGGCCGGGTGGTCCTCGTGGCGGCCGTCACACGCCGTGAGAAGCAGGTGGCCGACGACGGCCCACGTCGCCGGCACGTCGTACTCGTCGAACAGGTCGAGTAGCGTCGTCCACCCGCGGCGGGCGGCCGCGAGTCGCTCCGGCGGGGCCTCGACGTCGTGGAACCCCCACCCGAGTTCGGCGTCGACGGAGAACACCACGCTACCCATTGGATCGCCACCTCATGCACGGTCGGACTGGCCGATCCGGGATTGTTATGCCCGGCATACGTCCGCGTCGCGGCGACCCCGTCGTCACTCGGCCTGATCGTCCGCGGCCCGTCGCTCGTCGGCCTCGGCGGCGGTCGCCTGGCGGTCGACCTCGCAGGCCAGTTCCAGGGCCCGCAGTCCGTCCTCGCCGGTCACGGGCGGTCGCGATCCGGTGACGACTGCCTCGACGAACTCGTCGAGTTCCTTCGCCAGCGGCTCTCCGTTCTCGACGGTCGGGCGCTCGATCACGCTCTCGTGGCGGTAGCGGACGTCGCCGTCGGTCTCGACGTAGGCCGGGACCGACAGCCGGTGGATCTCCACGTCCTGGTCGGCGTAGTCGACGTTGATGCGACAGTCTTCGGTCGTCACCGCCAGTCGGCGCACCTTCTGCTGGGTGACGCGGCTGGCGGTGAACTGCCCGACGACGTCCCCCTCGAACTGGAGGTGCGCGACGACGTGTTGTCCGTCGCGGGCGCCCGTCGCGGCGACCGACGCCACGTCCCCGTCGACGAGCGACAGCGCGATGTCGAGGTCGTGGACCATCAGATCGCGGACGACGCTGTCGGTCGAATCCCGGTCGACCGGCGGGCCGAGCCGCTGGGCCTCGATGCCGATGACCTCCTCGTCCGTGAGCACGTCCCGCAGCGTCCTGATCGCGGGGTTGAACCGCTCGACGTGTCCCACCTGGAGGACGCGGTCGCGTTCGTTCGCCAGGTCGACCAGCCGGGCGCCTTCGGCCGGTTCCTTGACGAGTGGCTTCTCGACGAGTACGTCCACGTCGCGGTACAGCGCCTTGCGGGCGACCTCGTAGTGATACCGGGTCGGCACGACCACGGAGACGGCGTCCACCACCTCCAGCAGGTCCTCGGTCGCCAGCGGGTCGGTGTCGTACTCGGCGGCGATCCGCTGGGCGGCCCCGGCGTCCGCGTCGGCCACGCCGACGAGGCTCACGTTGTCGTGGTGGGCGTAGACGCGCGCGTGGTGCTGGCCCATGCTGCCGACGCCCACGACGCCCGCCCGGAGGGAGCCGTTCTCACTCATAGCTGGTACAGTACTCCACGGCGGTCGCGACGGCACGCACGTCCGACTCGGACAGCGCCGGGTGGACGGGCAGCGACAGGACGACCTGAGAGAGGCGCTCCGCGACCGGCGCGGAGACCTCTGTGTCCGCGTAGGCGGGCTGTTCGTGGATCGGTCGGGGGTAGTAGACACCGGTCTGGATGCCGAACTCCCGCAGGGACTCGCGCAGGCGGTCGCGCTCCTCGACCTGGATCGTGTACTGGTGGAAGGCGTGCCTGACGTGGGGAGGGTCGGGCGGCGTGTGCACGTTAGCGTCGGCCAGAAGGTCGGTCAGAAGCGCCGCGTGTTCCCGGCGGCTTTCCACGAACGCCGGGAGCCGCTCGAGCTGTGACCGGCCGACGGCGGCCGCGACGTTGGACAGCCGGAAGTTGTGTCCGACCGTCCGGTAGATCGACCCATCCTCCGGGTCGCGTCCGTGGTTGACGAACGCGCGGAGCCGACGGGCGAGTTCGTCGCTGTCCGTGGTGACCATCCCGCCCTCGCCCGTCGTCATGTTCTTGGTCGGATAGAACGAGAAACACGCCAGGTCGCCCAGCGAGCCCACGGGCGCGCCCTCGTACTCGGCGCCGTGGGCCTGGGCCGCGTCCTCGATCAGCACCGCGTCGTGCTCGTCCGCGATGTCCCGAAGCGGCCCCATCTCGGCCGGCAGGCCGTAGAGATGGACCGGAACGATGGCGTCGACCCCGTCGGTCTCGCGCAGCGTCTCCTCGACTGCCTCCGGGTCGAGGTTCCCCGTCTGGGGGTCCACGTCCGCGAACACCACCTCGCCGCCCGCGAGCCGCACCGCGTTGGCGGTCGCCACGAACGACAGCGGCGTCGTCAGCACCGTGCTGTCGCCGTCGACGCCGATCGCTTCGAGGGCCGCGTGCAGCGCCGCGGTGCCGTTGGCCGTCGCGACGGCGTGGTCGGTCCCGCAGTAGTCGGCGAACTCGCGCTCGAACTCCCGGACCACGTCGCCGCTGGCGAGCTGGCCGCTCTCGATCACCTCGTTGACCCGCACCTTCGCCTCGTCGCTCACGAGCGGCTTCGCCAGCGGAATCGTCCGCTGCTCTGCCTGTGTCATGCGATCTTGTTCCTCCTGTCGAGTTCCTCAGGGAGTTCGACGAGCTTGGCCGGCGTCCCGATGGCGAGCGTGTTCGATGGCACGTCGTCGGTGACCACCGCCCCGGCGGCGACGAACGACCCTTCACCGACCGTCACGCCGGGCAACAGCGTCGCGTTCGCGCCGACGGAGACGTGGGACTCGATCGTCGCGCCCTCGAGGTCGTCGCTCCCGCGGACGGGGTACTGGTCGTTGGTAACGACGGCGTGCGGACCGAGAAACACCTGATCGCCGAGCGTCGACTCCGCGGGGACGTACGCGCCCGTCTGGAGGCTCACGTGCGAGCCCACCTCGACGTTCCCGTCGAGGACCGCGTTCGTCCCGAGGACGACGTCGTCGCCGAGCAGGGAGCCGCTCCGGACCAGCGCGCCGTGTCCTGTCGAGAAACAGTTACCTATCGTCACGTCATCGTAGATTATTGTCCCGGCGCGGATCGTCGCGTCCCGTCCGATGACGGTCTCTCCGCCCCGTCCCGTGTCAGTTCCGACGATGGCTCGGGGAGACACGTCGCTCCCGTCGCCGATTGTCACATCTGTCATAGTATCCGCACTGGCGTCCAGTGACGAACGGTGAATCGCCGGATGCGTCCTTTGTTATGGAGAGCTTTGGGGCAGTAACAGGATGCTTCGACGGAAGCGGGTCGAACGGTTCGGCGGCAGCGGGCCACTACGGGGACGAAGCGAGACCGATACAGCGGCGAAGGCAGGTCGAAACGGCGGCGAAGGCGAATCGAAAACGGAAGAAGGCGGAGCAAAAACGGAGGGCGTCGGGTCGATCGGCCCTTCGATCGCCTTCCGGCTGGTGAACGGAATCACGCGGATCGTCGGGACTGTTCACCGGTCCGGCCACGCGACCTCGTGTGACCGTGTCGAGACTGGCACCGATCCGTCTCAGTCCAGCCCGACGTCCTGCTGAAGCAGCGCGACCCGGAGGTACGGGAGCGCGAGCGCGGTGTACTCGGTCTCGACCAGCATCTGGTCGTCGCGGTCGTACTCGAGGAGGCCGCGCTCGGCCAGCTTCGGGAACGTCGAGTGGAGAAATCGCGTGAGCACGCGACCGCGGTACTCCCCTTTCGTCAGACTCTCCGGGGTCTCGGTGCGGTCGACGACGAACTCCACCAGGTCGTGATACGACACCGGTTCGTCGGTCATGAGCAGGTACGTGAGGACGTAGCGGTTGTCCGGCCGGCACAACACCTCGAAGAGGTCGTCCACCTCGAGCGGCGCGTCCGCGAGCGACCCGGCCACCGGTTCGCGCTCCGCCAGCGCGCCGTCGGGGATCGCCGCGTCGTCGGACGGGGTCGGCTGCCTTTCGGTGACCATACCGTGGGTTCGGCTAGAACATTAATGGTCGTTCGTGCACGATACGTGCGGGTAGGCTTCCGTGTTGTCCCGGCTTTGGTTCGTCCCGTGTCGGATCGTCTTCGTCGGAACCGCGACCGCCCCCTGTCGGAAATACGACCGTCAACCGCGCTGCCCCGGCGGGACCACCGACCACCTACCGCGCTGGCTCGGGCGTCGTGGTCCGTCGGGGGACGCCGGGGTGGCCGTCGAGGATCCAGAGCGCGAGCGCGCTACCGAGCAGCAGGGCCTCGAGGACGAGGTAGGCCGCGCCGGCCGGCGTGGCGAGCACCTCGAGGAAGTGCGCGATCAGCTCCTGCAGGTGTCCGACGATCGACGGCACCGACTCACTGGGGACGGGCACGAGCGGCCACAGCAGGAAGTCGGTGTACACGTTCCCCCCCAGCAGCGCCGGGTACAGCGCATCCGCCGGGAGGTGCAGGAGATAGCCTACCGCGAACGCGGCACCGAGTTCTCGCCGGCCCCGGTTGCTCGTGACGACGGTCGCGACCGCCGCCAACGGGACGGCGACGAGCAGCGAGTGAGCCAGCGAGACGCCCGACGGCAGTAGCGACGTCCCCCAGCCCAGCGGCTTGTCGACGAGGTCCGGAAACTGCGAGCCCAGAAGGACCGCGTACGCCTCGACGCGCGCGGGCGCCCGCCCGGTGACGGCGCGCCTCGCCAGCGAGTAGGTCAGGTACCCGACGGCGAGGTGTTCCCAGGGCCACATCAGTTCTCGAACGGCGACGCAGCACAGTTCGTCGGGTGCACGCCGTTGACGTTCGTGCGCCCGGTCTTTGTAAGAAAGAGCCTTCCGTCGAGTCGGGCGATTCGGTGCGACGAACCATCCCGGTAGCGAGTGCGAAATCTCCCGTATAAGGCCTCCTTACCGTCTAAAACGACGAATAACGACGTAAGTGCTATACGTCATTCGGGGATGCTAGTAACCCGACAGTGAGCGTCCATCAAATGATTCACGAACACGCACGCACGAAACAAGTGTCGAGATCCCACCGAGCGACCGTCTGCCGCCCATCCGCCACTCATGACTGACACCGACTGGGACGACGTGAGCTTCGTCATCAGTTCGCGCTATCGCGTCGAGACCATGCGCCGGCTCGGCACCGGGCCGGCGACGCCGTCACAGATCGCCTCCGACGCGGACGTGGGACTGGCCCACGTCTCCCGGGCGTTACAGGAGCTACGCGAGCGGACGCTGGTCGACCTGCTCGTCTCCGACGACCGGAAGAAGGGTCGCGTCTACGGCCTCACGGACGAAGGACAGGCCGTCTGGGACACGATCGAGGCCCAGAACATGCTGTGACCCGGACTGTCGTGGGCTCCGGCCGCCGACGGTCCCCGACCCCGATCACCGGAAGGCGTTGACGGTCATCAGCGCTGGGCCAGCCACTCCGGCAGCGTCTCCGCCTCGAGGTCCCTGACAGAGCGCAGGCATCGCTCGCTAGTCCCCCTGGCGACGTACTCGACAGTGCCGTCCTCGACGTCGTACTCGACGAGTCCGCACTCCGTGAGCAACGGCAGGTGCGTCCTCACGAACTCGAGGTAGGCACGACGCGCGTCGGCCGGTGGCACGCCGTCCGGCGGGAGGGTCCGCTCCCACGCGGCGACGTGGCGCGCGAGTTCGAGGACGCCCACCCGGCGCCTGTCGGCCAGGTAGTACAGCGCGACGCGGCGCCGCGGGTTGGACAGGGCTCGCAGGACGCCGTCGAGGGCCTCGGTGACGCCCCGGCGGGGTTCCCCGAAGCCGCTCGGTTCTCGATCGATCGTCTCGCCCGGCATACCTCCGTTTCTCTCGCTCGCCCCCCATTGCTATACACAGGCTACCGCGGTTCTCACGCCGCTCGCACCCGCACACCCGCCCGGCAGAACGCGGCGTCCGGGCTCGGGTAACAGCCTCTTATTCCCGGCGGGCGTCGGGTTACAGCGGCTATTACAATGGCCGTCGAGACGAATGGAATAGCGATGTCACGGCACATCTCAGACAGTGAGCGAGAGCGGATGCGAGAGTTCGCGCGGACGCCAGTGTACAAGCGGGAACCGGATCAGCTCCTCCCCGACGAGGAAGACGAGGACGAGGAAGAGTAATCGCACGTCGAACAGCGTCACGGCAGGCCGGGTCACTCTTTCTGTTCGAGCTTCTCGGGGACAGTGTTGTTCCGACGGTACCGATCGAGGAACTGAATCACCGTCAGCGCGGAGAACGCCAGGATCACGGCGACGGTCAACAGCGTCGTGTCGATGGCGCCGAGCACCGGGAGATCCGCCAGTTGGCCCAGAAACACCAGCGCACTCACCACGGCCAGCGCCAGGTAGTAGCGGTACCACGGGGTCTCCTCCTCGCCGTTCCTGATGTAGGAGTCGATCTGATCGGCGCGGCTCGCGAGTGCGACGTCTCCGGTGTCCTGGTCGTACTCCACGACACCCGCCTCCGCGAGGCGGGGGATGTGGGTCTGGTACAGCGACACGTAGACGCGCTTGCGATCCTGCGAGTCGAGTTCCTCGACGGTCGTGTCGTTCTCCCAGGCCGCGACGTGTTCCGCCAACGTCGTCAGTTCGACCGGTCCACCCTCCTCACGGAGGTAGTAGATGACGTATCGACGCCTGGGGCTACTCAACAGGTCGAAAACGACGTCCTGGGAGAGCCGTGTGTCGTCTGTTATCATCGCGTTCGTCTGTCGGGTCCATTGTTTGCCGGCCGATGACCGAGATACAGAGACGATACGGACAAACCCACCCCTGCGCCCCCTATTGTTACAATCACGTTAACACGAGAAAGCCCGGAAGACGGCGCTTTCACGGCCGAGCGCGCCCGTCATTCCGGATCGTACGATCGTCGTACCGATCCAAATGGTGCCCGTAACAATGTCACAACGGCGGCTGCTAGCGCCCATGCGTCGCTGTAACGAAGCTCGTTTCGACGATCGACGATGGGGATCTAGATTCGACGGTCGACGTGTCCGGAGGTGCGGATGAGCGAACGCCCGACCACGGCGGACGAGACGACTGGGCGGAACGGGTCGTTCGGGTCACTGTACGGCGCCGACGCGACACCCGAGCGACAGCGGGATGAGTTCCGCTCGGGGAACGTTCCCGTCGCCGTGTACGGCCTGGGGAAGATGGGGCTGCCGATCGCGACGACGCTGGCGCTTCGATGCGGGAACGTCGTCGGCGTCGACCTCGACGAGTCGGTCGTCGACGCGATCAACGAGGGCGCCTGCCCGGTGGCGGGCGAACCGGCGCTCCCCGAGACGGTCGCGACAGCCGTTTCCAACGGCGCACTCCGGGCCACCAGCGATTCCGCGGACGCCGCGCGCGCGAGCGTCTACGTCGTCATCGTCCCGACGCTGCTCACGGAGGACGAGCGCACCGACCTCTCGGCGCTCGAGGCCGCCGTCCGTGACGTGGGCGCAAACCTCGATCCGGGCGACGCCGTGTTCGTCGAGTCGACCGTGCCGCCCGGGACGACCGAAAACGTCGTCCGGCCCGCCCTCGCGGCGGAGAGCGGGCTCGATCCCGGGGAGTTCGGGCTGGCCTTCTGCCCCGAACGCACGTCGAGCGGCCGGGCGCTGCGGGACATCCAGTACAGCTACCCCAAGATCGTCGGCGGGGTCGACGACGAGAGCGCGCGCGTGGCCGAACTGGTGTACGGCGAGGTCACGTCAAACGACGTCCTCCGGGTCGACGGGCCGACGACCGCCGAGTGCGTGAAGCTCTTCGAGGGGCTGTACCGGGACGTGAACATCGCGCTCGCGAACGAACTGGCGACGCTCGTCGACGAGTTCGACGTGGACGTGCGCGACGCCATCGAGGCCGCCAACACCCAGCCCTACTGTGACATCCACGATCCGGGCGCGGGCGTCGGGGGCCACTGTATCCCCTACTACCCTCACTTCGTGATCCAGGCGAGCGAGGGGCCCCTCGATCTCCTCGAGACGGCGCGCGCCGTCAACACTCGCGCCGAGTCGTTCACCGCGCGCGCGGTCGAACGCGAACTCGAGCGCGCGGGCGTCGACCCCGCCGGCGCGACCGTCGCGCTGCTGGGCGTGACCTACCGCCCGGGTATCGACGAGACCCGCGCCACGCCCGCGATCACGATCGCGCGCGAGCTCACGGCGGCCGGCGCCGACTGCTACGCGATCGATCCGGTCTGTACTGACATGTCAGTCGTCGACGCGACGCCGCTGGATCTGGTCGATCTCCCGGCACTCGATCCGGACGCCGTCGTGCTGATCACGGCCCACCCCGAGTTCGAGGCCATCCCGTGGGACCGCGTCGCACCCGCGGCCGCGGTCGACGGGCGCGACGCGCTCGACCCCGCCGAACTGGGCTGTCCGGTCTACACCATCGGTCGCGGCCGTTCCAGTCCCCATCCCGGGGAGTGACCTGCCAAGGGGTCGCTTCGGATCGATATTTCCCCGGCCAGGAACAGGAGTATGCTGCCGTTAACGCCGTATAGAATTCTCTAATCCACTGGATGGCGTCCCCCTCCCCTTCGATTCCGGTCCGAAATCGGAGTAAACCTCCTTTAGAGCCCACTCTACTGAAATCTGCAAAGGAAATCGAGGTAATGTCCTACTAATTGTTTTCCCACGACCCATATATTAGAAATAGTTAAGTGCAACCCGCGACTGGCTATGGACCGCTACAGCCCTGGGCGAGGGGTCGCTGACGGTGACTCGACTGTCGCAACGAGCGGGGCTACGCACGACCGACCTACGGAGGGGCCACAAATGAGAAACTACCGATTCCCGAGGCAAACATGAGTGCGCAACGCGACGACACCAGCAGCTCGCAGATGACGTCTATCGACACGGACGGGGAACCGCCGACGGAAACCGACGACGCGGAGGAGGAACCGACCGAGGAGCGACGCGATCTCGCGCTCGATCACGTCTTCGAGCTGTTGAAGAATAGCCGACGCCGCGAGGTGCTGACATATCTGAACGACGTCGACGACGAGGTCGCCATCGGCGATCTCGCCGAACACATCGCGGCCATCGAGAACGACACGACCGTCGAGGACGTCTCCTCAAGCCAGCGCAAGCGGGTGTACGTGGGACTCTACCAGTGTCACCTGCCGAAGATGGACGACATGGACGTCGTCGAGTTCAACAAGAACCGGGGCCGCATCCGCCTGGGTCCGAACGCGGCCGAACTCGAGGAGTACCTGGTCTCCGACGACGAGGTGTCGCGGGACTGGCACTGGCAGTACGCCGGTCTCGCCGTCGTCGGCGCGGTGCTTTTCGGGGTCGCGGAGCTCACGACCGTGCCGATCCTGAGCCCCGCCCTCGTCCTCGCGGGGCTGATCGTCGCCATGGCCGGCGTGGCGGCCGTCAACCTGCGCGCGGCGTCGTCCGACGAGGACTGACGGCAGACATCGGCTTCCCGCCCATCGCTGGCACCGTCCTCTCTCGTCCGATTCCCTGCACGAGAGACCGTCGCGCGAGCGTCCATGCGCCCGACCGCCGACGAACGAACCGACCGCTGATCCTCGAATCGACCGCCGATCCTCGAATCGACCGCCGACCACTCGTCCGACCGCCGATCACCGGACCGAGTTCAGGTGGGTATAGGATCCCTCTGCCGCCGTGATCCACGCCGAGAGCAGGGACTCGTCCTCGTCGCCGGCCACGTAGATCGTACACTTGTTGGGCTGGCCCTCGAACCGCTGGATGACCGCCCGGTATTCGGGGCACGGGGGCGCGTGTTCGCTCCTGGCCTCGGTCTCGTCAGGCATTGGCACGGTGGTGGACCCCGGTTCGTTTCGTTACTCGCCGCATACGGCCGGCAATCCCGTCCAACCGCACCGTGGTCCCATCCTACCGACGGTCGTCTCGACCGCTACAGGCCGCATAACAAATCCTCCCTTCCGGGACTACGGAGGTATGCAGGCAGTCATCCTGGCGGCCGGCCGGGGCACGCGCATGCAACCACTCTCGGAGCGACGGCCGAAGCCGATGTTGCCGGTCGGCGACCGGCCGATCCTGGCCCACGTCGCCGAGGCGGCCGTTCGGGCGGGCGTCGACGACCTCGTGTTCGTCGTGGGGTACGAGGGCGACCAGATCAGGCAGTACTTCGGCGCGGAGTTTTGCGGCGTCCCCGTCGCCTACGCCGACCAGGGGACCCGCGAGGGGACGGCCGACGCGCTGGCCGCCGCGCGGGGCCACCTCGACGGCCGCTTCGCCGTCCTCAACGGCGACAACCGCTACGCCGCCGGAGACCTGCGGGCGCTGTTCGAGCACCGTGCGAGCGTCGGTACGACGCGTGTGCCCGACCCGACGAACTACGGCGTCATCGAACTGCGGGACGGGATGGTCGACCGCGTCGTCGAGAAGCCCGATGACCCCCCGTCGGACCTGGTGAACACGGGGGCCTACGTCTTCCCGGCGGCCGCGACCGAGTGGCTCGACGTGCCCGTCAGCCGGCGCGGCGAGCGCGAACTGACGGACATCCTCTCGCGGGCCATCGCGGAGGTCGGGGTCGTACCCGTCGAGTTCGATCGCTGGCTGGACGTCGGCCGGCCCTGGGAACTGCTCGAGGCCAACGAGCGGTTCCTCGAGACGATCACGCGCCGGATCGACGGGCGCGTGAGTCCCATCGCCACTGTCTCGGGCCGGGTCGTCGTCGCCGAAGGCGCGACCGTCGAAGCCGGCGCCACCGTCCGGGGCCCGGCGTTCCTCCGGGCGGGCGCGACCGTCCGCCGGGACGCCACCGTCGGGCAGGGCACCGTGGTCGGCCCGGACGCGACCGTCGGCCGGGGCGCCGCGGTCCACAATAGCGTCCTGATGGCTGGAACCCGGGTCGGACCGCTCGCACACGTCGAGGACAGCCTGATCGGCCGCAACGCGACGCTTGGCGCCCGGACGGTCGTCGACAGTCACGGCGAGGCCGGCGAGGACGTCCCCACGACGGTGAAGGGGGAGATCGTCTCGACGGGCCGCAAGTCCTTTGGCCTCGTGGCCGGCGACGGCGCCGTCACGGGCCCGGACACGACCATCGACGCGGGCGCGACGCTCGGCGCGGGGGCGACGGTCGGGACAGACGACGACCTCCGTTTTGACTGACCATACCGAACCGGAAGAACCGGCCTGTCACGCGCGGAAACGCTAATTGAAGCATTACAAAGGGGGAATGGGGTGTACGCTGATTCGGGGCTCACCCCCCACCCGGCCTGCGCCCGTTGCAGGCCACTCCCGGCCTTCGCCCGTCGCAGGTCACCCCCTGCACGCGCTGGAGGCCACTCCCGGCCCCCGGCCCACCCCCACCCCCAGCAACCCCCTGCCCATCCCGCAACTCCCCACCCCCTCGCTTTTCGGCGGCCGGCGCCCCGCGCCGGCACCGATCCACCGCTCCACTCTTTCGGCCGTTCGGACATTCTCCACAGACGGAGTTTCGACCGTCCGGTCACTCTCCACCGAGGGAGACGCGGGTCGCCGAGCGGGGACGCACGGCGATACCGGAGTTGTGTCGTAGAGACACGGAGATCCCGACGCGCCACACGGACACACGAAGACTCCGGACGCGTCGCGTTGATACTCGACGGACCCGGGCGCGTTGCGTGGACGAGTCCGTGATGGGACACGCCGTGACCTCGGCGCCGGGACCGATCGGGCACCGGCTCACACGGTGTATTGCGAGTCCCCTCCCGTCTCGACCGCACGTCGTCGTGCGGTTGGACCGGTACACAGTCGCACTACTCCGGATCAGTCCCCGGTCGCTGGCGGTTCGTGGCTCTCGGTTCGACGCGTCTCCCCCGTAGGACCGCTCTACGCCGCGAGACGGGCGATAGGCACCGCCATAGGACGGTCATAACAAAACGCTAACTGGGACAGTTCCGACCTGATGCGTCGGAGTTCCGTTTCGGCCGCGAGTGCCGAGCCAGTCGGACAGGATGGGTCGGCCCGGACGGGGCCGGGAAGCGACGGAAGTCACGCGAGCGCCCGCGAGGGAGACCGTGTCAGGGTCATGGTGACCGTCCAGCACCCGGCTCACGTCCACTTCTTCCGGCCGGTGATCGAGGCGCTGCGTGCCGACGGGCACGCGGTTCGCGTCTGCGCGCGGGACAAGGACCTGACGGTCCCGTTGCTCGAGGCCCACGGCGTCGAGCACACCGCCCTCGCCGGGTCGAGCGAGTCGACGGTCGGCCGGGCGCTCGTCCAGGCGCGCTACGAACTCGGGGTCCTGCGGGCCGCGCGTCGCTTCGATCCGGACGTGATCGTCGCCATCAGCGGGGTGGCCGCGTCCCACGTCGCGCCGCTGGTCGGCGCCCGGAGCGTCGTCCTGAGCGATAGCGAGGCCGACGGCGTCGAACAGCGCCTGGCGTTCCCGTTCGCGCACTTCGTCGTCACGCCGGAGTGGTACGACGGCGACCTGGGCTACAAGCACGTCACCTACCGCGGCCTGCACGAACTGGCCTACCTCGATCCCCGGCGGTTCGAGCCCGACCCCGCGGTCGTCCGCGAGGCGGGCGTCGACCCCGAGTCGACGTACTCGGTCGTCCGGTTCGTGTCCTGGGGCGCCCAGCACGACGTGGGCGAGGGCGGGTTCTCCCCTGCCGACCGCCGCCGTCTCGTCGAGCGCCTCGCGGCCCACGGCGACGTGTACGTCACGAGCGAGGACGAGCTCGGGGCCGACCTCGAGCCCTACCGCCTGCCGGTCGAGCCCGAAGCGATTCATCACCTGCTGGCCTTCGCGGACCTCTACGTCGGGGACTCCCAGACGATGGCGACGGAGGCGGCGCTCGTGGGCACGCCCGCCGTGCGCTCGAACTCCTTTGCGGCCGGCGATGACATGGCGAACTTCCGGCGCCTGGAGGAGCAGGACCTCGTCTTCTCGACGGGCGACCCCGAAGCGGCGCTGGCCCGGGCCGAGGAACTGCTGGCGAGCGACGGCGGCGACGACTGGGCGCGAAAGCGCGACACCTTCCTCGAGGACGCCGTCGACGTGACCGACTTCGTCGCGGACCTGCTCGTGGAGGTGGGTCGCCCGTGAAGCTCCTGACCGTCGTCGGCGCGCGCCCGCAGTTCGTCAAGTCCTTCCCCGTTTCGCGGGCGCTTCCCGACGGCCACGAGGAGGTGCTCGTCCACACCGGCCAGCACTACGACCGGGAGCTGTCGGCGGTGTTCTTCGAGGAACTCGGGCTCTCGGCGCCCGATTACAACCTCGAGGTGGGCTCGGGCAGCCACGCCGAGCAGACGGCGGCGACGATGCGGCGCCTCGACCCCGTCGTGGCGACCGAGGATCCCGACGCGATGGTCGTCTACGGCGACACGAACTCGACGGTGGCCGCCGCGCTGGTCGGCGCCAGGTACCCGTTCCGGGTGGCTCACGTCGAGGCCGGCCTCCGCAGCGGCAACCGCGCCATGCCCGAGGAGGTCAACCGCGTGGTCACCGACCACGTCGCGGACCTGCTGTTTGCGCCCTCGCGGGCGGCCGAGCGCACCCTCGAGCGGGAGGGACTGGGCGACCGCACCCACCGCGTCGGCGACGTGATGTACGACGCGCTCCTGTGGGCGCGGGACGTCGCCCGCGACTCCGTGTCCGTCCTCGCGGACCTGGGGCTCACGGAGGGCGAGTACGTCCTCGCGACCGTCCACCGCGTCCGCAACACGGACGACCCGGACCGACTGGAGCGCATCGTCGCCGCGCTCGGAGCGCTCGACGATCCGGTGGTGTTTCCCGCCCATCCGCGGACCGTGCAGGCCCTCGAGGCGTCGGGTCTCCGGGAGCGCGCCGAGCGGTCGCTCCGGCTCGTCGACCCGGTCGGCTACCTCGAGTTCGTCCGCCTGCTCGCGGCGGCCCGCGCCGTCGCGACCGACTCCGGGGGCGTCCAGAAGGAGGCGTTCTTCCTCGATACTCCCTGCGTGACGCTACGCGAGGAGACCGAGTGGGTCGAGACCGTCGAGAGCGGGTGGAACCGGCTGGTCGGCGCCGACCCCGACGCGATCGGTCGCGCCCTCCGCTCGCCCGGCGGCCGCGAGCCGAAACCCGCGCCGTACGGCGACGGCGACGCCGCCCACCGCGTGCTGGAGGTGCTCCTCGATGACTGACGCCCTGCTGCTCGTCACCAACGAGGACGCCCCGTTCTTCCGCGAGCAGGTCCGGGCGCTCCAGGCGGCGGGCGTCGACTGTGACGTGCTCGCCGTCCCGGACGCGGCCGAGGGCGGTCGATCGGTCGCCCACTACGGGCGCTTCTACGCGAAGGTCATCGCCCACTCGCCGGGGGCCTACGACGTGATACACGCGAACTACGGGCTGACCGCACCGGCAGCCCTCGCACAGCCACACCGGCCCGTCGTCTGCTCGCTGTGGGGCTCTGACCTGTTCGGCCGGTACGGCCGGGTCAGCAGGTGGTGTGCCAACCGGTGTGACGAAGTGATCGTCATGTCTCAGGAGATGGCAGCGGCGCTCGACCGGGAGTGCCACGTGATTCCACACGGTATCGATCTGTCCACGTTCAGCCCCCGCCCGCGTGATCAGGCGCGGGCGGCCGTCGGCTGGGACCCGGACACGAACTACGTCCTCTTTCCGTACGACCCCGAGCGCGAGGTGAAAGACTACCCGCGGGCCCGCCGGGTCGTCGACCGCGTCGCCGACCGCGTCACGGGGCCGGTCGAACTGGCCGCGGTCCACGGCCTCGCCCACGAGCGCGTCCCGGAGTATCTCAACGCCGCGGACGCGCTCCTGCTCACCTCGACACGCGAGGGCTCGCCCAACGTCGTCAAGGAGGCGCTGGCCTGTGACCTGCCGGTCGTCGCGACGGACGTGGGCGACGTGGCTGAACGGGTCGCGGAGCTCGAGTACTCCGCGGTCTGTGCGGACGACGACGCGCTGATCGCCCGTCTCGCGGCGGTGCTCGAGGCGGCACCCGTGACCGAGGGACGCGACACTGTCGCGGATCTCGGCCTCGAACGCATGGCGGAACGGATCGTCTCGGTGTACGAGACGGCCGCCGGCCGGGAGGTGCCCGTCAGTGCCTGAACTGGCTCGTCAGCTCCCGCGCGTCGAACAGCCCGACCGCGCGGCCGCCGTCGCCGGCCTCGTGCTGGCGGTGTTGCTGTTCCCGTTGCGGTTCTACTCGGGCGAGGTGTACGTACAGGTGCTGCCGCCGCTGCTCGCCGTCGCGAGCCTCCTCTATCTCCTCGCGCGCCGGTTCCCGGACCGCCCCGGGACGGGCCTCGAGGGCACGCTGTCCAGCGGCCCCACACGAGCCGCGGCCGGGCTGACCTTCGTCGGTGTCGGTCTCCTCGCGCTGCTCGCCGCACAGGCCGGCGGGCGAACGCCGATTTTCTTCGTCGTCGCCGCCGCTATCGGGACGGGCATCCTCGCGCAGGTTCTCCTCGTCGAGCGCGCCGCGCTCCGGCCCGGCCTCGTGCTCGCCGAACTGCTCTCGTTCGCACTGGTCGTCCGGTACGCCGCCATCCTGACGACGCCGGGCCTCGTCGGCGTCGACATCTGGACCCACGTCACGGATTACGCCGCCTCGATCCAGGCGGCGAACTCGCTCGCCCCGCTCTCGGACGTGAAGTACGGCGCCGCACCGTTCTATCACGTCCTCGTGGTGACGGTCGCCGACGCCACCGGTCTCTCGCTCAAGCTGTCGGCGTTTCTCGCCGTCGGCCTCGTGGTCACCGTCGGGTGCCTGCTCCTGTACGGCACCGTGTCACACTTCCTCCCCCGGCGCTGGGCGCTGTTTGCCGTCAGCCTGTTCGTGATGGCCGATCACGTCATCCGCTGGGGAATCCATCTCATCCCGACGAGCCTCGGCCTCGTCTTCTTCCTCGGGGCGCTGTACGCCATCACCCGGCTGTACTACGACGAGGCCCGCGGCCGGGACTACGTGCTGGCGCTGGTGTTCTGTGTCGGCACCGTGCTGACCCACCAGCTCTCGGCGTTCGTCCTGATGGTCGTGCTGGGCGCCGGGGCGGCGGCGCATCTCGCGGACCGGTTCCGTGCCGGCTCTTCCGCCGGCCGGCCGGCGCTCGGATCGCTGTTCCTCGTGCAGACCGGGCTCGTCACCGCCTCGTTCGCCCAGACGCCGTACCACGACACCTCACTCCTGTCTGGGCTCGTCGGCGCGTTCAGCCACTCTCTCACCACCACGGTCGGCTTCCTCAACCTCGCTAGCTCCACCGGAGGCGAGGCCGCCGCACTGGGCGTGACGCCCACGCCCTTTGCCGTCTCGTTCGTCGACGCGCTGGGCTTTTTCGCCCTCCTGCTGGTCGTCGTCGTCGGCTCGCTCACGGTCCTGCGCCGCGACAGTTCTACCCTCGTCCTCTCGACGTACTTCGCCGCGGCGGTCGCGACGGCGGTCGTGACGCTCGGCTTCCCGCTGTTTGGTTTCAACCTCGTGCTGCCGAGCCGCTGGTACGCGTTCATGTACGCCCCGATGGCGGGCGTCGCCGCGCTTGGCTGCTGGTTCCTCGCCCGGCGGCTCCCACGCCGGGCCGCCCTCGGAGGGTTGCTCGCCCTCGCGCTCGTCTTCCCGGGCGCCATGCTGATCCAGCACAAGGCCACGCCGGAGAACCCGGTGTTCGAGGAGCAGTACACCAGATACAGCTACACGAGCGAGGAACTGGCGGCCGTCCGGACCATCGGCGCACACCGCCCGGCAAGCGCCGGCCCGCTGTACGCCGATCACCCCTACCGCACCGTCTTCACGCGATCCGGCTCGTACGCGGCGAACCCCATCGTCCTCGTGGGCGGCGCGGCTTCCCACGACGCGGTGGTGTACCGGCACTACGACTCGGTCGGTGCCCCGGTGTTTCTCGCCGGCGAATCGGCCGTCACGATCCAGCGGACCCGCCAGCAGATCTGCGGCGGCCGCGACCGCGTGTACGACGACGCGGCGGTCACGCTCTGCCTGTCGGGGCCGGGGGCATAGGGGAGGCATAACAATGGACGGCTCCTCGAAACCCGGATCCATGTTCGATCGCTCCTCGACCAGCGTGACCGTCCCGTCTCTGACGGCGCTCCTCGCAGCGAGTGACCTGCTCGCCGCGTGCCTGCTGGCGCTGGTCGGGACGCCCATCATGCTCCTCGCCGCGTCGCCGCTCGTGCGGACTGCCGTGGCCGTGCCGGCGCTGCTTTTCGCGCCCGGTTACGCCCTCGTGGTCGCCATCTACCCGTCGGCGAGCAGCGTCCCGGTCGCGAGCGACAACGCGGTCGAAAGCGGCGGCGACGACCGCTCCGGCCGCTTCAGGTCGGTCTCGCTCCTCGACCGAATCGTCCTGTCGATCCTCCTGAGCGCGCTCCTCGTTCCGGCCGTCGCCGTCGTCGTCGGGAGCCTCTTTTCCATCTCGCCGGTGCCCGTGCTGATCGGCGTCGGCCTCGTCACGATCGCGCTGGGCCTCGTAGCGGTCCGTCGACGGACGGCGCTCCCCCCAGAGCGGCAGTTCCACCCCTCGACGACACCCGCCTGGGAGCGCCTCGTCGCGGCCGTCCACACCCCCTCGGGGATCGTGCTCGCCGCGAGCGTCTCGATCTGTGTCCTGCTCGCGGGCGCGAGCGCCGGCGTCGCGTTCGGCCAGACCGGTGACCCCGTCACCGAGTTCTACGTCGTCGGGCAGAACAACGGCACCTCGCAGATCGGCGTGTACGACGACGCCGTCCTCGCCAACGGTACGATCAACCACACCCTGGCCGTCGAACACGAGGGATCGGGCGGCGGGACCTACACCGTCGTCGCGCGCCTCGCGGACGCCAACGCGACCGCGCCGGGCGCCGGAAGCGTCATCGCCACCCGGACGGTCGAGGTCCCACCCGGCAGATCGGCCCGGACCACCGTCTCACTCGCGCTCTCGACCCCGGGCGACAGGCGGATCACCTACCTGCTCTACGAGGGATCGCCGCCCGCCAATCCCACCCGCGAGAACGCGCTCCGCGCCGTCTGGGTGTCGATCACCGTGGTCAGGTAGGGGCGTTTCGTCCTCTCACTCTGTGAGCAGGTCTCTCGCCGAGTTCGTCACCACCAGCAGGCTGCTCGAGGCCATCGCGACGGTGGCGAACAGCGGGTTCAGGAACCCGAGAATCGCCAGCGGGATCGCGACGGCGTTGTAGCCGAAGGCCCACCCGACGTTCTGTTTGACCCGTCGACCGGCCGCCCGCGAGAGGTCGAACAACGTCTCGATCGAGGCCAGATCGTCGTCGACGATTGCCACGTCGGCGGCGTCGACGGCGAGAGCGGTCCCGCTGCCGAGCGCGATGCCCAGGTCCGCTGCAGCCAGCGCCGGCCCGTCGTTCGTCCCGTCGCCGACCATCGCCACGAGCCGACCGGCCCCGAGTTGCCGGACCGTCTCGGCCTTCGCCTCCGGGGGGACGCCCGCGAACACTCGCTCGATCGCGGGGTGCTCCCGGAAGGTCGCCGCGGACCGCTGGTCGTCGCCGGTGAGCACCACCACCTCGATCCCGCGCTCGGACAGCGCGGTCGCGGTGTCTTCCCACCCCTCCCGCGGGTCGTCCCCCAGGACGAGGGTCCCCTCGGCCGCGCCGTCCCGCCCGACGACGACCGGGAGCTGTCCCCCGTCCCGGGCGGCGGTCACCCGGTCCTCGACCGCCGCCGGCACCGACCACCCGCGCTCGGAAAAGAGGTCGGGGTGGCCCACGAGCACGGTCGTCCCGTCGACGACGCCCTCGACGCCGGTGCCGTGACTCTCGAAGGCAGTCACCCGCGGTTCCGCCGTGTCGGGTTCGTCGCGCCGCTGTGCTGCCGTGTCGGGTTCGTCGCGCCGCTGTGCCGGCCTGTCCGGTTCGTCGTTCCTCTGTGCCGCCGCGTCGGCGTCGTCACCGTCCGGCAAGGACGTTCGCGTCCGGTCGCCGTACGCGTCCGCGATGGCGGACGCGACCGGATGCGAGGACTGGCGTTCGAGCGCGGCGGCCAGGCCGAGCAGGTGCTCGGGCGCGTCGGCGTCGCGCACGCGCAGGTCGCCCGTCGTAAGCGTCCCGGTCTTGTCGAAGGCCACCACGTCGACCTCCCGGACCCGCTCGAAGACCGTCTCGTCGAAGACGACGATGCCCCGCACGACGGCGTCGCGAACCCCGGCGGCGACGGCCAGCGGCGTCGCGAGGCCGAGCGAGCACGGGCACGAGACCAGCAGCACCGTCAGCGCGACCAGCACCGCCGCGGTCACTCCGGCGCCCAGCGCGAGGTACGCGACGAAGGCGAACGCGGCGAGCGCGAGGACGGCCGGGACGAAGACGACGGCCAGTCGGTCCGCGAGCCGCTGGATGCCGTGGTTCGTGCTCTGGAGGTTCCACATGTGATCCGCGATCCGGTCGACGCTGCTCTCGGCGTCCTCGCCCACTTCGATGACGAGTGAACCGTCCGTCAGGACCGACCCGCCGACCACGTCCTCGCCCGGCCGCTTCGCGACCGGGAGCGAGTCGCCCGTGACCACGGCCTCGTCGACCGTGCCCTCGCCCTCGCGGACCGCGCCGTCGACCGGGACGCGGTCGCCCGCCCGGACCAGCACGCGGTCGCCCGCCGCGAGGTCCGCGACGGATACATCCTCGGTCGAGCCATCCGCCAGGGAGCGGTGGGCCTCGTCGACGGTGGCGGAACTGGCCGCCGAGAGCAGGTCCGTCGCCGTCTCCCTGATCGAGGACTCGTAGTAGTTGCCCGCGGTGATGACGACGACGATAGTCACCGTCACGTCGTAGTAGACGTCCGGCCGCCCCCACAGGACCGACAGCGTGCTGAAGACGTACGCGCTCACCGCCGCGAGCGCGATGAGCAGGTCCATGTTCGGACTCCGGGTCCGGAGGCTGACGTACGCGCCCTTGAGGATCGGCCCGCCGGTCGCCACCAGGACGACCGTGGTGAACCAGAACAGCAGGTAGTAGAGGTACCGCGCGTTGCTGTCCGGACGGAGCTGCTGGCGCGCGATGGAGAGCATCCAGGGCGGGTAGAGGCCGAAGTGGACCGGGTACACCAGCACGAAGTACGGCATCATCACCATCATCCCGACCACGACGCCGGCGATCAGCCGCCAGAGGGTCGTCTCGTCGGCTCCCCCGGTCGCCATCGCATCCTCGCGCCGGGCGGCGGTGTAGCCGGCGGTGCTCAGCGCCTCGGTCAGGTCGGTCTCGTCCAGTTCGTCGGGGTCGTAGTCCACCCTGACCGTCTCGGTGACGTAACTCGCCTCCGCGCCGTCGACGCCCTCGGTCCCGGTCGCCACGGACTCGAGGAACGTCTCGCAGGTCGCACAGTGCATGCCGCCCACCCGGAGGAAGGCGCGCTCGTCGCCCGGCGGGACCGCGTCGTCTCGGGAGTCTCCACCCGAGTCCGCGCCGTCTGTGGCGCCGCTCTCGTCCGCGTCCACGGCCGCCCGCACGTCGGCCCGGTCGAGGTCGTCCGTCTCGTCGAGGGCCTCGTACACGTTCAGGCACCCGCGACAGCAAAACGTCGCCCCGTCGTCGTTCTCCACGGGCGTCCGGTGACTGCGCGAGAGGGGCAACGCACACAGCGTACAGGTCTCCGCGGCGCCGCCGTCGGTCGGGCTCACGACCCCCTCCGACCGCCGTCCGGATCGACGATGGGCCCCGGAGTGCGAGACGGCGGGTTCGCCGCGTCCGGGGCAGGCCACCGCGGTTCGTGTCGACCGGTACCCATCCACGTGGTCTTCGTCCCCGGGCCGGATGAACCCCCGGAATCTCCCGGGCCGTCAGGGTGCTGGCCGCTCCCGCGGATCACGTGACCGAAAACGTCGCGCCCGCGGTGAACGCCAGCACCGCGATGAGCGCGACGAGCACGAGGTACGTGAACGACCGGGTGTCCATCTTCAGGTGCTGGTACCAGCCGGCGACCAGCCCGGCCTTGAAGAAGGACAGTCCAAGGACGACCACGAGGGCGGGCCAGTAGGCCGACGGGCCCAGGAACTCCTCGACGAGCACCTGCATCGTCGCGCTCACGAACAGGACCACGAATATCGCCGTGTACAGTCTGGTTGATGCCATCTTTGGTCACCTCAGAGGATGTAAAACAGCGGGAACAGGAACAGCCACACGATGTCGACGAAGTGCCAGTAGATCCCGAAGTACTCGACCGGCTTCGAGTCCTCCTCGCCCATGTACGCGCCGTAGTAGGTCCGCACGGTGAGCCACCCGGCCAGCAGGAGGCCGATGGTGACGTGGAGCGCGTGCAGGCTGACGGTCAGATAGTAGGTCGACGCGAAGATGCTCGAGCCGGGCGTCACGCCCTCGCGGAGCAGCGGGACCCACTCGATGACGTGGCTCCCGAGGAAAGCCAGGCCGAGCAGCATCGTGACGATCAGGCTCGCCAGGGCGCCCCGCCGGTTCTCGTTCCGGGCGGCGTTCAGGGCCAGCACCACGGCGAAACTGCTCCCGAGCAGGACGTACGTGTCGATCAGGCCGGGCAGTGTCTCCTCGGGGATGAGGTGCCAGGCCGTCCAGCCGAAGTAGGCCCGCGAGAAGATGTACGCGGCGATGACGAGCCCAAAGAGGACGATGTCCGACGCCATGAAGATCCAGATGCCGGTCTTGAGGTTGCTCTCGGCGTTCTGGAACGGCCAGGCCTCGCCGAACCCGCCCTCGGGGCCGTGGAACCGCTCGCGGCCCAGGCCGACAAGCGATCCCAGGCCGACGAGCAGCCCCAAGCCGGCGAGGGCGGCGTGGAAATACCCGAAGGTCCCACCGACGAACTCGCCCGCCTTGAGACTGCCGCCCAGCCCCCAGAAGATGAGGAACACGGAGACAGCGATGGCGAACGGCCAGATGCTCGCGTGATTCGCCTCGGTACCGTGCTCGGTGTGGTCGGCGGTTACGGCGCCGCCGTCGGTGGCCTGGGCCGACCCGTCGGTGACTCTCGGGAGGAAGTCCAGGTGACCGCTGGCGAAGGAGGGGATCCCGGGGAAGTTCTCGAGCGGCGGCGGCGACGGGATGGCCCACTCGATGGTGCTGCTGTACTCCCAGGGGTTGGCGTCGGCGTCGGCGCCGTAGAAGAGGCTCTTGTAGAGGTTGTAAAACATCAGCAGGAAGGCAAAGGCCAGGATGAAGGCGCCGACGGTCGCGACCTTCTGCATCGGCGCGAACACGGCCCGGTAGTCGAACACGCGCCGCGGGATCTCCCAGGCGAGAAACAGCGGGAAGTACAGCGCGTTGAACCCGATGAAATAGAGGAGGACGGTCAACTTCCCCAGGCGCTCGTCGTACATCTTCCCGGTGATCTTCGGGAACCAGTAGTACAGGCCCCCGAAGAGGGCAGTGCCGCCCCCGAGCATCACGTAGTGAAAGTGTGCGACGACCCAGTAGGTGCCCCGGAAGTTGAAGTCCAGGGCGACGGCGCCGAGGAACACGCCCGTGATGCCCCCGATGATAAAGAGGACCATCGACGCCAGGCTGAACAGGAACGGCGTCGTGTACTTGACCCGTCCCTTGATCAGCGTGTAGGTGAGCGAGAACATCATCAGGTCGAACGGCAGCGAGATAGAGATAGTCGTTATCATGAAGATGGTCTGGGAGGTCAGGTTGATCCCGGTCAGGAACATGTGGTGCATCCAGACCAGGAAGCTCTGGAGCGCGACCAGCATCGTGGCGATGATCACCCAGCGGCGGCCGACGATCTCCCGGCCCGAGAACGTCTGGAAGGTCTCGAACATGATCCCCAGGGCCGGGAAGAAGACGATGTACACCTCGGGGTGGCCGAAGAACCACCACATGTGGTCCCACAGCAGCGCGCCCGACTGGGCGGTGTAGTAGGTAGTGCCAGCGAGGCGGTCGGCCAGCAGGATGAGCAGTGCCGCCAGCAGCGCCGCGAACGCGAACAGCATCATCCAGATGGTCAGCAGCATCGACCACGAGAACGGCGGGATCTTCCGAAGCGAGAGCCCGTCCGCACGCATCCGGTGGATCGTCGTCAGGAAGTTTATCGACCCGATCGTGACCGAGATGACGAACATCGTCAGGCCCAGTACGGTGATGCTGGCGCCGATCGAGGGCTGGAACGACGCGGTGCTGAGCGGCGCGTACATCGTCCACCCGCCCGCGAAGGCGCTCCCCTCGAAGAAGGAGACGAAGATCAGGACGCCCGAGAGCAGGTACAGCCAGTACGAGAGGGCGTTCAACCGGGGGAACGCGAGGTCGTCCGCTCCGATCTGGAGCGGGACGACGTAGTTAGCCAGCCCGATCGCGAACGGCGAGAGGAACCAGAAGATCATGATCAGGCCGTGCATCGAGACGGCCTGGTTGTATCCGAGCCCGGAGAGCGGGCCCTCGCCCAGGGCCCGGGGCGCCCACAGCTGGACGCGCATCAGCAGCGCGAGGAGACCGCCGAGTATCAGGAAGAACAGCGACGTGAGTATGTACAGGATTCCCACGTCCTTGTGGTTGGTCGTGACGAACCACCGCTTGATGGAACTCGCCGGGGGGAGGCCGTGTTCCTCCCCGACCCCGCTGCCGGTCGCCGCGGCCACCTCGTCGCCGGTGACCGGGAGTCCACCGTTCGATTCGACGTCCGGATTCTTGTCTGTTCCACTCATGTTAGCTCCCCGTCGAATTTGACGTCTGATTCGCGTACCACTGGCGGAACGCGTCCGGTTGCATGACGATCACCTGTGCGGTCATCTCCGAGTGGCCCTGACCACAGAGTTCGTAACACCGCGCCAGGTAGGTCCCCTGCTGGTCGGCGGTGAACCACGTCGTCGTCATCTGCCCGGGAATCGCGTCCGTCTTGACCTTCAACTCCGGGATGCCGAAGTTGTGGAACACGTCGGCCGAGGTCACCCGGAGGTTGACCAGTGCTCCCTCCGGAACCCTGAGTTCTCCCGTTGTGTTGATGGACTGGCTCGCACCTGAGACGTTGTGATACTCGAACTCCCAGTAGAACTGGTGGCCCGTCACCGTCACGTTCATCTGCTCGTTCACGTCGGCGGGTGGTTGCCCGTGAACGCCCTGCTGGATGTACAGCAGGGCGCCGTACGACCAGGCGATGAGCGAGAGGATGATCACCGCGCTGATCGAAAACGAGATCGCGAGGTGCCTCGCGCCGTGGCTCCCCGTCGGGAGGACGCCGAGTTGCGGGCGCGCGACCTCGTCCTCGTCGGCAGAACTCGCACCCGCCCTGTACTGGTAGGCCTTCCAGAGCAGGAAGCCGATGACGACGAGACCGACGAGTGTGCCGATTCCCGTGAACACCCAGAACAACTGGTCGAACACGGACACTTGCGTTCCACGGGGGACGATACCATTACTCAATATGAGGTACGCATAGCCCATCGGGAACTACTCGTGAGTTGGAATGAAACCTAGACATAGATAAACGTTTGCCACGTGTTCGCACATGGGTATTAGAACGACGGTCGCGGGGGAGAACAGCGCCTCGTCCGAGTCGAATCTGCACCGTCGCCCGATCAGAGCGGCGTGTCGCTCGGCGTCGCCGGCGTCGGCGTCCGGAAGACGTTGTTGCGCCGGACGACCTGGGACTCGTCGAGGACGATGGGGTCCCCCGTCACGCTGATCTCGCTGTTCTCGACGATGCAGTCCGTCGCGTGCTTGAACCGGATGCCGGAGCGGTCGTGGCCGGTCTGATCGATCGTGCTGTCCCTGATCCGGGTGCCGTCGCGTGCCTGCACGTCGACGGTGTTCTCGGTCGCGGCAGAGCCGGTGATCTCGAGGCGCTCGAGCGTCGGTCCCCGCTCGTCGTGGTTCGGTTCGAGAACGTTCACCGCGGGCACGCCCGTCGCGTCGATCCGGACGCGGGTGTCCCGGACCGTCCCGGTGCCCGCGTCGGGGTGGAAGACGATACCTCCGAAACTCCGGGGCAGGTCCGTCGTGATGGACACCTCGCAGTTCTCGATGATCTGGCCCTGCCGGGCCCTGATCCGGATCCCGCGGACGTTCAGCCCGTGTGAGTAGGCTGGCGGGACGCGGTCGACCCGAACGGTCACGTCACGGGCGGTCGAACCGCTCGATCCGAGGCGGACGTTCGAGACGTTGTTGTTGGCGTACAGGCCGCCCCTGACATGGACCGGGCCGTTCGCACCGGAGAACGCGTCCTGCCGGCCCGGCGAGGAGGCGTAGATGCCGTTGTTCGGGAAGTTGGCGATTTCGCAGTCCTCGACCCGGAGTTCGCCGGCGTGGTTCCGGCCGACGTAGATGCCCACGGAGTCAGACCCCTCCCGCGACCCGCCCCGGGCGACGAGATTCCGCACGACGGCGGTGCTCGAGGGCCGGACGACCTCGAATCGGTACCCCGAGACGTCGGGCGGATACTGTCCGCGGGTCGTGATGTCCGAGACCTCGAACGGCCCCGTCCCCAGGACGTACACCATCCCCCCGTGTCCGGGCTGTCGGTAATCGAGTGTGAACCCCGACAGGAGAAACCGCTGCATGTCGGTGAAGGTCAGCAGGACGGGTCCCAGTTCGTGGGCCCGCGCCGTCGGCACGAGGCGCACGTCCGCCCCGTCCTTCGCACGCATGCCGAAGTTCTCGAGGCGGGAGACTTCGAGCGCCCCGATCCTGTACACCCCCTCGGGGAACTCGAGAACGGTGTCGTTGGCGGCCAGCCCCGAGACGAGATCGGTGATCGGTTGGGACCCGTCCGGATCTGCGCCCGCCGCAGTCACGTCCACCACGTCACGGAATCGACCCCGGTCGGTCGTCGTGGGCGTGGGCGTGGACGTCTGTGTAGTCCGGTCCGGCGGCGTCCGTGTCGGCGTCTCGGTCATCGACGGTTCGGTGGGTGTCCCCGTCTCGGTTTCCTGTCCTCCCGGACAGCCAGCGAGCGCGGCCGTCCCGGTCGCCAGCGCGGCCCGGAGGAACGCTCGTCTCGACCGCGAAGCGTTCGGTGTCACGGCCGACTCTCCCACCCCTGCCGGCATTGTTATGTAACGCGTACCGTCCGATGAAGGGTCGGAACCACGTC
>JBDGUH010000020.1:0-31139 GCA_042216055.1 Haloarculaceae archaeon
GCGACCGCAAGCGATCGGGAGTGATAGCGGAACTGAGCGATCGGGAGTGACAGGCCGGGAGTGTCCCGGCAGCGGGCTCAGGCCGGTTCGACGCCTCGGAACTCGAAGCGCGCGCCGCCGTCGGCGCTCTCGGTCAACGAGAGCGACCAGCCGTGTGCGTCAGCGATGTCGCTCACGATGTCGAGGCCGAATCCCGTGCCGCCCTCGGCGGTCGTGTACCCCGATTCGAGGACGCGATCGCGCTCGGCGGGCGGGATGCCGGGGCCGTCGTCGGCGACGGCGAACCCGGTGATCGACCCCGACTCGTCCCGGAGCAGGTCGACCGAGATGGAGACGGTTGGGCTGGCGTGTTCGACGGCGTTGCGAAAGAGGTTCTCGAACAGTTGCTGGAGGCGGTCCTCGTCGGCCATGATGGATCCCCCGTTCGGGAGCGCCAGGGTCGCCCCGGGGGCGTCGACCTGTTCCCCGGCGCGGTTCGCGACGGTCTCCAGGGCGACCGGGTGGGGCTCGTCGAGGTCCTCGCCGGCCCGAGCGAGCGACAGGAGGTTGTCCACCATGTCGGTCATCCGCTCGGCCGAGCGTTCGATGTCGTCGACGGCTGCCTCGCCGCCGCCGTGTCTAAGACGGTCGACGCCGCCGAGGATCACCTGAATGGGGTTGCGCAGGTCGTGGCTCACGATGGCGGCGAACTCCTCGAGGCGCTCGTTCTGGCTGGCGAGTTCCTGCTCGCGGCGCTTCAGCGCCGTCACGTCGTCGGTCATGCCGACGATCCGGGTGGGATCGCCGTCGCCGTCCGGGACGACGCTCGCCTCGAGGTGGAGCCACCGGACGCCGGCGTCGGGGCGTCGGTACCGAAACTCGAGGCGGAGGTCGGTCTCCGTGTCGCCCACCGCGATGGCGTCGAGGGCGGCCTCGATCTCGGTCCGGACCCGCTCGCTGTCGGCCTCGTGGACGCGGTCGAGGAACGCCTCGACGACGGTCGTCCCGGCCAGCGAGTCGGCGTCGGCCACCAGTTCCTTGACGCCGGGGCTGGCGTACAGCAGTTCGAGCGTGTCCGCGTCGAGCATCCAGATGTTCTCCTCGACGTGGGCGGCGATCTGCCGGAACCGGATCTCGCTCTCGACGAGTTTCGCCTGGCGTTCGGTCCTGGCGGTGATGTCCCGCAGGACGACACAGACGCCGGGCTCCTCGGCCACGTCGAGTGAACGCGCGCTCAACTCGAAGTGTCGGCGACCGGCGTCGGCGTCGGTCTCGAAACTCAGATCGATCGTCTCGACGGCGTCACTCCCGCGGGCCCGTGAAACGCAATCGAGCGCGGTGTGAAGCGCCTCGTCGCCGAGCGGGATGGCGGAGCCGATCCGGGCGCCCGCTAGCGCGTCCGGGTCGCTTTCCACCAGGTCCCCGATCGCGTCGTTGGCCGCGAGGATGCAGTCCTCGTCGTCGAGGACGAGGGCGGGGTCCGGCAACGCCTCGAACAGCGAGTCCAGTTGCCCCTTCGTCCGGCGGTACTTGCGCTGGAGGCGCGCCGAGAGCGAGCGCCGTTCGAGGAGGTTCTCGAGGCGACGGTGCAACACTGTCCGGTCGACGGGCACCGACACCACGTCGTCGACCACGTAGAGGCCGTCGATGGTCTGCCAGCCCTCGGGGTCGAACGCCTCGCCGAGCGGTTCGCTCGTGACGAGTACCACCGGCGCGAACACCGGGTCGGCCGTGCGCTTCCAGGTCTGGAACGCCTCGCGGTGGCGCTCGAACGCCGGCGGATCGGCCAGACAGAGGTCGACCGCGTCGGCCAGCTCCGGCGCCGCGCCCGCCGACACCTCGTAGCGGTCGGCCAGCCAGTCGGCCAGCAGTTCGCGGTTGCGCTCGTGATCGAGCACCAGTTCGAGGTGGGTCATCGGGTCACTCGTCCGTGATCTCCGGCGTCCCGCTGAGCACGCCCTGCAGTCCGGTCAGGGGCTCTCCGACGGCGATCTCGCCGTCTTCCATCCGAAACTCCCGCAGCGTCGACTCGAACGTGCTGACTCGCTTTTTCAGGACGCCGATCACCTTCCGGAGTTCCCCGTTCATCTCGACGTGTCTGAGAAAGACGACGTTGTCCGCGAGGTAGCTGATGCCGGTGTCGGTGGCGCGGAACTCGCCCGTGACGGCGTCGATCTCGTCGACGAGGATGACCGTGACGCCCATGCTCTTGAGGTACCGCCCCAGCGCGTGAAGTTTGCGCACCAGCGCCTCGGCGCTTTCCCGGAGCGAGAGCTTGTAGCCGCTGATGCCGTCGATCATCACGACGCGGGCGTTCTCGGCCTCGACCTGCCGGCGGACGCGGTCGGCGAACTCCTCGGCCGAGAGCGCGAGCGGTTCGACCTCCTGGACCGACAGCGTCCCGTCGGCCTCGAGGTCCGTGACGGGGATGCCCAGCGCCGCCGACCGGTGGCGGAACGTGTCGGCCGTCTCCTCGAAGTGAAACACCGCCGCCCGCTCCCCCCGGCGCGCGGCCGCCGCGAGAAACAGGGTCCCGGCGGTCGTCTTGCCGGCACCGGTCGGCCCGCTCAGCACCGTGATGGTCCCGCGCTCGATGCCGCCGCCGAGCATCTCGTCGAGCCCGTCGACCCCCGAAGTGATCGCGTCGGAGTCGAAGTCGGCGCCGTGCTCGCCGGGCCGGAGTTTGGGGTACACCGAGACGCCGGCGTCGGTGATCGTCAGCGCGTGCGTGCCGCCCTGGCGGTCCGAGCCGCGGAACTTCGGGACGGCGACCGTCCGGCCGTGCCCCTCGCGGGCGAGTTCGACGACGCCGTCCGCGAGAAACTGCAGGTCGTCGTCCGGCGTCGCGGACGACCGCTGGGAGGTGAACAGCACCGTCGTCTCGCGCTCCTTGAGAAAGCGCATGAACGAGACGACCTGCTTGCGGAACTGGTACTCGTCGCTGGCGAGGTAGCGAAACTGCGTCACCGGGTCGACGAACACCCGGTCCGGGTCGAGGTCCTCCACGCGCTCGACGATGCGCTCGGCCATCGGTTCGGTCTCGACGTCGCCCGACTCGAACACGTCGTACCCCTGCCGCTCCGCGAAGAAGTCGGAGGTGGGACTCAGGTCCAGAAACCGCACGTCAGCGAGGTCGACCCCGAGCGACGCAGCGTTCTGCCGGATGTCGGCCTCGGGTTCCTCGAGGTTGATGTACAGCGTCGACTCGTCGTCGGGAGCCCCGTCGGTCAGGAAGTGAAAGCCAAGCAGCGTCTTGCCCGTCCCGGGGGCCCCGCGGACGAGGTAGCTCCGACCCGGGACGAGACCGCCGTACAGTACGCGATCCAGTCCCCGGACGCCTGTCGAGGCGCGGTCGGGTAAAAAATCGGACATGGTTTGATATTGAATGGGGTGCATATATAAACCGTTCCCAGTTTTTTTTTTATTTCTGATAATTCATGATCCCTCGGGAGTTCAGTACTGAAACACCCTGGTGGGACTGCGTGCCGGTCACACCACCCCGTCTCAGGCGGGATTTGACCCTCGCAGGGGTGTCGCTCGACGACGGTTGCGACCCGGTCCGTGCGTCGGGACGAGCTCGAACGTGAAACACGACAGTCATGTGGCCGGCCCGGTCGACAGACCCCACGGTACTGTCGACACCGGTGGCTTCGAAATCCTTTTGCGTCGGTCGGCGAGATGTAGAGGTAACGAACCATGGAGATCGACATCATCGAGGAGGAGGAGAACCCGATGTTGCACCGGAGCGACGTGCGTTTCCGGGTCACTCACGAGGAGGCGACGCCGGCCCGACTGGCCGTGCGGGACTCGCTGGCCGCCATGCTCAACAAGGACGCCGAGGAGGTCGTCGTCCGGGAACTGGACACGAAGTTCGGGATGCGCCAGACGGTCGGGCACGCCAAGGTGTACGAGAGCCCCCAGGACGCCCGCAACGTCGAGCAAGAGCACATGCTCGAGCGCAACAAGATCGTCACCGACGGCGAGGAAGTGCCCGAGGAGGCCTGAGATGGCGCGCCACGAGTACTACGACGACGACGGCGAACTGGCTCGCGAGCAGTGTCCCCGGTGTGGCGACAGCTTCCTGGCGGACCACGAGGACCGCCGGCACTGCGGGAAGTGTGGCTACACCGAGTGGAAGTAGCGGGCGATGCGCGTTCTCGGCATCGAGGGCACCGCCTGGGCAGCCAGCGCTGCGGTCTTCGAGACCGACGACCCCGAGCGCCGCCGCGCTGACGAGCACCTCTGGATCGAGAGCGACGCCTACCAGCCCGAGAGCGGCGGCATCCACCCCCGCGAGGCCGCCGAGCACATGGGCGAGGCCGTCCCGGCGGTCGTCGAGGCGGCGCTCGAGCACGCCCGCGAGCGGGCCGACGGGAGCGGGCGGCCCCACGCGGACGCGGACGGCGCGCCCGTCGACGCCGTCGCCTTCTCCCGGGGGCCCGGACTGGGCCCCTGCCTGCGCATCGTCGCCACGGCCGCCCGGAGCGTCGCCCAGCGGTTCGACGTGCCGCTGGTCGGCGTCAACCACATGGTCGCCCACCTCGAGATCGGTCGCCACCGGTCGGGATTCGAGTCGCCGGTCTGTCTGAACGCCTCGGGCGCCAACGCCCACCTCCTGGGCTATCGCAACGGCCGCTACCGCGTGCTGGGCGAGACGATGGACACCGGTGTCGGCAACGCTATCGACAAGTTCACCCGCCACGTCGGCTGGTCCCACCCCGGCGGCCCGAAGGTCGAGGCCCGCGCCCGCGAGGGCGAGTACGTCGAGTTGCCCTACGTCGTCAAGGGGATGGACTTCTCCTTCGCGGGCATCTCCTCGGCCGCCCAGGACGCCGTCGACGACGGCGTACCCGTCGAGGACGTCTGCCGCGGCCTCGAGGAGACGGTGTTCGGGATGCTCACTGAGGTCAGCGAGCGGGCGCTGTCGCTGACCGGCGCGGACGAACTCATCCTCGGTGGCGGCGTCGGACAGAACGAGCGGCTCCGGTCGATGCTGGCCGGGATGTGCGAGCAGCGCGGGGCCGACTTCCACGCGCCGCCGCCGCGTCTCCTGCGGGACAACGCCGGCATGATCGCGGTGCTGGGCGCGAAGATGCACGCGGCCGGCGACCACCTCCCGGTCGCCGAGTCCCGGGTCGACCCCGACTTCCGGCCCGATCAGGTGCCGGTCACCTGGCGGGCCGACGAGCGCGTCGGGAGCCCTGCCCACGAGGGCACGACGGTCAAGGGCGCGGAGGCGACCGTCCGGATCGAGGGCGACCGCGTCGTCAAGGAGCGGGTCCCTCGCGAGTACCGCCACCCGGAACTCGACGAGCGCCTGCGCGGCGAGCGCACCCGGAGCGAGGCGCGTCTCACCAGCGACGCTCGCCGCGCGGGCGTCCCGACGCCGCTGGTCCGGGACGTCGACCCCGGGGCGGCCCGCCTCGTCGTCGAGCGCGTCGGCGAGCGCGACCTCCGCGAGGCGCTGTCGGGCGACCGGGCCGCGGCCGTCGGCGGGCACCTGGCCCGCATCCACGAGACCGGGCTGGTCCACGGCGACCCGACCACGCGCAACGTCCGCGTCGGGGACCGCACGTACCTCATCGACTTCGGCCTGGGGTACTACAGCCGCGACGCCGAGGACCACGCGATGGACCTCCACGTGTTCGCCCAGTCGCTGTCCGGGACGGCCGAGGACGCCGGCGCGCTGATCGAACGGGCACGCGAGGGGTACCGGGCGGCCGCGAGCGACCCCGAGGCGACGCTCGACCGGTGGCGCGAGATCGAGGGGCGGGGCCGCTACCAGTAGCGGGACGACAGTGTGAACTACCCCACCCTACTCGCTCACCGCTGACGCGGTTCGCTCCTTGAGGGTGGGGACTTAGCGCCTGAAAATAGTTAAACCGCAGCAGGACCAATCGGGAACCGATGGATGTCGCCGACCTGTCGGGCGTGCCCGAGTGGCTGCCCGACCACCTGCGGGACGGGGGGATCGAGGAACTGTACCCGCCCCAGGCCGAGGCCGTCGAGGCCGGCGCGACCGCCGGCGAGAACCTCGTCGCCAGCGTGCCGACCGCCAGCGGCAAGACGCTGATCGCCGAACTCGCGATGCTGTCGGCCCTGGAGCGGGAGGGCGGGACCGCGCTGTACATCGTCCCCCTGCGGGCGCTGGCCAGCGAGAAGCGCGCCGAGTTCGAGGCGTTCGAGGCCTACGGCCTGGACGTGGGCGTCTCGACGGGCAACTACGAGTCAGACGGCGGGTGGCTGGCCGACAAGGACGTGGTGGTCGCCACCAGCGAGAAGGTCGACTCGCTGGTACGCAACGACGCCCCGTGGCTGGGGGACCTGGCCTGCGTGGTCGCCGACGAGGTCCACCTCGTCGACGACGGCGAGCGCGGGCCCACCCTGGAGGTGACGCTGGCGAAACTCCGCCGCATCAACCCCGGGATGCAGACGGTGGCGCTGTCTGCCACCATCGGCAACGCGGACGCGCTGGCCGACTGGCTCGACGCCGCGCTCGTCGACTCCGAGTGGCGCCCCATCGAGCTGCGCAAGGGCGTTCACTACGGGCAGGCGCTCCACCTCGAGGACGGCTCCCAGGACCGTCTCCCGGTGCGGGACGGCGAGAAGCAGACCGCCGCCATCGTCCGGGACACCCTCGAGGACGGGGGGTCCTCGCTCGTGTTCGTCAACTCCCGGCGCAACGCCGAGGCCGCCGCCCGGCGGCTCGGCTCGACTACCCGCGAGGCGCTTTCTGCCGACGAGCGGGACCGACTGGCCGACGTGGCCGACGAGATCCGGGACGTCAGCGACACCGAGACCAGCGAGGACCTGGCCGACGCCGTCGAGCGGGGGGCGGCCTTCCACCACGCCGGCCTCGCCAGCGACCACCGCTCGCTCGTCGAGGACGCCTTCCGGGACCGACTCGTGAAGGCCGTCTGTGCGACGCCGACGCTGGCGGCGGGGGTCAACACGCCCGCCCGCCGCGTCGTCGTCCGGGACTGGCGGCGCTACGACGGCACCGCCGGCGGCATGACGCCCCTGTCGGTGCTCGAGGTCCACCAGATGATGGGCCGGGCCGGCCGCCCGGGACTTGACCCCTACGGCGAGGCCGTCCTGCTGGCCGGCGGCCACGACGAACTGGACGAACTGTTCGAGCGCTACGTGTGGGCCGACCCCGAGCCCGTCCGCTCGAAGCTCGCGGCCGAACCGGCGCTGCGGACTCACCTGCTGGCGACGGTGGCTTCCGGGTTCGCCCGCTCGCGGGACGAGCTGCTCGACTTCCTCGATCGGACGCTGTACGCGTCCCAGACGACCGAGAGCGGCCGCCTCGAGCGCGTCGTCGACGACGTGCTGGAGTACCTCGCGGTCAACGACTTCCTCGAGCGCGAGGGGGGTGAACTGTCGGCCACCTCGCTCGGTCACACCGTCTCGCGGCTCTACCTGGACCCGATGAGCGCCGCCGAGATCATCGACGGCCTGCGCCACTGGCAGCGCCACGGCGGGGTCGGCAGCGACGGGGCCGACGCGGACGGGACGGGCGACGCTGACGGGGCGGCCGACGCTGGGACGCCCGACGCTGGGACGCCCGCGGCGTCGTTCACGACCGCCAGCGACCTCGCGGACGGCGACGGCGCGGGCGCCACAGACCTGGACGCAGCCGGGGACGCCGACCCGCCGCCGGCGCTGGGCCTCTATCACCTCGTCTCGCGCACGCCCGACATGTACGAACTGTACCTGCGGTCGGGCGACGAGGAGGAGTACACCATGGCGGCCTACGAGCGCGAGGGCGAACTGCTCGGGCGCACCCCCAGTGAGTACGACGACCGCTTCGAGGACTGGCTGGCGGCGCTCAAGACCGCCCGCCTGCTCGGGGACTGGGCCAGCGAGGTCTCCGAGGACACGATCACCGATCGCTACGGGGTCGGCCCGGGCGACATCCGCGGGAAGGTCGAGACGGCCCAGTGGCTGTTGGGCGCCGCGGAGTCGCTGGCGGGCGAACTCGACCTCGGCGTCGGGCCGGCGATACGGGAGGCCCGCGTCCGCGTCGAGCACGGCGTCGGGGCCGAACTCGTCGACCTCGCGGGGGTCCGGGGCGTGGGCCGAAAGCGCGCCCGCCGCCTCTACGAGGCCGGCGTCGAGACCCGCGCCGACCTCCGGGAGGCCGACAAGTCGGTGGTCCTCGGGGCCCTGCGGGGCCGCCGGAAGACCGCCGAGACGGTGCTCGAAAACGCCGGCCACCGCGACCCCTCGATGGCCGACGTCGACCCCGACGAGACGGCCGCGCCCGCGGACGCGGGGAGCGACGAGGGGGACGAGCGCGTCGCCGCCGGCGGCGAGGCCGGCGAGGACCAGTCGAGCCTGGGGGATTTCTGATGGAACTGCTCGAGGGGGTCGCGCGGATCGACGGTCTCGAGGCGTTCCTCGCGCGACTGGACGAGGCGGGCGAGACACACGGCGTGACCGTACAGGCGTTCGACGCCCGCTACGTCGTGGACCGCGCGCACCTCGAACGGGCAGTCGAGTTCGCCGACCGCGCCATCGAGTGCGACGACGCCATCGCCCGGGAGCGCGGCGTCGAGATTATGCTGTACGCCGCCGGGCGCCGGCAGATCGAGCGCGCCCTGGAGATGGGCGTCAGCGAGGGCGAGTGCCCCGTCGTGCTCCTGGTCGACGGTCCGGGCGACGAGGCGGGCGCGGCCGCCGCGCTCGCCGACCTGCTCGCGGACGCCGACGTTCTCGGCACCTACGACCGCGAGCGCGTGCGCGAGTTCTTCGACGTGAGCGACGCGGAGCTGACGGCCGCGGACGGCGACCTCCCGGGCCTGGTCCGCGAGCGGGTCGCGCTGCTGGTCGTCGAGAAGTAGCCCCCCGGCAGGCTTACCCGTCCCGCGCCCCACTGCCGGGGCGATGGCAGCCCTCGAGGACCCCGTCGAGATCGGCGGCTGTCGGCTCCCCAATCGCCTCTACCGGGCGCCGCTGCTGGAGTGTGCGGGCAACGGCCCCGGCGCGGTCGACACGCTGATCGACGAACTCCTGCCGGCCGCCGAGTCCGGCGTCGGCCTGCTCTTTCAGGGCGCCAGCGTCGTCACCGCCGAGAGCGGGTGTGCCGCGCCGAACATGACCCGGGTCCACGACCCCGACTTCGTCGCGGACCTGGAGCGACTGACGGGGGCCGTCCACGACGCCGGCGGGCGGATTTTCATTCAGCTCGCCCACGGCGGCCTGCGGAGCCTCGCGGCCTGGCACGCCGGGCACCGCGCGGCCCATCCCGACCACCGCGAACTGGCCGTCTCGCGCCCGCCCTGGCAGTTGCGGGCGCTGGACCGGGCCGGCCTGCTGGACTTCGAGCCCCGCGTGCTCGACACCGGCGAGGTGTACGACCTCGCCGAGCAGTTCGGCCGCGTCGCCGGCCACGCGGTCGACGCTGGCTACGACGGGATCCACCTCTCGGCGGCAAACATGAGCCTGATCCAGCAGTTCCTCTCTCCCTTCTACAACCGCCGGGACGACGAGTTCGCCGACGGCGTGCGCTTCCTCGCGGCGATTCACGCCGCCGTCCGCGACCACGCCGGCGACGTGCCGCTGGTGACGAAGGTGCCCGCCGAGACGGCCGCCCCCCGACTCGTCCGCCGGCACCTCACGCGGGACGACGCCGTCTCGATCGCCGAGCGCCTGGCCGAGGTGGGCTACGACGCCCTCGTCCCCGTTGAGGTGTCCGTCGCCTGGGATATGAGCGTCGTCCGCGGGGCCTTCCCGGAGCGGGCCTGGGCGGCCAGCGACCTGCAGGACGACTACGCGGCGGCCTTCGGCGGGCCGCTCCGGGCGCGGGCGGTGTGTCTGCTCAACCGCCTGCAAGCCCGCCGGTTCGACCGCGATCCCGGGTGGAACGCGGCCCTCTGTCGCCGGGTGCGCGAGCGCGTCGACGTGCCGGTGCTGTGTGAGGGCGGCCTCCGCGACCGGGCGGACTGTGACCGTCTGCTCGCCGGCGAGACGCGGGCGGCCGACCTCGTTGGGATGGCCCGCCCCTTCTATGCCGAACCCCGCATCGGCGCGCGCCTGCTGGCCGGCGAGGACGCGCTCTGTGCCTCCTGTAACAACTGCACGGTCCCGCAGGCGGTGGGCGAACCCGGCCGCTGTCGCACGCCGTCAGTCGTCCGCGAGCGCGCGCGCCTCGAGAAAGAGGGTGCCTACGAACGGGATCCATAGAGGGTCCTCGGAAAGGATATCGAGGGGGGTGCTTCGGGATATCATACTCACGAGGGAATAAAAATCGTCTCCGAAGGACTGTTTCATTCCTACGAAGGTAGATATCGAACCGGATGACGGCGACCGGTCGGCGTCTGCTGCCCTTTTCCGAACGCTCAAATCGCTGGATCACGCAGGGACGGTCGATGGAAGCGAGTGACGCCGACCGGGTGCCGGCGATGGACGGAATCGGCGCCGATCGGGTTCGGCTGACCGTCGACGACGAGACCGTGTCGGTGCGGTACTTCGCGGGCGGTACGGGGCCGCCGCTCGTGTTTCTGCACGGCATCGGCATCGACGCCGCGCCGGTCGCCTGGCGGCGGGCGCTGCCGGCGCTGGCCGACGAGTTCGCGGTGTACGCGCCGGATCTCCCCGGCCACGGCGGGAGCGACAAGCCGCGCCGGACCTACTCGACCGCGTACTTCCGGGACGTGCTGGCGGCGTTTCTCGACGCGCTTGACCTGCGGGGCGCGTCGCTGGCGGGCCTCTCGATGGGCGGGGCCGTGGCGCTGGGTCACGCACTCGATGGGGGCGACCCCGAGAGCCTCGTGCTGGTCGACAGCTACGGCCTCGGCGGGGACGCCTACTGGCGCGCCCCGGCGGCGCTCGCGCTCCGGACGCCGTTCACCGGCGGGGGGCTGTGGGGGAGCACCGCCACGCGGGCCGGCGTGCGGACGTACCTGCGAGGCCTGACCGGCGAGTGCCTGCCCGAGGACCTGGTCGAGGACGTACGGAGGGTCGTCTCGCCGGCGACGATGCGGACGCTCAGAAGCTGGCAGCGCCACGAGTTCCGGGTCGGCGGCCTGCGGACGGACTACAGCGACCGCCTGGCCGAACTGACCGCGCCGACGACGCTGGTCCACGGGGCCGCGGACCCGCTGTTGCCCGTCGCCTGGTCGCGGCGGGCGGCCGAACGGCTCCCGGACGCGGAACTGAGAGTGTTCGAGGGCTGTGGGCACTGGCCGCCACGCGAGAAACCGGACGCGTTCGCCGACGCGCTCACTCGGGGAGTTCGTCGATGAGGACGACGGCCTCGCCGTCGATGATGACGTCGCCCTCATCGACGACCCGCGTCGTCAGTCGATACTGATCGTCGCCCAGGTCCTCGACGATCTCGACCTCGGCGGTGAGCCGATCGCCGATCCTGACCGGGTTGTGGAACTCGAGGTCCTGCGAGAGATAGATCGTCAGACCGGGGAGGCGCGCGAGCGCGGCGCTGATGAGCCCGCCCACGAGCGTCCCGTGTGCGATCCGCCCCTTGAACCGCGTCTTCGAGGCGAACTCGTCGTCCAGGTGGAGGGGGTTCGTGTCGCCGCTGGCGGCGGCGAACTGTCGCACGTCCTCGTCGGAAATCCCCTTCGTGAACTCCACGCGGTCGCCCACGCCCAGCCGTTCCCGGTGCTCCTCGCTCAGTTCGACGTGCCACTCGGGCAGGCTCTCGGCCGGCTCGATGCGGTCGGCGGCCGGGAGCGCGCCGTCGTCGTCGGGGTGTACCCCGAACGCGGCGAACGCCGCCCGGTTGGCCGCGACGGCGCTGTTGAACATGTGAGACGACGTCTCGGTCCACGTGTCCAACAGCGTGGTCCGGTGCGAGTCAGAACTCATCGACGCGAACTGCTTGGCACTACTGATATTAAAACATAGTGGTAGCGACCCACACACGCCCTTACGGCCGAGATCGGACGCATCGCCCCGTTCGAGCGAGCGGGGGCCGTCGTCGGCCGGCCGATCGAGGGCGACGGACCATATGAAACCATCAGATGGTATCAGATGGTATCGAACGCAAAGTTTATGTCACTGAGGGGTGTAGATGGTATTGACGATGACCGACGACGACGGCCTCGCGTGGCCCCCGATGTTCAAGGGGATGCAGGAGGCGAGCGAACAGGCGATCGAGCAGCAACAGCAGATGATGCGACAGCTGTTCGGGGCCGGCGCGTCCGGGATGGACATGAACCAGCTCGGCGCGATGAGTCAGATGGCGGCGTTCAAGACCCGCGTGCAGAGCGGGGGTCGGATCTCGATTCCGGACGCCGAGCGCGAGGCCCTCGACATCGAGGAAGGCGACATCGTGCAGGCCGTCGTCCTGCCGGTCAAGCGAAACAGAGAGTGATCTATCATGGAATACACCACCCCCATCACCACCGCATTCGAGTTGCAGCGCGCGTCGATCGAGCAGAGCCAGAAGGCCTTCCAGCAGGGTCTTGAGTTCCAGAAGAGCTTCAACCGGGCCGTCGTCGACAGCCTCGACAGCCAGGCGTCGGCACAGCGCCGCGGCGTCGAACTCTCCCGGACGATCGTCGAGAGCTACCTCGACGCCGTCGAGTCGACCGTCCCCGGCACCACCGGGACGGTCCAGGAGATCCGCACGGCGCTCGACGAGCAGTACGACTTCCTGCTCGAGAACCACGCCGAGGCCTTCGACGGTCTCGAGACCGAACTCGCCGAGGGCGCCGACGCCTTCGACGAGCTGAGCGACGACTACGTCGAGGCCGTCGACGAGCAGCTCGCGCTGCTCGTGGAGGCCCACGAACAGCTCGAGGCCCAGTCCGTCGAGGCCACCGAGCAGTGGGCCGCCCAGTTCGACCAGCTCCAGGAGCAGGTCGAGGAAGTCCAGGAGCAGGTCCGCGAGGTCCAGCAGCAGGCCGCCGAGGCCGTCGAGGCGTAAGTACCCTTTTTATTCGCGCACGCGTGAGGACAACCTATGAGTAATCCGAACCAGATACAGGAGGAGTGGAGCGAGATGGTCGAGCAGATGAACGAGGCGGTCGCCGAGTCCGTCGAGCAGAACCTCGAGGCACAGGCCGCCTTCGCCGAGTCGTGGGCCGACGCCGTCGAGGACGCGGTCCCCGAGGACGAGGAACTGGCCGAGGGTATCCAGGGGTACAACCGCGCCTACGAGGAGTGGATGAACGCCGCCGAGCGCACCTTCGAGCGCTCGGCCGACGCCGCACAGGGCGAGGACGTCGACCCCACCGAGTTTCGCGACATCTGGCTGCAGTCGGCCAACGAGGCGTTCAAACACGTCATGTCGACCAGCGCCTTCGCGGCCGCCAACGGCCAGCTCGTCGAGACGATGATGGAACTGCGCCAGGAGGCCGACGACCTCTCACAGGAGACGGTCGCCCAGCTGGGCTTTGCCACCCGCGGGGACGTCGAGGAGGTCGGCGAGCGCCTGGTCGAACTCGAGCGCCGCCAGCACGACCTCGAGGCGAAGATCGACCGCGTCCTCGACGAACTCGAGGAGTGACCATGCCGAACCCCGTCAACCCCGTCGCGGCCGCCTTCGACTGGCAGCGCCAGACCCTCGAGGCGATGACCGACGCCGTCGACGCCGCGGACGTCGCGCCCGATCGCGTCGAGCAGATGCAGTCCGTCGAGGTCGGGGGGACCCCCGCCGACGTCGTCTACGAGGAGAACAAGCTCGAACTCCTCCACTACGACCCCGAGGCCGCCGGCATCGAGGTGCCCGACGAGGAGAAAGAGCCCGTGCCGATCTTGGTCATCTACGCGCTGATCAACCGCCCGTACATCCTCGACTTGCAGCCCAACCGCTCGGTCGTCCGGCGCCTGCTCGAGGCGGGCCACGACGTGTATCTCATCGACTGGCACGAGCCCTCGCGGCTCGACCAGCACCTCACCCTCGACGACTACGTCAACCGCTACATCGAGAACTGCGTCGACGTCGTCCGCGAGCGCTCCGGGCAGGACGCCATCAACGTGCTTGGCTACTGCATGGGCGGCACCATGTCGGCGATGTACGCGGCGCTGCACCCCGAGAAGGTCAACGCCCTGGGACTGATGGCCGCGGGCCTGTGCTTCCAGAACACCGGCGGCGTCCTCGAGCAGTGGGGCGACGAGTCCTACTACGACCCCGAACTCGTCACGGACACGTTCGGCAACGTGCCCGCGGAGTTCCTCGACGTCGGGTTCGCGCTGATGGACCCCGTCGACAACTACGTCTCGAAGTACGTCCGCCTCGCCGAGAACCTGGAGAACGAGGACTTCGTCGCCAACTTCGCGCGGATGGAGCAGTGGCTCTCGGACGGCGTCGACGTCGCCGGCGACGCCTACGACGAGTTCCTCGAGAAGATCTACCAGAACAACGCGCTGTACCGCAACGAACTCGAACTCGAGGGCCAGCGCGTCGACGTCGAGAACATCGACATGCCCGTCCTCCAGATCATGGGCGAGTACGACCACCTCATCCCGCCGGGCGCGAGTCGCCCGTTCAACGAGGTGATCGGCTCCGATGACGTGACCACGATCCAGTACGCCACCGGTCACATCGGCCTGTCGGTGTCCTCCTCCTCGCACGAGGAGGTCTGGCCGCAGGTCTGTGAGTGGTACAGCGAGCACAACGGCGGCCTCGAACCCGTCGAGATCGAAATCGACGAGGACGAGAGCGACGGGGCCGACGAGGCGACTGCGCCCGCCGCGGACGACACCGCGGCCGACGTCGAGACGGTCGACGGCATCGGCCCGACCTACGCGGAGCGCCTGCGCGCGGCCGGCATCGAGACGGTCGCGGACCTCGCCGACCACGACGCCGCCGAGATCGCCGAGATCACCGAGGCCCCCGTCGGAAACGTCGAGGGCTGGCTCGAGCAGATCTGAGAGGCTGAGACGGGTCCGGCACGTCACTCTCTGTTTTCGCACCACGACGCCGCGAGCGGCCGCTCACCGCGCGCCGACGCCCCGCCGGCCGCTGAACGACGCCGGCTCGAGGACGTACCACTCGAAGGTCAGGTCGTCCGGGTCGCGGTCGAACACGTCGACCGACGCGAGGTCGCCGGCGGCGAACGTCTCGAGGACGTGTCGCTCCCGGACTGCTGACGGCGAGAGCCGCGACAGCGTGCCGTCGACGACGACGCTGTGCCACCGGTCGGGCCGCTCGTACTCCGTGACCACCAGCGACACCGCGCTCGAGTCGGCCAGCCGCCGCGCCTTCTCGCTGTCCTCGTGGGTGGCCAGTTGCAGGTACAGCACCCGCTCGCAGGCGTCGTAGCCGAACGACATCGGCAGGGCGTACGGCGGCGACCCGTCGAACGCCAGGACGCCGTGCCCCGCCGAGGCGAGGAGGCCGTCGATCGCCTCGTCGGACATCGCCACGGTCTCGGCGGCCGTGCTCGCGAAGGGGTCCCCGATCGTCCCTCCGGGCGTGGCCGCTCCGGGCCCGGAGGCGGTCGATTCACCCCCAGGGATCGTCGATTCGGTGACTTCGCCGGCCGCCGCGGTCGGCGTTCCCCCGGCCTCGTCGGCGTCGGGTGCCGTTGTCGACGCGTCCGTATCGGCGTCGGTCGTCGCTGTCGCCGCGTCCGAATCGGCATCGGCCACCGCTGTCGACGCGTCCGTGCCGGCGTCGGCCGTCGTCGCCCCCGCTTCGACGACGGTCGCGAACAGCGACGCCAGCAACTGCAGGGTCTCCTCGTCGGTCGCCGCGGGGCGGAGATGGGCGTGGACCTCTGCACCGCTTCCCTGTAGCGTCGCGAGGACGGTGTTGAGAAACCGATAGACGAGATCCGCGTCGTGGTAGGGCAACAGCGACTCGATGTCGCGGAGACAGATCCGCACCGTCCCCGCGGAATCCTCCCACTGCTGGATCACCCGGGAGAAGGCAATGGAGATGCCGGTCAGGTCCTGCGGGTCCACCCGGAAGCCGTACAGGGGCGTCCCCTCGCCGACGCTCGAGACGGCCGACTCCGTCTCGTCGCGCGGCGTGGTGATGATGACGGCCGCCTCGGAGGGGTCGTGGATGCGCTCTAGCTGGACGTCGAGCGCGTCCCGGAGCGAGTCGAAGGACTGGCGTGCCGTCAACTGGACGACCCGGTACTCCCCCTCGGCGTCCTCGAACACGGACGAGCAGAACGCCTCGGTCGGGTCGAGTCGGTCGGATTCGAGGTACAGCGTCGGCCCGGCGGGCGCCCCGCCGGACGCGTCGTCTCGTTCCATCGCTCCCGCGTTCGACCGCCGGTCGTAACACCGTTGTGGCTGTCCGCGGGCACCAGCGCGGGGAGCGCTGGTCGGTCTCTCTCCCGCGACGAGCGGGGCCGGAGCAGCCGGGCGGTGGAGCTTTGTCCCTCCCGCTCGCTGTCCCGGCCATGGTGGATCGAGACGCGGACCTCTTCGCGGCCTCCCCAGTCGCCTCCGTCGTCATCGTCGCGGCCGTCGCCACCGTCGCCTACGTCCTGATCCAGGTGATCCTCGACGGCTCGGTGTCGGTCGCCGAGACGGCGGCGTTCGTGTTCGTCTTCACGTTCGTGTACGCCGCGAGCCGCTACTACCTCGGGGAGTGACGCCGGGAGCGGAGAGCGACGTCAAGAACGGAGAACGAGGCCGGGAGCCGAGAGCGATGCCGGGAGCGGGACGGCGCGCGGTCGTCACCCGAGGAGCTACCCGGAGACACGATCGAGCTCGGCACTACCCGGCGAAGCGGTCGAGGCCCGCCTGCCGACGCTTGCGACCCGGCGGGTCGGGGTCCCAGGAGGTGTGTTCGTCGCGCAGCGCCGCCCGGTCGACGGCGGGCGGGTCGGCCGGCTCGTGGCCCGCACAGTCCGGGCCACACTCCTCGCTGGCCCGCACGGCCCGGCCCTTCCACTCGCAGTGGGGAACGCCGTCCTCGGGGACACAGCGGGCACACGCCGGCAGGTCGCAGGTGCGCCATCCCTTCCCGTAGGCCCGCTCTGCGAGGCGGCGGCGGGCGCGGGCCTTCTCGGCGGCGCTCACGACCCGCACGTCCGTCCGGCCGGCGTGTCGTTCCAGGAGTTCGATCCCGGGCTCCGCCACGGGCAGTTGCTCGGACTCGCGGATCACCTCGCGCTCGCCCGTATCGGGGTCGAACCGCCAGACGCCCACGGCATCGGGGATGCGGTTGAGGTGGGCGCCGGTGACGTGGGAGGCCGTCGCCAGCACGACGGCGTCGGCCAGCGCCAGCGACACGTCGGTCCGGAGCTGGCGCTCCAGGTCGCCCGGCCGCCCCAGGTCGGGCTTGTTCTCGACGGCGACCAGCCGGCCGATCCAGTCGGGATACCGGGCCACCTGCCGGACGTAGGTGCGGCCGCCGCGGCGCTCGCGCTCGAAGAAGCCCACCTCGACGGCGCGCTCGACGGCCCGGCGGGCCCGTTCGGGGTGACAGTCGAACGCCGGCTTCCAGTAGCGCGCCCGGCCCGGCCCCACGTCGCTCTCGACGGCTGCCGCCGGGATGGCGCTGGGCGTGATGGCCGCCCGGTTGTCGAACTCGGGCCCGGGCTCGAGACAGAGGACGTCCACGATCCGGCGGCCGTGGACAGCGGCGCCGAGCTGTCGGGCCACCAGCCGGTCCTCGTCCTCGAGATGGGCACACAGCGCCAGCTCGAAGGCGAACTCCCGCACGAGCGAGGGGAGGGGCCCGAGCGACAAAAGCCCGCCGGGGCGTTCGGTGGCCGGCGGCGACGCCGAACGGTGCCCGCGGTCGGGAGGGAAAGACAGTTGACCCGCGGCCCCGGCGTGTCGGGTATGCACGTTGCCGTGCCCAACAAGGGCCGCCTGCACGACCCGTCGGTCGACCTGCTGGAGCGGGCGGGGCTCCACCTCCTCGACGGGGCCGAGCGCCAGCTGTACGCCGAGACGGTCGACCCCGACGTGACGGTGCTGTACGCTCGCGCCGCCGACATCCCCGAGTACGTCGCCGACGGGGCCGCCGACGTGGGCATCACCGGCCTCGATCAGGTCCGGGAGGCCGAGGTCGAGAACGTCGAGGAACTGCTGGATCTGGAGTTCGGGGCGTGTCGGCTCGTCCTCGCGGCGCCCGAGGACGGCGACGTGACCGCCGTGGCGGACCTCGCGGGCGGCACCGTCGCCACCGAGTTCCCGAACGTCACGCGGCGCTTCTTCGCCGAGCGGGGGGTCGACGTTGAGATCACGGAGGTCTCGGGCGCGACCGAACTCACCCCCCACGTCGACATCGCCGACGCCATCGTCGACATCACCTCCACGGGGACGACCCTGCGGATGAACCGCCTCACCGAGATCGAGGAGGTGCTCGCCTCGTCGGTGCGCCTGTTCGCCCGCGCGGACGTCGTCGACGACGAGGCCGTTCAGGAGCTCAGGATGGCGCTGGCCTCGGTGCTCGCGGCCGAGGGCAAGCGCTACCTGATGATGAACGTCCCCGAGGACCGCCTGGCGGCCGTCGAGGACGTGCTCCCCGGGATGGGCGGGCCGACGGTGATGGACATCGCCGGCCAGGACGCCGTCGCGGTCCACGCCGTCGTCGACGAACGCGCCGTCTACGAGACGATCACCGCGCTGAAAAACGTCGGCGCGAGCGACGTGCTCGTGACCGAGATCGAGCGCCTGGTGGAGTAGCCGCTCGACGCCGGACCGTCGATCGTCGCCGAGCCGTCACCCGACGAAGGCGATTCGTCACCCGGCGCCGAGCCGTCACCCGACGAAGCCGAAGATGTTGTTCAGCGCGAAGCCGAGCACCGCGGCGAACGCGAAGTGCAACAGGGTCAGCGCCGTCGTGGGGCGCCAGGAGGTGCGGTAGACGCGGCTGATCGCCAGCGCGTCGGCCAGCAGGGTCACGGCCACCGCCAGCGCCAGGTCGAGCCCCGGCGAGAGCAGGACGGCGCCGGTCCGACCGTACTGGCCCAGCAGGAGCGAGACCACCGCCGGGACGAGCCCCGCGGTGGCGGCCCGCTGGCTGGGCACTTCGCCGAGGAAGAACGTCGCCGCGAGGTGGAGCGTGACGGCGTAGAAGGCCCACGCGACCAGTACCGTGACGACGACGGGCAACAGCCCTCCACCGGTGGGAGCGGCCTGCGCGACGACGAGCATGGCGGCAGTTGCGGGCCGGCGGGGTTGTGATTTGCTATCCGCGGTCGGTCACTCGAGCAGGCCCAGTTCCTCGAGCCGGGAGACGATCTTGTCGACGGCCTCCTCGGCGTCCTCGGGCTTCTTGCCGCCCGTGATGACGAGCTTGCCCGAGCCGAACAGCAGCGCGACCACGTCGGGGTCGTCGAGCCGGTAGACGAGACCGGGGAACTGCTCGGGCTCGTACTCGATGTTCTCCAGTCCCAGCCCGATGGCGATGGCGTTGAGGTTCAGCGTCCGGCCCAGGTCCGCCGAGGTGACGATGTTCTGGACGACGATCTCGGGGTCCTCGTCGACCTGGATGTTCAGCTCCCGGAGCTTGTCGAAGACGATCCGCAGGCTCTTGTGGACGTCGTCGGTGCTCTTGGCACCGGTGCAGACGATCTTGCCCGAGCGGAAGATCAGCGCCGCCGACTTGGGGTCCTGCGTGCGGTAGACGAGGCCGGGGAACTGCTCCGGGTCGTAGTCCGCGCCCTCGAGGTCCATCGCCACGCTCTGGAGGTCGAGCTCCTGCCCGATTCCGGTCGAGGCGACGACGTTTTCGATGTTGATGGTTTCCTTGGGGTCGACCATGTCTCGTTTTAAGTCTCGTATTTAAGGCTTATAAAGCTTGATGGCACAGGTCCACAGTCCGCACGCGCGAACCTGACAGTCCGGGTACAGCCCCGGCACGGGCGCCACCGGTAGGCTGATGGGTCGGGACCGCCACCCGTCGGGCGTGTACGTCCTCGAACTCGGGGGGCAGGACGACGCCTTCGCGGCCCGCGAGGCCGCCAGCGCCGCCAGCGACGTGACCCTGCTGGCGCCGGGGATGGCGGCCGCACGCGGCGTCACCGACCGCGTGGCCCGCCTCGCGTTCACCCGCCGCGCGAGCGACCTGGTGGGGACCTGCGACCCCGACCCCGAGAGCGCCGTCGCGCTCCTCGCGGCCGCCGGCCTCGAGCGGACGGGGTCGGTCGCGGTGCGCGCGGTCGACGTGCGCGGGTCGACCGGCGTCGACACCCGACGGGTCGAGCGCGACCTCGGCGCGGTGCTGGTCGAGCGCGGCTTCACGGTCGACCTGGAGGACCCGGACCACGAACTGCGCGCGCTGTTTGCCGACGCCGCGGGCGACGCGGACGGCGACACCCCCGGCCGGACCTGCGCGCTGGGGTGGCTGGCGGCCGAGAGCGTCCGCGACTTCGGCGACCGGCGACCCACGGACCGTCCGTTCTTCCAGCCCGGGAGCATGGACCCCCTGGAGGCCCGCGCCGTCGCCAACCTCGCCGGCGCGCGCCCCGGTCGGTGCGTGCTGGACCCGATGTGTGGCACGGGCGGCGTCCTGCTGGAGGCGGCGCTGGTCGGCGCCGACGTGCTCGGCGGGGACCGCCAGGTGCGGATGGTCGCGGGGACGCGCGAGAACCTGGCCCACGGTCTCGGCCCCGCGCGGCCCAGCGACGAGCGCTACCCCGCACCCGGCGACTGGGGCGTCTACCGCGGCGACGCCGCCCACCTCCCCGTCAGGCAGGTCGACGCGGTGGTGTTCGACGCGCCCTACGGCCGCCAGTCGAAGATCGCGGGCGACCTCGCGGACCTCGTGGCCGGGACGCTCGCGGCCGCCCGCGAGGTCGCCCCGCGGACGGTGCTGGTCGCGGACCGCCCGTGGGTCGAGGCCGCCCGTGACGCCGGCTGGACCGTCGACGCGCGCTTCGAGCGCCGGGTCCACCGGTCGCTGGTCAGGCACGTCTACCTCCTCGAATAGTGCCGTCCACCGCCCGCCGCCGCCCCGGTCACCCGCCGCGCTCGACGCCGAGCGCCGCCAGCGCAGCGTCGGCGTCGCCGTCCATCCGTTCGAGCAGGTCCCGGACCCGCCCTCTGACCGTCTCGTCGCAGGTCACGAGCACCATCCCCTCGCCCGGCTGGCCGTAGACGACGCTCGCGCCGTCGGGGGCCGCGACGACGGCCGCCAGCGCCGCGAGGTCCTCCTCGCCGTCGACCCGGAGCAGCGTCGTGCCTGCCTCGTCGACGGCGTCGGCCAGCGCCGCCAGCAGGTCGTCGGTCAGCGTCGCGGGCGGGTTCTCGACCTCGCGCTCGCGGTCGAACCCGTCGACGCGCTCGCGGATCGCGGGATCGACGGCCGCGCGCTCGGTGCGCTCGTCGACCAGCGCCACCGCCGGCGTCGTCCCCGCCTCCAGCAGGTGGTAGGTGACAACGTCGCCGACGGCGATCACCGGTCGCGCGGCGTCGGCCAGGAGCGTCGGGGCGTCATCGTAGATCGGGCCCAGCGGCTCTTTCAGTTCGGCGCGCAGCGCCGTCGGCAGTTCGAGCAGTACCGTCGCCACGCTAGCGGACCTTCAGCGCGTACTTCCCGGGCTCGGTGACCTCCATCTCCTTGGCGATCTCGGACTGCTCGGGGTGGGCGATGATGACATAGCCCGCCCAGTCCTCGGTCAGCGAGGTCGATCCGCAGGCCTGACACTGGTCCTCGGAGTCGGCGTCCTGTACCCGGTGACACTCCCGGCAGACGAGCCTGTCTGCCATCAGCTATCACCGGCTTCCGCCTGCGCCGCCCGCTTCTCGCGGTCCTCCTTGAGCCAGCCGTGCTTGCCGAGGCCGACCTGCTTTGCCGTCAGGCCGATCTTGGAGTCGCGGGGGTTGCGCTCGTCGATGCTCTTGGTGACGATGCGCGCCCGGACGCCGTCGCCGACGGTGAGCGTGCGGTTGGACTCGCGGGAGGCGAGTTGCTGGTTCTCCTCGTCGTAGGCCAGATACTCGTCGGAGATCTGGGAGACGTGCAACAGGCCGTCGACCGGCCCGATGCCGACGAAGGCGCCGAAGTTGACAACCTCGACGACCTCGCCGTCAACGACCTCCTGCATCTGGGGGTCGAAGGTGAGCGCGTCGAACTCGGCCTCGTAGTAGACGCCGGGCTCGTTGGGCAACACCGCGCCCTCGCCCACGTCGTGGACCTCGATGACCGACACGACCGATCCGACCTCCTCGTCCATGCGGCCCTCGAGCTTGTCCTGGAGGAGCCGCTTGACGAGGCCTGGCGTCACGTCCGCGAGGTGTTCGGGGGGCACCTCGACCGTATCGCGGAGTCGTACCCGTTTGTACATGTGTTATGGTTGAGTGATAGCGAGTTTGTTCTGCCCCCTTAAACCAATTACTGGAACGCCGCGCGCCAGCAACCGGTCGCGCAGGGGGGCGTCGTTGGTCACGGCCCCGCTCGCCTCGGGCCGGGTCGCCAGTTCGAGGACGGCGTCGTCGGCGTACTCGGCCGCCGTCCCGACGACGCGACACCGCTCAAGGAGGTCACGAGCGACCGCCGCCGCGGTGGCCTCCTCGCCGGCGCCGTCGGATAGTTTCTCGAGTTCCGCGGCGACGGCCGACGGGACGGCGTAGTCGTCGTCGCCCGCCACGCGCTCGAGTTCCTCGAACAGGCGCAGGTCACATTCGACCGGCATCATCAGCGCGTTCGTGTCGAGCACGAGCATCACCGGAGGGTGCCGACGCCGATGAGCCGCCAGCGCGCGCCGATCCGCCGGTTGATCGCGATCTTGGCGCCCGACTCGGCACACACCGGGCGCTTGAGCGCCACCTCGGCCTCGCCGCCGCGGGCGCTGGTGACCGACCCGACCGTGGTCGCCGTGCCGATGGTCAGCATGAGCGGTTCGCCCGTCGAGATCTCCTCGACGTCGCCGGCCTCGTCGCCGACGATGCGGTCGAGCAGTTCGACGTCCATCGTGAACTGCTCGTGGACCGGCGGCAGACTGCCCGGCGGGCCGGCGACCTGGCCGGCCAGCGCGTCGCCTTTCGTCACGGAGGGGTCGAGCCCGGTGCCGGCCCCGAGCAGGCCGCCCGGCGTCGCCGCGTCGACGAACTCGCCGCCGGCCTGCAGCGAGCGCACCGTCGTCTCGACGGGACGCCACTCGCTCTGGCCGCCCTCCTCGACCTCGCGACCCGGGCGGAGTTCGATATCGTCCTCGACCGCGAGCTGGCCCTGCACGAGCGACCCGCCGAGGACGCCGCCCTGGAGGTCCTCCCAGGTGGTTCCCGGGCGGTTGATGTCGAACGAGCGGGCGACGAGCATCCGCGGGTCGGCCGACGGGTCGCGCTCGGGCGTGGGGATCTCCGCCTCGATGGCCTGGATCAGCAGGTCCATGTTGACCCCCTGCTGGGCGCTGACGGGGACGATGGGCGCGTCCTCGGCGACGGTGCCGGCGACGAACTCCTGGATCTCCAGGTAGCTCTCCCGGGCCCGCTCGGAGTCGACGAGGTCCACCTTGTTCTGGGCGACGACGATGTTGTCGATGCCGATGATGTCGAGCGCCATTAGATGTTCCTCGGTCTGGGCCTGGGGGACCGGCTCCGAGGCGGAGATGACGAGCACCGCGCCGTCCATGATGGCGGCGCCGGACAGCATCGTCGCCATCAGCGTCTCGTGGCCGGGCGCGTCGACGAACGACACCGTCCGCAACACGTCCGTGTCCACGTCGTGCTCGTCGCAGTGCTCCTCGACGGTGAACGCTTCGGGCTCTGCCGCCTCCGGACAGCGGCGGAACGTCGCGTCGGCATAGCCCAGGCGGATGGAGATGCCGCGTTTCATCTCCTCGGAGTGCTGGTCCGTCCACTCGCCCGAGAGGGCCTGGACCAGGGTGGTCTTCCCGTGGTCGACGTGGCCGACGAGCCCGATATTCACCTCCGGTTGCTTGCTGGATGTCATCTCGGAAGTAATCGTGCCTGTCAGTTCGCTCCGTGCGCGTGATAAACCTACTGTTCCTGACCTGCCCGGCGGCCGGCGGTTCTGTGCGATGCGTTCACGTGCTGATCGCGCCACCTCCGGATCCCGCAGGCTTAATGGCCGCCGCCGGCGTTTCGGGCACATGGAGTACGAGCTGGCGATCGAGGGCGCGCCCGACTCGATCCCCGCCGGGACGGGAATCCTGCTGTTACATCCCAGCACGGCCGAGACCGACCGGATTGACACGGAGTTCCTGCGAACCGACACCGACTACCTGCTGGTCGTCTCGACCCGGACGACCGCCCGCGAGGTCCAGCAGAAGCTCGAACACTACGAGGTCGACGAGTCGCGGGCGACGATCCTCGACGCGCTGTCGGTCGAGCGGGGATACACCCGCCGCCAGTCCGAGACCGTCCGGTACGTCGCCGCGCCGGACGACGTCGAGGGCATCCTCGAGGAGACCGAACGGTTCCTCGAGAGCCACGAGGGGAAGCTCAGAGTGAGCTTCGACTCGATCACCGAACTGGCCTACTACACCGACGAGAAGCGGGCCCGGGAGACCGTCGAGCAACTCCTCGCGCTTCTGGCGGACCACGACGCCGTCGGGCTGTTCCACCTCGCCCAGGGCGTCCACGACGACGAAGCGGTGGCGGCGTTCCGGTCGCTGTTCGACGGCGTGATCGAACTCGACGAGACCGGCGAGATAACGTGTACGTTCTGATACGGAGTAGTGGGACCGTGTCCCGGTCCGACCGCACGCTGTCGTGCGGTCGAGACGAGAGTGACTCGCAATACTCCGTATGAGACGAATTGCCGCGACACGTCTTGACGCCGGCGATAGCGAGCGCCCACCGTGGATGTGTACGAGTAGCACACACCAACAATTAATACCGTTGCTCACCCACGTTCGAACGCATGCCGGAATGCCAGAACTGCGGCTCTTTCGTAACCGCCGATTACGCGAGGGTGTTCACACCGAACGGTGTCGACGCCCCCCGCGTGTGCCCGCAGTGTGAAGACAAGATTCGCGACGGCGCGAGCGTCCGGGAAGCCCGGTCGACTCGCCGCGGATAAGGGGTCCCGATTCTCGAGTGCCCGCCCACGACCGTCCCCCGCGGTCGTCCGGGGGGTCCCGTCCGACGCCTGCCCGACACGGTCGAGTGACGCCCGCCCAGTCCGGCGCCTGCCCGACACGGTCGAGTGACGCCCGCCCAGTCCGGCGCCCGACACGGTCGAGTGATTCCGCAAGTGGCCCCGTCCCGGAAGCGGCCCCGTCCCGGAAGCGGCCCCGTCCGGCCTACGTTTGCCCGACGCTCGCGAGTAATTCCCGTGCCATCTCGAAGATCTCGTCGGCCCGCTCGGGGTCGCGGGCCTCGGCCGTGATCCGCACGAGCGGCTGGGTGCCGCTCGCCCGCAGCAGGAACCAGCCGTCTTCGAGGTTGACCCGGGCGCCGTCGAGGGTCTGGACGTCGTCGTAGCGCCCGCGGATCTCCGTGACCAGCCGCTCCATGGTCGCGTACTTGTCCGAACAGCGGACGCTGTCCCGGCGGATGGGGTACGTGGGGACCTCGGCGAGTCGCTCCTCGAGCGGCCGCTCGCCGTGGAGTTCGACCAGCTTGCAGGCCGCCATCGGGCCGTCGGGACACAGGGTTTCGTCGGGCCAGATCCAGGTCCCCGAGGGCTCGCCCCCGAAAGCGACCTCGTCGTCGCTTGCGGCCTCGGCCACGTCCACGTCGCCGACGGGGGTGTGCCGGACGGCGATGTCGGCCTCGGCGAGGTAGTCGGCGACCGCGAGGCTGGTGTCGACGGGCGCGGCGACGGTCTCGCCCGGTTCCGCCGACGCCCGGGCGAAGATGGCCAGCAGGGCGTCCTTCGGGACGAACACGCCGTCGCCGGTGACGGCCATCATGCGGTCGGCGTCGCCGTCGTGGGCGACCCCGAGTTCGGCGTCGGTCGCGCCGACGAACGCGGCGAGGTCGGCGCAGTTCTCCGCGTCCGGTTCGCTCGGCCGCCCCGGGAAGGTGCCGTCGGGCTGGGCGTTCAGCGTCTCCACCGCACAGCCGAGGCGCTGGAGGGCGTCGATCGTCACCCCGCCCGCGCCGTTGCCCACGTCCACGACGACCGGACAGGGATCGGCGTCCACGGCGTCGACGATGGCCTGCACGTGGCGCTCCTTCGCGTGGCCACGATAGCGGTCGCCGGTCTCGTCCCAGGGCGCGAGGTCGGCGGCCCCGTCCCGGACTCGCGTGGCGATGTGCTCGCGCCGCGCGGGATCGAACGCCTGGCCGGAGGGTTGCCAGAGTTTGAGGCCGTTGTCCTGCGGGGGGTTGTGCGAGGCGGTGACCGAGACGCCGGCGTCGGCGTCCTCCCAGGCGACGGCGCGGGCGACGGTCGGCGTCGCAGCCAGCCCCAGATCCACCACGTCGACGCCGGACTCGCGCAGGCCGGCCGACAGGGCGTCGACGAGGAACGTGCCCGACTCCCGGCAGTCGCGGCCGACGACGACCCGCTCGGAATCGACCCCCAGCGCTCGACCGACGGAGAGAGCGAGGTCCGCCGTCACGTCCTCGCCGACCGGTCCCCTGATGCCGCTCGTACCGAACATACCCTGGCGTGAAGCGACGGGGACAAAAGTATGCTCCGGGTTACAGGTCACCGACGGTCCACGGCAGTCGGCAGTCTCTCCCTACGGCGGTGGCCGAACCCGATGCCGGCGGTCGCGCTGTTCGCGAACGTCGTCGAAGCGAGCGCGACGGCCGCCGAGGCAACCCGATGCCGGCGGTCGCCCGGGAGGATGCCGGTGCCGGGCGCTCATTCCTCGCGGTCTTTCAGCCACTCGTCGAGCAGGTCCCGGACGGCCGCCTCGCGGTTGTCGCGGTGCTCCTTGAACGCCTTCTCGTCCAGCGCCGCCAGCGTCTCCTCGTCGAGTTCGATGGTCACGGCTTCCATGTCCGACAGCTCGTTCATCGGGACGACGGAACGAGCGCGGAGGTGAAAAGCTTCCGTCAGACGGCCGTGCGACGACGCCGCGTCCGGCGCTCGTGTCACCGATCCTGGGAATCGCCCCGCCGTTTTTGATCGGCCCGCCTGAAGGTCACACATGGCATCCGAGACGCCGACCTACGGCATCTACGTCGACGGCGAGTGGCGCGCCGCCGAGAGCGGCGAGACGCGGATCGCGTCCGAGCCGGCGACGGGCGACCCGCTGGCGGAGCTGGCGGCCGGCACGCGGGCCGACGCCGGGGCGGCGGTCGAGGCGGCGCGGGCCGCCCAGCCGGCGCTGGCCGAACTGACCGCCTTCGAGCGCGCGGAGCTGTGCGAGCAACTGGCGGCGGCCGTCCGCGAGGCCAGCGACGACCTCGCGACGTGGCTCACACGCGATCAGGGCAAGCCTATCGCGGAGGCCCGCGGAGAACTGGAGGCCTGCGCGCGCGAGTTCGAGCACGCCGCCGCGGCCGTCACCAACATGGAGACGGACGTGCTCCCCGCCCGGGACCCGGACAAGCGCATCTACACGATCCGGAAGCCCCACGGCGTCGTCGGCGTGATCACGCCCTGGAACTTCCCGGCGAACATCCCCGCCGAGTACCTCGCGCCGGCCATCGCGGGCGGCAACGCCGTCGTGTGGGTGCCCGCGCCCACCACGTCGGTGATCGCGGTGAAACTCCTCGAGCGCTACGCCGAGACGGACCTCCCGGCAGGCGCGCTGAACCTCGTCACCGGCGCGGGACCGGTCGTCGGCAACGCCGTCGTCGAGCACGAGGGCACGGACGCCGTCGGGTTCACGGGCAGCCCCGAGACCGGCGAGGCCATCGCCCGCGCGGCCGGCACCAGACCGACGTTGCTGGAACTGGGCGGGAACGGCCCCGTGATCGTGCTCGACGACGCCGACCTCGAGACGGCCGTCGAGTGTACGGCGGCGGGGTCGTTCGGCAACGCCGGGCAGATCTGCTCGGCCAGCGAGCGCGTGCTGGTCCACGAGGACGTGTACGAGGCGTTCGCGGATCGACTCGTCGAGCGCGCCGAGGCGGTGACGCTCGGCGATCCGCTCGAGGAGGACACGGACATGGGCCCGCTGAACAACGACGACGTGGCCGCCAAGATGGACGACCACGTCGCGGACGCCCTCGATAAGGGGGCGACACTGCGCACCGGCGGGGAGCGGGCATCGGGGTTCCCGACCGACCGCTACTACGAACCGACAGTGCTGACGGGGGTCTCGACCGACAGCCTCGTCAACCACGTCGAGACGTTCGGCCCCATCGCGCCGCTCATCCCCTTCGAGACCGACGAGGAGGCCATCGAGATCGCCAACGGCATCGACCTGGGGCTGGTGTCGGCGGTGTTCACCAGCGACCTCGCGCGGGCCCACCGGTTCAGCGATCGGATCGAGACGGGCATCGTCAACGTCAACGCCGCCAGTTCCTACTGGGAGATCCACACCCCCTTCGGCGGCCACTCGGGCAAGCATAGCGGCCACGGCCGCCTCGGCGGGAAGTACACCGTCGAGGAACTCACCCAGACCAAGACCATCGCTATCGACACGGGGACCGCCGACACCATCGGGGAGTAACCGACACCAGGAATCACCTACACCACCCGGGAGTGAGCTAGTCGTACACCAGCACGGGCTTGCGGGGGTGACCCGACCCGACGGCCTCGAGGGCCGCGCCGGCCTCATCGAGGCCGAACGAGGGGTCGATCAGTTCGTCCAGCGGCAGGTCGCCCCGCCGGTAGAGGTCGACGTACTGGGGCAGGTCCACCCGCGGGCGGACCGACCCGGCGACGTTGCCGACGAGCGTCTTGCCCCCGTCGATGACCTCGAACACGTTGACGGCGCTGCCCTCGCTGGCGGCCCCCGACAGGACCACCGTGCCGCCGGGTTCGGCCGCGCGCACCGCCTGCTCGCGGACGCCGTCGTCGCCGCCGACGAACTCGAAGGCGTAGGCGACCCCGCCGGTCAGGTCGCGAACGCGCTCGACGGGGTCGGTCTCGGTGGCGTCGACCGCGTGCGTCGCGCCCAGCGCCCGCGCCCGGTCCAGCGTCGCCCCGTCCACGTCGACGGCGATAACGGGGCCGGCGCTCACCGCGTCGGCCGCCAGCAGGGCGCTCGCGCCGGTGCCGCCACAGCCGAAGACGGCCACCGACGCGCCCGCCTCGACGTCGGCCGTCTCGAACACGGCGCCCAGACCCGTCGATGCGCCACACCCCAGCGGCGCGACCACCTCGAAGGGCGCCGCGTCGTCGACGGGGACGACCGACTCGACGGGGACGACGGCCGCGGTGGCGAACGACGACTGGGCGTAGAAGTGGTTCAGCGGGTCGCCGTCGGCGTCGGCGAGCCGGCGCGCGCCGCCCGGGAGCGTGCCCGCAAAGCGCACGTCCAGCGCCGACTGGCAGAGGTAGGGTCGACCTTCCGAGCAGTACCGGCAGTGACCACACGGGGGGAGCAAGGAGAGCGTGACGTGGTCGCCGACGGCGACACGGTCGACGTTCGGGCCGACGGCCGCGACGACGCCGGCGCCCTCGTGGCCCAGGACGACCGGCATCGGCACGTCGAACTCGCCGGCGTAGAAGTGATAGTCGGTGTGACAGACGCCCGACGCCCGCAGGTCGACCAGCACCTCGCCGGCCGCCGGCTCCGCCAGGTGAACCGCCTCGACTGTCACGCTTCCCGGTTCGCGCGTGACCGCGGCTCGTGCGGTGTGCATGTGTGGGCAGTGGTGACCCGACACAATAGGGCTAGGCGTCACGAGCGGCGAGGACGAGCGCGCGGTGTCGGCGCATGCGAGAGATTTGGCACGACCGCGCTTCGTAATTGTCCCCGATCGCTCGAGTTCGCGCCGATCCGGCGACCCCGCTCACCGGTCGAGCACGCGGTCGAGGCCCCGGTTCACGAGCGCCTGGGTCGAGGCGAGCGCGGTCACGAGCGCGCCGGTCACCCCGAGACCGAGACCGAGCGCGACGTAAAACGACAGCGGGACCTCCGTGGCCCCGATGATCGCGCTCCACAGCGCCAGGAACCACGAGACGCCCGACGCGACGAACAGGGCGAAGCCGAAGACGGCGTACGGCCCGGTCGTGGTCCGCAGGTGATCGCCGAACACCGTCCAGAGGTCCCGGTAGAACGTCAGGACGGCGTCCCCGGCGGCCATCTCCGCGGGGTTGTACGTCTCGGTGTTCCAGACCAGCGTCATCTGGCCCTCGCGGCTGTCCAGCCAGCCGTCCGCGACGAGGTCGCGGGTGAGCGTGCTGACGCGGCTCTTGCTGACGCTCACTTCGTCGGCGATCTCGTCGAGCGTGTACTGTCGACCGTGATGCTCGAGGAGGAGGCGAGCGATCGCGAAGAACGTCTCGCCGCGGGCCTCGTACTCGGACTGGAACTGCCTCGGGAGGTCCGCCATGACCGTCACCACAGGAACGGAGCACAAAAGTGTTATCCGAGAGGGGGGTTCACGGCGGTGAAGTCCCTCCCTGACGCCGATCAACACTGGTCATCGGAAGTGAACAGTCGCGGCCCTTTTGCTCGCAGGACGCGTGTCGACCGGTCGATGCACGAGTCTACGGCGAGACGACAGCGAGGACGAGGTGCAAGCGAAGCGTCGAACGGGGACAGCGCGGTGATCGGGGCCACGAACGACGACGAACAGCGCGCCAGGGACTCGACGGCGAGATGACGGGCGGGGAGCACACGCTGGACCGGGCGCTCGGTGCGCTGGGACACCCACTCCGTCGAGCAGTACTGGTCCGGATTCGCGGTCCCGACGGGGCGGTGACCGTCGAGGACATCGCCGTCGACGAGCAGGCGATGGCGGCGCTCTATCACCACCACCTCCCGAGGCTCGCCCGTGCGGGCTACGTCGAGCGCCGGAGCGACGCGATTCGCCCGGGGCCACGATTCGAGGAGGTAGCGCCGCTGGTGGCGCTGCTGGACGAACACCGCGAGCGCCTGCCGGGCGAGTGGCCGTGAGGCGGGGGCGCTACTCCACCCGCACGCGTTCGCCCAGGTCGGGCGCACCGGCGTCGTATCCCACGTCGCGCAGTTCCCCGGCGAACGCCGCGCACCGGTCGCCGTGGTTGACCAGGACCGGCACGTCCCGGTAAGCATCGAGGAATGCGAGCAGCCCCTCGCGGTCGGCGTGGGCCGAGAAGTCGTAGGCCTCGACCTGCGCGGCGACGGGCATCCGCCGGCCGTCGATCTCGGCGCTGCCGGTCTCCAGCAGGTCCCGCCCGGGCGTCCCCTCGACCTGATAGCCCGTCAGCGCGATCTTGTTGGTCGGGTTCGAGCGGATCGCCGGGACGTAGGTCATCGCCGGGCCGCCCGAGAGCATCCGTGATGTAATTCTGCTAGTACTCCGGA
>JBDGUH010000076.1:0-30542 GCA_042216055.1 Haloarculaceae archaeon
GACACGGAGTCCCGGGGGTTTCGATCCGACACGGAGTCCCGGGGGTTTCGATCCGGCCTGGGGCCCCGGAGAGACGTCCGTGGCACGCCCGAAGGGATTCGGGACGGGACTTTCCACTGCCGCTGACAGAAACGACGGTATGTCCTCGGAGATCCGACCGTCCCCATCGTTGTCGATCGAGGAGTCGTCGTCCGAGGTCGGGCGCAGCGCCGCGCGGTACCTGTTCGCGGTCTCGAAACTGTCTGCCGGCGGGACGGGACGAGTCACGACCGGGGAACTCCGGGAGTATCTGGGCGTGACGCCGGCGAGCGTCACCGAGATGGTGTCGAAACTCGACGACAGGGGACTCACGGACTACGAGAAGTACCGTGGGGTCAGACTCACTGAACACGGGGAAGCGTTCGCCTCCCGCGTCGCCTGGCGACTCTGCGTCGTCTCGACGTTCTTCGATGCGGTCGTCGATGCGGATCTCGACAAACGGATGGCCGTCGCGATCGCGATCACGCTCCCGCAAGACGGCGTGTTCCGCCTCCAGGATCTCGTCAGTGTGCCGTGTCTCGGCCTCTGTCCCGAGTTCGGCGGTGAGTTCGACGAGTGCGTGAGTTGACACCGCCGCCGGGCGACGATCGCCGCGTCCGGCAGTGGCAGCGATCACCCGAGACTCCCGTCCATCTCGAGTTCGATGAGGCGATTGAGCTCGACCGCGTACTCGATCGGGAGTTCCTCCGTGAGCGGTTCGATGAACCCGGCGACGATCAGCTGCTTCGCGTCGTCGGCGTCGAGACCGCGATTCTGAAGGTAGAAGACGTCCGCTTCCCCGAGTTTCCCGACCGTGGCCTCGTGTGCGACGTCGACGGTCTCCTCCCGGATCTCCATGTACGGCATGGTATCCGACGTCGATTCTGCGTCGAACATCAGCGCGTCGCACTCGACGCTCGTCGAGGAGTTCTCCGCCCCGTCGGCGATGTGGACCAATCCCCGGTAGTTCGTCCGCCCGCCGTCTTTGCTGAGGCTCTTGGACTCGATCGTCGAGTGGGTATCGGGTGCAGTGTGGTACACCTTCGCACCGGTATCGATATTTTGCCCCTCGCCGGCGAAGGCGATCGTGACGTGGTTGTCCGTCGCGCCGGGTCCCTTCAGTATCGAGGCGGGGTAGAGCATGGTTGCCTTCGATCCCATCGACCCCGAGACCCACTCCATCGTCCCGTCCGCTTCGACGATGGCGCGTTTCGTGTTCAGGTTGTAGGTGTTTTTCGACCAGTTTTGCACCGTCGAGTACTGGACGTGGGCACCCTCCCTGACGAAGACTTCGACGCACCCGCTGTGGAGGTTGTGACTCCCGTAGTGGGGTGCGGAACAGCCCTCGATGAGATGGACCTCGGAGTCGGGTTCGGCGATGATGATCTTGTGCTCGAACTGACCCGTCCCCTCGGCGTTCATGCGGAAGTACGCCTGGAGCGGCATCTCGACGGTGACGCCCTCCGGGACGTACACGAACGACCCGCCCGACCAGACAGCTCCGTGCAGGGCGGCGAACTTGTTGTCGCTCGGGGGGACACACTTCGTCATGAAGTGCTCGCGGACGAGGTCGGGATACTCCTGTACCGCCTCGTCGGTATCACAGAAGACGACGCCTTGCTCCTCGAGCCGGTCTCGCATGTTCTGGTAGACGACCTCGGACTCGTACTGGGCGCCCGCACCGGAGAGGGCCTTCTTTTCGGCCTCCGGGATCCCGAGTCTGTCGAACGTGTCCTGTATGTCACTGGGGAGGTCGTCCCAGGAATCGGCGCTGTCCTCCGGTTCGATGTCCGGCCGCAAGTACGGGACGATCTCGTCGATGTCGACCGCCGAGAGGTCGGGCTGGCCCGGCCAGTCGGTCGGCATCGGCATCTCCTTGTACTGTTCGAGCGCACGCAGGCGCCGGTCGAGCATCCACTCCGGTTCGTCCTTCTGTTCCGAAATGAGCCGGACCGTCTGTTCGGTCAGGCCCGTCTGGGACTTGAACACCGCCAGCACGTCGTTCTTGAAGTCGAAGCTCGTCTTCGGGTCGTCCCCGTCGAGGGGGTCGTGTTCGTGACTCATCGTTGAACGCTCGTTACCGCGGGTGTTCGTCCATGAACTCGCGTGCGATCTCCCGGGCAGCCCGGCTGTCCTCGACGAGCGCCAGGTCGCCGTCCGTCGAATCGGTCACGTGAACCAGATATCCCCATCCCCCGAAGTCGTTTGGCTCCTGTACCTCGTTGATGATCACCTGCTGCCCGGTGGGGGAGTGGACGAAGGCGACCGTCGTGTACTCCCGATCCATGAACGAGTCGAACGTGGACCTGTCGATCGTCCGGGTCCACTCACCGGGGGGCGCTTCCGACGCTGACATACGAGTGCGTCGGGCGCGGACGACGGTGAACGACGTGGCGGACATATTCCCGTCGGACCACTCGTGGCTCTGGACGCCTCGCGGCAGCCCACGAACATCTCCGGCAACGACCGTTTCCGCGCTGCGAGCGAACCGGGACGTATGCCGAGTGTCCCGTCCCCGTTTGGCAAGGACGACGACTCGCTGTTCGATAGCTACGACGAGTTCGTCCCGGACCACAGTCCGATGCCCGACCGGTTTCTCGAGGGCCACGACCTGCTCGCGGGACGCGATCACGTCGCGTTCCATCGACTGACCCGGGAACTGTTCGAGGAGCGGAAAGTGTACGACATGACGTTCAACTACAACCTCGCCCGGCTGAACCTGGACACGCGCCACAAGAGCGCGGGCTACCGCTACGCCGTCGAGCGCGACGGCGCCGACGACGCCATCGAGGACGACAGCGTCGCGCGCGTCCTCCGTGCGGAGTTCACGCCGACGACCCCCTTCTGCCCGCAGACTCACACGCTGACGATGGGGTCCTTTCGGGCGTGGAACGGCCTCTCCGAGCGCCACGAGTACGATCTCGTTCGCGTCCGTGCCGCCTCGCTGCACCACCAGAGCGAGGCGATCAACGACCAGCTCGCGGAACTCGAACGGAAGTACCTCGCGACCGGCGACGTGGCAGTCACTCCCGAAGACAGCGCCGACGTCGGCTCGAACCCGATGGAGCGCACCATGCGAAACGAGCGACCAAGCCGCGGGTCGTCGGACGCTCCCTTCTAACAGCACCGCCTCGTCCGTCGGCCCATCTGGGTCACACGGACGACTGCGACTGGGTCGGCCACACGCCGTCGTGGGGGCATTATTGCGACTACGTACCGGTCTCGACCGCACGCCGCGAGTCGAACCGGGGCGCAGTCACGCGACTCCAGCTGACCCGCGATCCCCCGGCAATCGGTGACGACGGGGGCGTCCCCGACCGTGTCCGTGCGCTTCCGAAGATGTTCACCCCAGCATCTTTTAGGATGGCCTAAAAATAAGCGACAGCGATCCGGCGTCGTTCGGTCGCGGCTGCTCAAGCAGCCGGACCACAGCCACAGATGCCCTACGCAAAAATCACGATCGCGATCCCGGAGTCAGTGTGGATCAGCGAGCTGTCACGGTCGTATCCCGACACGGCGTTTCAGGTACTCGCGGCGACGGCGAACACCGCCACCGGGGTCGCCAGAATCGAGATCGTCGGCGAGGATCCCGCGTCCGTCTGCGAGGAGATGCGGCAGTACGATTCGGTGACCGATCTGACGGTCTTCGAGCGGGAGGACGACATGTATCGAATCCAGGTCGAAACGACGGTGCCGCTGTTGCTGACGTCGTTACAGGATTCGGGCGTTCCCCTCGAGATGCCCTTCGGGGTACAGGACGGCGAGATGGCGCTCGAGGTGACCGTCCCCCAGCAGACACTGTCGGAGCTGGCGACCACGCTCGACAGGTTCGGGATCCGGTACACCGTCGAACGGATTCGACAGGAGGTCGAGTCGGAGTCGCTCCTGACCGAGCGACAGCACTGGTTACTCGACGAGGCGATCGATCGGGGCTACTACGACACGCCGCGGCGGACGACCCTCGTCGATCTCGCCGACGAACTGGGCATCTCGAAGTCGACCTGCAGCGGGATCCTCCACCGTGCGGAAGGACGCGTCCTGAAGGAGTACCGCCGCAGTGACCGCGAACGGCCGTCCGGACGCCCGTTGAGGTCCTCCCACCCCCTGTGAAGGGATGGAATCTCCAACCAGTTGTGACCGTTCCACTCGAGGCGAACAGGCCGTGCCATCGATCCGACTTCGGATTCGCCGGCCTGTCGTTCGAGGAACGCCCCCGAAGCATCGAGGTCGACGGCGATCGAACTGACCGTCCGCCGTCGTGGGCATCCGCCGCGAACCCCCGACGCCGCCGGCCGTCACTCGATCCGATGCGCGGGCTCCCGGCCCTCGACGATCGCCAGGAGGTCGTCGGCGACGATCCGGGCGCCGTTGTAGACGGCGTCGCGCGTCGACCCGGCGGTGTGGGGCGAGAGCAACACGTCGTCGAGATCGAGCAGCGGGTGGTCGGCCGGAATCGGTTCCTCCTCGAACACGTCCAGCGCCGCGCCGCCGATGGCGCCCGCCTCGAGCGCCGCGACGAGCGCGTCCGTCTCGACGAGTCCCCCGCGGGCGGTGTTGACCAGCAGCGCGTCCTCGTCCATCCGCGCGAACGCGTCGGCGTCGAGCAGATGGCGGGTCTCGTCGGTGAGGCGAGCGTGGAGGGTGACCACGTCGGCGTTCGCGAGTAGATCGTCGAGCGACGCCGGTTCGGCGCCGGACTCGCGGATCGTCCCGTCGTCGACGAACGGGTCGTGGACGAGCAGGTCGGGGTCGAACCCGGCCCAGCGCCGCCCGACGTTGCGCCCGACGTTGCCGAAGCCGACGATCCCGACGGTGAGGTTCGTCACGTCCCGGGGCAGTCCCGCCGGATCGAACGTCAGGTCCCACTCCCCGCGCCCGGTCGTCTCGACGAAGTGGGGGATCCGCCGGTGGGCCGCCAGCGCGAACGCGACGGCGTAGTCGGCGACCGCGTCGGCGTTGCGCCCCGGCGCGTGCAGCACCGTCACGCCGTGGTCGCGCGCCGCCTCGAGGTCGACGTTCTCGACGCCGCCCCTGGCCGCGGCGACGACCTCGAGGTCCGCGCCCCGCTCGAAGACCGTCCGGGAGACGGGGGCCTTGTGGACGACCAGGAACTCGACGCCGTCGAGGCGCTCGGCGATGGCGCTGGCGTCGTAGTCGTTCGGTCCCCGCGACTCCATGTCCATCGTGACGTCGCGGAACTCGGCGCCGCTGGCGTCGCCGCGCCACTCCATCCGCTCGAAGGAGACGCCGTGCTCCTCGAGAAACCCGGCGGAGTCGTACATCGCCTCGCTGGGCTGTTGCGGGTCGCCACACAGCAGGCACGTGTGCGTCGCGTCGGTCATTCGAGCGAACGACCGCCCGCTCGGATCATAAGCGTTGGTTCTCTCGGCCGCCGCCCAGTCGCGCCCACGTCGGCCGCATCGCCGCGAGCGCGGCCTCGAACGTCTCCCGCCGATCCCGATACACGGCGGCCGCGTCGGGGTCGGGGTCGTGCCGGCGTTCGAGCGCGACCATCGACGCGACGGCGCGCTCGTAGTCCGGGTGGACGCCGCCCGCGAGGGCCCCACAGATCGCGGCCCCGCGGGCGCCGGCCTCCTCGCCCGCCGGAACGAGCAGGGGTTCGTCGACCGCCGCGGCGAAGACGTCGCTCCAGACCTCGCTCCGGGCGCCGCCGCCGCCCAGGCGCACGTCGGCGAGGTCGGTCGCCGGCGTGAGATCGCGCAGCGCCGCGCTCTGGGCGAGGGCGACCCCCTCGTACACCGCCCGGAGCATGTGGGCCTTCGTGTGATCGGTCGTCAGGCCGTAAAAGCCCGCCCGGTCGGTCGGCTCGTCCGTCGAGCCGTCGAGGAACGGGTGAAAGAGCAGTCCCTCGGCCCCGACCGCGACGTCGTCGACGACGTCGTCGTACACCGCGTACTCGCTCCGCCCCTCGGCGTCCGCGCGGCGGCGCCACTCCCCGCCGACCTCGTCGGTGAACCAGTCGAGACAGACCGCCGCCGACCGAAGTCCCTTGTACCGGAGATAGCCGTCGAGGTACCGGCGCGTCAGGCCGGGCGGGGCCGCGCCGTCGTCCAGCCCGGCGGTCGGGTCGTCGAGGACGACGATGCTCTGGCCCCACGTCCCGACGATGAGGACGGCCTGGCCGGCCTCGTAGGCGCCCGTTCCGAGCGCCGTCGCGCCGACGTCGTGGAGCCCCGACGCGACGGGCGTCCCGGCGGCCAGTCCCGTCTCGGCGGCCGCCGCGTCGGTCACGTGCCCGCAGGCGGCCCCGCTCGGGACGACCGCGGGCAACACGGCGGGCGACACCGACAGCCCCAGCGCGTCGAAGACGCCCCGGTCGTAGTCGTCGGTCCCGGCCGCGTAGAAGACGCTGCCCTCCATCTCGTCCGTGTGGCGACGCCCGGTCAGCCGGTACGCGAGGTAGTCCTTGCAGAACAGCAGGGTGTCGATCCGGTCGACGGTCGCCGGCTCGTGGCGGTCGAGCCAGCCCAGCAGGCTGATCGGGTCGGCGCCAAAGGGCGCGTAGCCGAGCCGCTCGCGCATCCGGTCGGCCGTCCCGTCGCGCTCCCACTCGTCGACGAGGTCCGTCGCCCTGCTGTCCGTCGACTTGATGCCGGGCCGGACCGGCTCCCCGTCGGCGTCGAGCGCGTAGAGCCCGTGACCGTGGCCGGCGATGCCGACCGCCGCGACGTCCGACGGGGACACTGCCTCAGCCTCGAGCGCCGCGCGGATCGCCGCGGCGACGGTCGCGTAGAGGTCATCGAGCGCCACCTCCCGGTGGCCGGCCTCGGGGCGCTCCACCGGCGTCTCGCGGGCGGCCTCGGCCACCGTCTCGCCGTCGGCGGTGAACAGGGCGGCCGTCGTCGTCGTGAGGCCGGCGTCGACTCCGAGCAACAGGTCACTCATCGGTCGCGGTGCCGTCGCTCGTCGTTCCATCGCTCGTCGTTCCGTCGCTCGTCGTTCCATCGCTCGTCGTTCCGTCGCTCGTCGTTCCATCGCTCGTCGTTCCGTCGCTCGTCGCGTTACCCGCGCTCGTCGCGGTACCGGCGCTCCGACCGGCGCTCCCGACGACCGCCGCGAGGTCGGCGTACACCGCGGCGATCCGCTCGTGGATCGTCGTCCCCACGACGCGGGGGTCGAATCGGGACTTGTCGGGCGCCCACTCGGCGTCGGCGAAGAACGTCGTCCGGTCGTCGGCGACCCCGTCCGGCGGGAGGATCGCGTCGGCGTTGTCGTGGTAGAACTCGCAGGCGGTGCGGGCGTACTCGTACTGGTACCGCGTGTTCGTGTTGAGCTTGCACACGTCCGTCTCCATCAGCGCCGACACCTGCTCGGGCGAGAGGCCCGAGGAGCCGTGGACGACGAGGGGCACGTCGAAGCCGTGGTCGCGCAGTGCGACCCCGATCTCCGCCGCCAGATCGACGCGCAGGTCGAGGTCGACGCCGGCCGACACGCCGTGTTCGGTGCCGATCGACACCGCCAGCAGGTCACAGCCGGTCCGGTCGACGAACGCGACGGCCTCCTCGGGGTCCGTGTAGAACGCGTCGGTCGTCGTCTCCCCGCTCTCGGTACCGCGGATCGTGCCCAGTTCCGCCTCGACGAGCAGGTCGTTCCCGGCGGCCTCGACCCGTTCGATCACCGCGGCCGTCCGCTCGACGTTCGTCTCGAACGGCTCGTCGGAGGCGTCCACCATGATCGAATCCGGCGCGTCCGATTCGACGGCGGCGGCAAGCAGTTCCTCGTCGTCGGGGTCGACGTGATCGACGTTGAGAAAGGCCGCGACCGGGAGGGGGTCGGCCAGCGCTCGCAGGTGCGCGCCGACGAGATCGAGCCCCGCGGCGACGTCGCCGTTCCCGAGGTAGGCCGCAGTGTCGCGCTTGACCTGCAAGACGACGTCCGACCCGGCGGCCGCGGCGCCGTCGAGCAGCCCCTGCAGGATGTCGAACTGCGTGAGGTTGCTCGCGACGAACCCGTACCCGCCGTCTCTCGCCTCGGCGTAGACCGCCTCGAGCGTCGGCCCGCGTTGTGACATACGCCCGTGTCTGCCCGACGGAACAAAAGGGTTGCAGTGCGGTCGTCCGCGGCGGACGAGCCCCCGACGCCGGCGAACGGTCAGTGCCCGAGCTGCAACGCCCGCTCGACCAGATCCGCTCCGTACCGCTCCTCGAGCGCCTCCCGCTGGTCCGGTCGGGCGTCGTAGACCTCCTGGAACAGGGCGATCGGCGTCCGGGCCGCCTGATAGGTCGCCTCGTCCCACATCCGGTCGCGCGAGACGGTCACCTCGACGCCGTCGATGACGAGCGTCGCCGTCCGCGTCAGCGAGATGGCCCCGCGGCCGCTCTCCTTTGCGGCCTCGAACTCCTCCATGGAGTCGACGTAGTCGCGCATGCTCATGACGTACTGGGTCTCGTCGAGGAGCGTCTGGTGGAGGTCGTCCGCGTCGAGTTCGGCCTCCTCGCGGCCGAGGGCCAACGCGTACCGATCGTCCCCGAGTTCCTCGAGTGAGACGCGGTCGCCCTCGTAGACGTAGGTGTCCGCCGACCGGCGGTCGAACTCGACGGTGTCGCCGTCGACGGTCAGCAGGTAGGTCCCGACCTCGGAGGGGAGTGGCGCGGTGTTGGCCTCGACGACCTGTCCGGGGGTCAGCGACCAGATGCCGAGCATTCCCATCGCCCAGTTGTCGACCATCCGGTCGCGGTAGCCCGCCACGTCGCGGATGTTGTCGAACGGGCCGTCGACGGCGTTCAGGTCGTTCGCGCTCGCCGCCCGGGAGGTGTTGTGACGGAGCTCCTTCCACTCCGGCTGTGCGCCCGTCGGCGTCATCGCGCCCATGTCCTTCGTGTAGTCGACCTGTCCGTCGACGAGCAGAAACAGGCGCTCGAGGTTGTTGCTCCGCTTTCCGATCTCCTGGTCGATCCGTTCGGTGGCGAGTTCGGCCTCCCCGCTCTCGATGATCGGGGACATCGCGAGGCTCCCCTCCTCGAGGCCGTGTTCGTTCTCGACGATGGTGATGAACTCGTCGGCCTTCTTCCAGTCGTCGAGCGACCCGACTTCGGGGACGACGAACCCGTCGATGTGCTGGATGGCCCCCTCGTCGGGGTCCGCGATGCGAAGCATGTGTTCGTACCCCTGCCGGCGTGTCGCGGGGTCGTCGCGGTGCCAGACGATCCGCGGGTGGATCTGGCCGGGGAACTCCGCACCGCCCTCCGAGACGACCTCGAGGATGTTCTCGACGCCCTCGTCGCGCATACTCGGGGCCGTCGCGTCCTCGTTGTCGGGCACCCAGACGTCCGGGGCCTCCATCCCGCGGAGCTGCACCGCCTTCCGGAGCATCTTCGCGGACTCGTCGTCCTGAACCGCTGTCGGCGTGGTGAAAAACGACCGGATGAACCCGCGGTCCGCGCTCTCGTCTCCCATGAATAGATAGCGCTACCGAAGTCAGGAACTTAATGGTTCTGTTCGGCTGCCTCGAGGCCTGCAGCAACACATTTACCCGACAAACGTCACATGGCAACACATGGCAATAGACGACGAGTCAGGGGCGGGACGGGAACACAGCCGTGGCGAGTCCGGAGCGGGACAGGAGAGCGGCCGTGGCGAGTCCGGGACGGGACAGGAACGCGGCCGTGCCGAGTCCGGGACGGGACAGGAACGCGGCCGGTTCGTCGACAACGGCGACGGCCCCGACGACGTGGCGGCGTACGCGGACCTGGCGGCCGACCTGCGCGGCGCAGTCCGGGGGGACGTGCGGTTCGACGAGTACAGCCAGATCCTGTACGCCACCGACGGCTCCATCTACCAGGCCCGGCCGGCGGGCGTCGTGTTCCCCCGCGACGCCGACGACGTCCAGGCGGCGGTGCGGACGGCTGCCGACCACGGCGTGCCGATCCTACCTCGGGGAGCGGGGTCGTCGCTCGCCGGGCAGGCGGTCGGTCCGGGGTGTGTCGTCCTCGACCTCTCCCGGCACATGGACGCGATCCGGGAGATCGATCCCGGGGCCCGCCGGGCCGTCGTCGAACCGGGCGTGGTGCAGGATCACCTCGACGCGGCGCTCGCAGAGTACGGCCTGCAGTTCGCGCCCGACCCCGCCTCCTCGAACCGGGCGACCGTCGGCGGCGGCATCGGGAACAACTCGACGGGGGCCCACTCGGTCCGGTACGGCATCACCGACGCGTACGTCGAGGAACTCGATGTCGTCCTCGCGGACGGCACCCGGATCCACACCCGCGAGATCGCCCTCGATTCGCCCGAGTGGGACGAGGTCGCCGACGGTGACTCCCTCGAGGCGGCCCTCTACCGGACCGTCCGGTCGGTCGTCTCGGAGAACGAGGCGGAGATCGAGCGGCGCTACCCGGACCTGAAGCGGAGCGTCTCGGGGTACAACCTCCAGAAGGTCGTCTCCGAGAACGACGACGGCGAGGCGGCGATCAACCTCTCGAAACTGTTCGTCGGCGCGGAGGGCACGCTGGGGGTCGTCGTCGAGGCGGAACTGTCGCTCGTCACCAAGCCCGCGGCGACGGCGCTCGCGCTCTACTGTTTCGAGGACCTCGTGGCGGCGATGCGGGCGGTTCCGCAGGCGCTCGAGTACGACGTGAGCGCCGTCGAGTTGATGGACGACGAGGTGTTTCGCCTCGCCCGCGAGTCCACGGAGTACGCCGAGTACGCCGAGCCCATCCCCGAGGAGACGGCCGCGGCGGTGATGGTCGAGTTCGACTCGGAACTCGTCGACGACTTCGAGCGCGCCATCGACCGGGTGTCCGACCGCCTCGCCCGGGGCGACGGGGAGGCCTTCGACGTACTGACCGCCGAGAGCGAGTCCGCCCAGGCGGACTTCTGGAAGCTGCGGAAGGCGGCAATCCCGCTGTTGATGAGTCTCGAGGGCGACCCCAAGCCCTACCCGTTCATCGAGGACGCGACGGTGCCGCCCGCGGAACTGGCCGAGTACGTCCAGCAGTTCGAGGCGGTCCTCGAGGAACATGGCACCTCCGCGGCGTACTTCGCCCACGCCGGCGTGGGGACCTTACACATCAGGCCCATCCTCGACCTCAAGGACGCCGACGGCATCGAGACCATGCTCGCCATCTCCGAGGACGTGACCGACCTCGTCCTCGAACACGACGGGTCGTTCTCCGGGGAACACGGCGACGGCCGCTCGCGCACGCAGTTCAACCCCAAGATGTACGGCGAGGACCTCTGGGCGGCGTTCAAGGCCGTGAAGTCCGCGGCCGACCCCGACTGGCTGTTGAACCCCGGCACGGTCGTCTATCGGGACGACGACCCGACGGACATGCGCGAAAACCTCCGCTATGGAGCCGACTACCAGTCGATCGAACCGGGCCACGTGCAGGACTTCTCCGAGGAGGGGGGCTTCGCGCACCTCGTGGAACTGTGCAACGGGTGTGGCACCTGCCGGCAGACCGACTCGGACGTGATGTGTCCGACCTACCGCGCCTCCCGGGAGGAGATACAGACGACGCGGGGGCGGGCGAACATGCTCCGGGCGGCCATCAGCGGCGAACTCGACGAGGAGGAACTGTACTCGGATCGGTTCCAGTCGGAGGTGCTCGACCTCTGTATCGGGTGCAAGGGCTGTCAGTCCAACTGCCCGACGGGCGTCGACATGGCGAAGTTGCGGACCGAGGTGAAACACGAGTACCACGAGCGGGAGGGCGCGACGCTCCGGGAACGGCTGTTCGCGCACATCGACGCGCTCTCGCGGGTCGGGTCCACACTGGCCCCGCTCTCGAACTGGGCGACGGCGATTCCCGGCGCCAGGTGGGCGATGGAGCATGCCGTCGGTATCGCCGCGGAGCGGACACTGCCGACGTTCCGGCGGGAGTCGCTGACGGCGTGGTTCGAGGCCCACACCCCGCGTGTCACCGACGGGGAACCCGGCGTGGTGCTGTTCCCCGACACGTACACGAACTACATCTACCCGGAGGCCGGGAAGGCGGCCGTCCGCCTCCTCGAGGCCGCGGGCGTCCGCATCGAACTCGCCGCCGACACGGCGCCGAGCGGCCGGGCGGCGTACTCGAAGGGCTTTCTCGACGTGGCGTCGGAGCGGGCGGCGACGAACGTGGCGGCGCTCGCCCCGAAAGTGGCCGACGGATGGGACGTCGTCTTCGTCGAACCGTCCGACGCCGTCATGTTCCAGGACGAGTACCGCGATCTGCTTCCGGACGACGAACGCGCACGGGCCGTCTCCGACGCCGCGTTCGGCGTGTGTGAGTACGTCGACCGACACCGCCTCGACGAGGACCTCGACTTCGGGCCCGTCGACGAGGCGCTCACGTACCACGGACACTGCAACCAGAAGGCGACGCACACGGACCACCACGCCGTCGGCGTCCTGCGGCGTGCGGGCTACGACGTCGACCCGCTCGACTCCGGGTGCTGTGGGATGGCCGGGAGCTTCGGGTACGAGGCCGACCACTACGACCTCTCGCAGGCCATCGGGAACATCCTGTTCCGGCAGGTCGAGGAGAGCGACGGCGACCTCGTGACGGCGCCGGGGGCGTCCTGTCGGAGCCAGCTCGGTGACCGCCCGGGGGAGTCGCCCCCGCCCCACCCCGTCGAACTCGTCTTCGACGCGCTCGAAACGCCGACTGCCGCCCGCCGGTAGCGGGCGGCGCTGCTAGCACACCTCGGCGACCTGCAGCGCTATCACCGACGACCCGGGGCGCTATCACCGATGATCTACGCCGTCACCGGCGACCCACGCCGTCACCGACGACGACCGTGTCGCCGGTCGGGACGTCCGCCCTGACTGCGGCCCGTCGCCCTGCTCACACCACGAAGAAATAATAACTCGAAAACTGATACTATTTCGGACGCGATCGTCGAGAGACTGCTGTAGTGTCCTGGCTCTCACGGCGTCCGGCCCTGTGATCGACGCCAAGCCGGCGGCTTCCTCCGGCGATGTGACGGCTCTCTCATCGCCGCAACGTCCCGTATCTTCCGGATTCACCGACGACAGACGATCCGGGAGCGGTCGAACCCGACCTTTCGGCCCTGCCTTTCGACCCGTCCTTTCGTCCGGCTGTGACTGTCGTCATGTCACAGACACTCGCCCACTATACACTGAAGATGAAAGATTTGATTTTCTATATTTCTGGAGTAGTATAGAGATCGTTTCTATTTTTTCTGGTCCGACGCACTCCACCGCGTACCGGAGGGGAATACCTAACTGTGTCCGCGCTGTGGGGGGGCGTATGCGAATCGGACGCTTCGAGGCGGACGGAGAGACGCGTATCGGGGTCTTCGAGGACGACACCGTTCGGGACGTGACGGACGAATTCGACGGGTTCCGGGACGCCATCTCACGCCCGCGGGACGCGACCGACGTCGCGGGGGAGACGTACGACCGCGCGGAGATCACGCACCGCCCGCCCACGACGGCGGGTAACACGGTCTTCTGTGCGGCGCTGAACTACGAGGGCCACGCCGAGGAGTCGAACATCGACGTGCCCGAGTGGCCGCTGGTGTTCATGAAGCTCCCGCGGACGCTCGTGGGCCACCGCGAGCCGATCTCGTATCACACGCGCGTGACCGAGGAGATCGACTACGAGGCCGAACTGGCGGCCGTGATCGGCGAACCGGCCCGCCACGTCGACCCCGAGGAGGCCCTCGAGTACGTCGCCGGCTACACGATCCTCAACGACACGTCGGCCCGCGACCTCCAGCTGGGGCTGCGGGTCGGTGACGACGAGATGCTGGACTGGTTCTCCGGGAAGGCGATGCAGTCGACGACGCCGGTCGGCCCGTCGGTCGTCGTCGACGAGATCGACGACCCCCAGGACCTCCACATCGCCTCCCGCGTCGACGGCGAGACGATGCAGGACGACAACACCGGCATGATGATCCGCTCCGTCGCCGACCTGGTCTCCTTTGTCTCCTCGCGGGTCCGACTCGAACCCGGGGACGTCATCGCGACAGGCACCCCCGAAGGCGTCGGCACGTTCCAGGACATCCAGCTCCACCCGGGTGAAACCGTCGAGATCGAGATCGAGGGGATCGGCACGCTCTCGAACGTCGTCCGAGAGCGGTAGTGCGGGATGGCTGTCGCGGGACGCCACGACGGTTGCGTTCCCCGCCATCCGCGGCCCTTGATCCGCTGTGACCGGACGCCGTATTCGGAGTGGATCGCCTGCGAACGGGTCCGCCGAACCGACTGACCGACGGTACGGCCCCAAAAATGGCGTGTACGCGCTCTTATCGACGGAGCTGACGAATCGAGCCGTGAGACCACTCACCGGATGAGATTACAGTCATATGACTGTATTCCGGTATCGCCGGACCGAATTCAGTCGATGAGCTGGATGGGATGTCTCGGTCGGCGGCCGAGCAGGTCGTCGAGTTGCTCCAGACAGGAGGTGCCGCTCGCGACGACGGTCCGCTCGGCGGCGTCGGCGCTCCTGAACTGCTCCCGGAGTTCGTCGCCGACGGCCATGCTCACCTCGTAGTAGTCGGATTTGTACCCGAAGCTTCCGGCCATACCGCAACACTCCACCTCGGAGGTCCACACGTCGAAGCCACAGGCCTCGAGAACGGCGACCGTGTGCGCCTCGAGCCCGAGCGTGCGCTGCTGGCAGTGGCTGTGATACGCCACGCGCTGCCCGTCGCCACTGCCGAGGGCCGTCTCCGTGGCCCCGTTCTCGAGCAGCCCGTACACGTACTCCATGATCTCGTAGCTGTTGTCCGCGAGGGAGGCGTACTCGTCGGCGGGGAGGAGCCGACCGTACTCCCGTTGAAACATCGCGTGAGCGCTGGGCTCGACGACGACGACGTCGCGTCCGTCCCGCACGTGCTCCGCGAGCGCGTCGCTGACGCGCTGTGCGTGGTCGCGTGCGGTCGCCACCATGCCCTGCGAGAGCGGGGCCCGGCCGCTCGACGGCGCGTTCGGGACCACCACGTCGACGCCCAGCGCCTCGAGCGCGCGGACGGCGGCCTTCCCGCGCTCGACCTGGACGTGGTTCGTGTACAGGTCCGGGTAGAGGACGGCCCGGCGGCGCGGGTCCGCGACCGTGACCTCGCGGTCGGCGAACCACGACACGAGCGTCTCGCGCTCGAACGTCGGAAGCTCACGGCGGGTGTCGACGCCCAGGAAGCGTTCCATCGCCGCCCGCGAGACCGACGTACTGGCGAGCCAGTTCGAGAGGGGCGCGAGCGCCGACCCCGCCCTGGCGACGGTCTCGAAGTTCCCGAAGAACCGCTTCTGGAGCGACGGCGCGCCCGTCTCCTCGTCGGGAGTGAGTCCGTCGACGAGGAACTCGAACTCCGAGGGGTCGTTCTCGCCGTTGATCCGGTCGCGCACGACGGTGTTGATCCACGGGATGTCGATCTTCACGGGACAGGCCTCGACACAGCGCGAACAGCCGGTACAGAGGTCGTTGAACTCCGCCGCGGTGTCGAGTCCCTCGATGCCGGCCTCCCACCCGGTGGCGATCCCCCCCGAGTAGGTCTCGCCGCCGAAGGCGTGTCCGCCGACCTCCTGGAAGTTCGCGCAGGTGTTCGAGCAGGCCGAACACCGGATACAGTACAGCGTCTCGCGCAACTCCGGATCATCGCGCATCGCCAGTCGGCCGTTGTCGATGAGCACGAGGTGAAATTCCCGGTCCCCGGCCTCGGCCGCCGAGAGCGGCGTCTCGTCGTCCTCGAAGTCGACGACCGGCGTCTCGACGGGGGGCGTCAGCAGCGACAGGTAGGAGGTGATGTCCTGGCCGGTGCCCGAGCGGCCGATGAGTTCGACGAACGGCTGGAGGTCCTCGATCGAGGGCACGATCTTCTCGACGCCGGCCACCGTGATCTGCGTGTCCGTCGACGCGACGGTCTTTCGGGCGTTCCCCTCGCTGGTCACCAGCGCCAGCGTCCCCGTGTCCGCGGTGATGAAGTTCGCGCCGGTCATCCCGACGTCCGCGCCCTCGATCAGGTCGCCCAGGCGATCGCGGGCGAAGACGGTGAGGTCCTCGGCGGTCTCCAGGGGCTCGTCGGGATCGAACCGTTCGTTGAACAGTTCGGCGATGGCCTCTCTGGACTTGTGGATGGCCGGAGCGACGATGTGTGAGGGGCTCTCGTCGGCCACCTGCAGGACCCACTCGCCGAGGTCCGTCTCGACGACCTCGATTCCATCTCGCTCCAGCGCGTCGTTGATCTCGATCTCCTCGGAGGTCATCGACTTGCTCTTCGCGACGCGGTCAGCGTCGCGCTCGTCGACGACCGACCGGATGTAGTCGTTCGCGTCGGCCGCGTCGTCGGCGACGTACACCGTCCCGCCGTTGTCCTCGACCGTCTCCCGGAGTCGCTCGACCAGTTCCGGGAGGCGCTCGATCGCGTCCTCCTTGATCGCCCGCGCGTCGGTCTTCAGGGACTCGTAGTCCTCGAGCCGCGAGACCGACTCGTACCGGCCGCGATTGAACCCGCGCGTGTTCTCGCCTACCGCCGCACCCTCGCGTTCCATCACCGCCCGCAGGTCGTCCGCCTTAGTCATCGTCGCCCTCCAGAATCAGGACGTGGACGTCGCTCGGCCCGTGTGCGCCGCGCACGAGCGACCCCATGTCGGCGGTCGCACTCGGCCCCGTCGCGATGATCCCGCTCCCGCGGGTCTCCCGGAACTGCGTCCCGAACCGCTCGAAGGCCGCCGCCATGTCCGGGAGGACGTCCGCCGCGTCGACGACCGCGACGTGCCGGTCGACGAAGAGGCTGACCAGTTCACAGCCGTCCGGCGTCGTGGGGACGACGACCGACCCGTAGTCGGCGATCGCGAACGCGGCCGGCGTCACGCCGGTCGTCGCGGCCTTGAGCGTCGCCGCCGTCGGGTCGCGCTCGACGGGCGTCCCCTCGAGCGAGACGCCGAGCCCGTCGAGTGACACTCCGACAGCGGGGGCCGTGACGTGTGCGCCCAGGACCGCCTCGAACTCGTCCGGGGTGATACGGTCACACGGCACGTCGAGCGTTCCGAGCGACGACACCAGGGACTCGACCGGCGCTGCAGACATGGGCAGTCATACCGTTGCTTCGAGTATGTAACTTGCGGCTGTCAGACCCGCATCAGCGAGTCTCCCGTCGAACGGACGGGACGGTATCGTGGGCGGTTCGACGCGAGCGGCGCCGGTCAGTCCAGGCCGACGTGTTCGCGGAACGCCCGGCCGGCGAGCCACGTGTGGTCACGGTCCGAGAGTCCCTCGACGTGATCGAGCCAGTGTCGGGCCTCCCCGTAGGTCGCGACGTCGCTGACGTTCGGGTAGTCAGAGCCCCAGACGACGCGTTCACGGCCGAACGTGTCCAGGAGCCATCGAACGTGGTCGTGCATGTCCGCGTAGGGGAACGGCGCCTCGGACATGTGGGCGATCTCGGAGCACTTCACGGCGACCGTGTCGTACGCCGCGAGGTCGGCAAAGCGGGCGAACGTTCCGTCCGTCGGCGTGTCCGGGCCGGCGTGTGCGAAGTGATCGAAGAGGTAGGTCAACTCGGGATAGGCCCCGACGAGTTCGAGCGCCTGGTCGAGCTGGCGGTGGTCACAGAGGATCTGCACCGCCGCGTCGGTCTCGACGGCGGCCTCCCAGAACTCCGTCTCGGCGACGGCCTCCCGGAGCCACGTCACCGAGGGGTCGAACGTCTCCCACATTCGGTCGTACGGGCAGGCCGCCCCCAGTCGGAACCCGAGGATTCCGTCGACCGCCATGCACTCCCGGAGGCGGTCGGCGGCGTCCTCGGCGAAGGGATCGAGCATGACGATCCCGTGGAGGCGGTCGTACTCGGCGGCGGCCGTCAGGGTGTACCAGTTGTCCGTCCAGTCACAGATCGGATAGCCGACGACGACCGCTTCGTCCACCCCGTTCCTGTCCATGTCTGCCAGCAGGCGGTCGGCCGTGTAGACGGTGTGGACGTCGAAGCCGTCGACGGTGTCGACGATCGGACCGTTCACCCACGGATGAGTCTCGCTGGGCGGTCCCCACGCGTGGGTGTGTGGGTCGAGCACCATGTCCCTGCCCTCGGAGCGCACCCTCCTAAATTTGGCGTCGCCACGGGTTCAGGGCCGGAATCGAACTGCCACGGGTCCGTCTCGACCGGGCGAGCGCGGGACCACGCGGCGGTCACCGAAGACGCGTCCGGGACGGCCGCCGAAGATCTTTCCGGGCGTTCTCGGCACTGCCACGCCACCGACTCCCACTCCGACGCCCCCATCCGAGTCGCTCGCGTATCGTCTCCCCCAGGACCGGACGAATCGGGCCCCGTGGGCGCCGCCGATCAGAGGTGGTTGAGGTTGACCTCGATGACGTTCGCGCTCCGTTTGATGAGGTCGGGTAAGTCCTCGCGGAAACGGTCGCCGCGCATCCGGCTTCGCGGACCGGAGACGCTGATCGCCGCGATCGCCCGACCCCTCTCGTCGGTGATCGGCGTCGCGACACACCGCATCCCTTTCACCCGCTCCTCGTCGTCCTGTGAGTAGCCGCGCTCCCGGACGGTTTCGAGTTCGTCGAACAGTTCGTCGCGGTCGGTGATCGTGTGCTCGGTCACCTGCGGGAGTCCGTGCCGGTCGATGATCTCCTCCACCTCCGCTCTGGGCCGGTTCGCGAGGATCGACTTCCCCAGTGCCGTCGTCTGGAGCGGGACGCGCATCCCGGCGTGCGTGTCCAGTTGTACCGCGTCCGGGCCGCGGGACTTGTAGAGAAAGACGCCGCGCCCGTGTTCCTCGATCATCAGGTTCGTGTGCTCGCCGGTCTCCTGGGCGAGGTCGTCGATCTCGTCCTGTGCGACGGTGTACACGTCCTGGCGTGACCGGGCCTGCTCGCCGATCCCCAGAAACCGCGTCCCGAGGTAGTACTCCCCCTCTTTCCGGATGAGATACTCCTCGTGCTCGAGCGTCCGGAGGTGGTCGTGGATCGTGCTCGTCGGCTTGTTCAGGTGCTCGGCCACCTCCGAGACGCCGGCCCCCTCCAGTTCGCGCAGAGTGTTGATGATCTCGAAGGTGGTGATGACCGCCCCGACCGGAGCCTCGTCCGTCATGGCCGGACGATCGGACTGGAGACAGATATGTGTTGCCCCGGGGTGGGCCGGTTCTGACGGGGCTGTGACGGGAACGACTAACTTGTCGAGGCGCGAATCCCGGGTCATGGCCCGGATCGCGTTCCACCTTGAGATCGAAGACGGGCAGCGCGCGGCGTATCGGCGGGAACACGAAGACGTCTCGGACGCGCTCGAAGCGGCGTATCTGGACGCGGACGCGGGGCTCGAGGCCTACAGCGTCTTCGAGAAGGACGGCCACGTGTTCGGGTTCATGGCCGTCGAGGACCCGGAAGCCATCAAGGAGGTCATGGCCGAGAGCGGGGCCCAGGCCGCGTGGGACGAGGTGATGGATCCGATCCTCGTCGACGAGGCCGACCCGTGGATGGACGAGGTGTATCGGCTGGTGTGACGACCGGGGCCGGTGGGATCCGGGGCGGCGAGTCAACGGAACCCGGTCGTCATGTGATCGATGCGACCGGGGCCGGTTCGACCCGGCGACCGGTCGACAGATTCCGACCTCGTTCGACGAGGGGACCGTCGCCCAGCCACCGTGGGAGGGCGACGCTGTCGCGGCGATCCGGAAGTAGACCGCGGGTCGCATCTCCGATCTCGTTTGGATTACTGGGACTGTTTCCCGGTCCGACCGTACGACCTCGTGCGGTCGAGACGAGAACGCCCCGCGATACGCCGTCTCAGGCGAACTGTGGGATCACCTCGTCGGCGAACAGTTCCATCCCGCTCGTGTCCGGGAAGTCGATGAACCACCCCTGGAACTTGGTGATCCCGACCTCGATGCGTCGTTCGATCGCTTCGGCGCACTCCTCGGGCGTTCCCATGATGAAGTACTCGCGGGCGTCCGCTTCCGTCTCGATCGGCGCCTGGTCCTGGTACTCCGCCTCGAACTGGATCGGCGTCATCAGGTCCAGCAACCGAGCGAACTTCTCCCGATCGCGGGTACAGATGATGTGGCCGTCCCAGGAGTACTCGATCTCGTCCGGATCGCGACCGACCGTCTCACAGTGGTCCTCGATGACGCCGATCTTGTGTTCGAGCGTGCCCACGTCGCCGTTGAACACGTCCGTGTTCCAGACGTCTGCGTGTTTGGCGACGAGCTTCAGCGTCACCTCCTCTCCCTGTCCGCCGACGAGGATGTCCGGGTGGGGCTCCTGGACCGGCGTCGGGGCACAGGGGGCGTCCTCGATCTGATAGTGGTCGCCGTCGAAACTGGCGCCGTCGCCGCCCGCGTCCCACATCCGCTTCATCAGTCGGATCGCCTCGTCGAGGCGCATCAGCCGCTCGAACCCGTCGCGGTACTCCCAGCCGTAGGCGTCGTACTCGGGTTCGTGCCAGCCGGCCCCCAGCCCGAGTTCCAGCCGCCCCTCGGAGATGACGTCGAGCGTCGCCGCCATCTTCGCCACCAGCGCCGGGTTGCGGTAGTCGTTACAGAGGACGAGCGAGCCGAGGTTCATCTCGTCGGTCATGCCCGCCATCGCCGACAGAAGCGTCCAGCACTCGTACTCGGCGCGGTCGCGACCGAGCATGAGGTGGTCCGGTGCCCACGCGGCGTCGAAGCCCAGTTCCTCCGCCAGCAGGATGCCCTCCTTCGTGGTCTCCCAGTCCAGTTGCCCGTACTCGGGCGTGTCGCGGTGGACTGGCTCGCTCTCTCCGTCGTCTGGAGCGCCCGCAAACACCGGCACGTTGTACTCGAAGGTAACGTCCGTCATGGTTCACTCCACGGCGAAGTGTTCGAGCGCCTCGTGGTTCAACTGCGTGCTGAGGCCCGGTTCCTCCGGGAGCGGAATCGTGCCACCCTCGGCGTTCGGCGGGTTCTCGAAGATGGCGTCGGCGTACGTCGAGTCCTGCTCTTCCTGACGCTCCTCGAACCACGTCGGGGTCGGGAAGTACTCCGCCATCGGCATGTTGGTGTGGCCCGCGATGACGTGCAGCGTCGGGTTCGTCCCCGCGTGGGGGATCACGGGCACGTCGTGAACCTCGGCCATGTCCGCGACCTTCTGGAGTTCCGTGATCCCGCCGACGCGGCCCACGTCGGGCTGGAGGATGTCGACGGCCTCGCGCTCGAGCAGTTCCTCGTGGCCCCAGCGGGTGAACTCGTGTTCGCCCCCGGAGATGGGCATCGGCGCGGCCTCCCGCACCTCGGCGTAGCCGTCGATGTCGTCGGCGATGACCGGCTCTTCGACCCACGCCATGTCGTACTTCGCGAGGCGCTGGGTCATCCGCTTGGCGTACTTCACCGACCAGCCCATGTAGGCGTCGCCCGCGATCTCGATCTCGTGACCGACGGCGTCCCGCACCGTCTCGACGATCTCCTCGTTTTTCTCCATGCCCGAGCGACCGGCCTCGGGACCGTGCAGGAAGCGCAGTTTCATCGCGTCGAAGCCCGCCTCGGCGTACTCGATGGCCTCGCGTTCGAGTTTCTCCATGTCGACGGGGTGGAGGTTCGACGCGTAGGCGGGGATCTCGTCGGTGGTGGGGCCGCCGAGCAGTTCGTACACCGGCTTGTCGGCCGCCTTGCCGGCGATGTCCCACAGCGCCTGATCGACGGCGCTGATCGCCATGACGGCGACGCCCTTCCGGCCGAAGGGCAGGGTCGCGCGGTACATCTGCTCCCAGAGGCGCTCGCGCGCCATCGGGTCCTCGCCGAGCACGAGCTTCGAGAGCGTCTCCTCGACGACGGTGGCGATCGCACCGGACCCCCAGTTCCCGACGCCGACGCCCGTGATGCCGGCGTCGGTCTCGACCTCCACGACGATGTCGCCGACCGGACCCATCCACTTTCGACGGGCCTGCGGGTTCTCGCCGTCGACGTTGCGGTACTCGTCGTACTTCGACATGATCGTGACGAGGGGGAACTCGATGAACTCCCCCCACGACTCGTTGCTGATCTTCGTCGCTGAAACGTTGGTGATTTCCATAGTTGCCTCTCGTCCCGGACCGCCTACGTTAGCCAGCGGGGAACGGCAACTTAACGTTTGTGACGATCCCCCCGGCGACGGTGTGCGAACGCCGCTCACCGCGAACGCGGACTGGGTCGCTAGTCGCGCTCGGTTCGTCGCAGGGTGACGCTTCCCGCGCCGACGTGAACGACGACGGCGTCGTCGGTCCGTTCGACCTCCGGCACGCCATCGGGAAGCGCCGCTGGGGCCCGCCCGTCCTCCCAGACGGTCGTGTCGTCGACCGTCACCGTCGCGTCGCCCTCGGCCGGCACGTGGATCGCGGCGGTGGCGTTCCAGGGGACGGTCACGTCCATCGTGAACGCGTCGCCGTCGCGCTCCCACCGCGAGGCCAGTGTCCCGTTCGGCGTGTCGAGCGTCCCTTCGGCCCAGTCCAGGTCGTCGACGACGATCGGTTCGATCGCGACCTGCCTGACGCCGGGGCCGGTGTCCGCGATCCGGATGCCGGCGAGGCGCTCGTAGAACCACTCGGAGACGTAGGCGAACTGGTGGTGATTGAACGAGTTCATCCCGGAGTCGATCTGCGTGTCCGAGTCCCACCGCTCCCACAGCGTCGTCGTCACCGGCCCGTTGTTCACCATGTACACCCAGCCGGGCTGTTCGGGCTGGCTGACGACCTCGTAGGCCAGCTCCTCGTACCCGTTGTCGGCCAGCGAGTGGATCAGTGCCGGCGTGCCGAGGAACCCGGTCATCAGTCGGGTCCCGTCGTCCCTGACCGTCCGTGCCAGCGTCGCCGCGACTCGCGATTCGAGCCCGTCCGGGACGAGTCCGAAGTGGAGCGGGACGGCCTGTGCGGCCTGCGAGCCCGGTTCGTACGTCGCGGTCTCCCGATCGAGGAACCGGTCGTTGAAGCCGGCCGCGATCTCGTCGGCCATCTCGCCGAACCGGTCCGCGTCGGCCTCGTTGCCCAGTTCGCCAGCGATCGTGGCGAGGCGGTCGACGGTTCGATAGTGAAACGCCGTGTTGAACAGTTCGCGCGGTTCGCCGACGCGATCGTCCTCGGCAGCCCGCTCCTCGAAGGCCAGCCAGTCGCCGTAGTAGCCGTACTCCCCGGTGATGAGACCGTCCTCGTCGGCGACGGAGCGCCAGTACTCGACGTAGCGCCGCATCCCGTCGTAGTGGGCTTCGAGCACGTGCCGGTCCCCGTAGTGCTGGTAGAGGTTCCACGGGATGAACACCTGCGTGACGGCCCAGGCCGGGTCGGCCGGCCGGCGGCCGGTCGCGTGCGGGATCGTGTCCGAGAGGTAGCCGTGGCGTGACTGGTCGTCCGCGTGGTCGCGCAGCCACTTCTCGTGGAATCGAGGGGCGTCGAAGTTGAACAGCAACGCCCGTGCCGAGAGGTGGGCGTCGCCGGTCCAGCCGGTCCGTTCACCGCGCTGTGCACACCCCGTCGGGATCGCCACGGCGTTGCCGCGGAGGCTCCATTCGGCGCTGTGCTGGACCGCCGCGAGGTCATCGTTCGAACAGTCGAAGGTCCCGTCGCGCTCCATCGACGTGTGGACCACCTGCGCTTCGACGTCCTCGGCGGACAACTCCCCGGGATAGCCGCTGACGTGGGCGTACTTGAAGCCGTGGTAGGTGAACCGGGGGGCGTAGGTTTCGGCGTCCGCGCCCTTCGTGACGTAGCTGTCGGTCGCGTCCGCACTCCGCAGGTCGACGGTCAGCAGGTCTCCGTCCTCGTCGAGCGCTTCGGCGTGTCGGAGCGTGATCTCTCGCCCCGCGGGCGGGTCGTCGATCTCGATCTTCAGCCAGCCGGTGAGGTTCTGCGGGAACTCGATCGTGTAGCCGTCGCCGTGTTCCCTGACGTCGGTCGGGGCGAACGTCTCGGTCACCTCGACCGGCTGGACGCGGCGCGGCCGGGGCGTCCCGCCGGGATGGTCGAGGACCGACGCGAACGACCAGTCCCCGTCGTCGTAGTCGGCGGTCGCCCAGCCGGGGCGCTCGTCGCGCGCGTCGTACCGTTCGCCGTCGTAGACGTCGTTTCGGCCGATCGGACTCTCGACCGCTCGCCACGACGAATCGCTGTCGATCCGGCGGGTCGTCCCGTCCTCGTACTCCACGAGCAGCTGGACCCGCGCCCGGGGCGAGCCAAAGCCCGTCCAGTTGAGTTCGCTCCGGCCGAAGAAGCCGCGCCCGAGCCAGACGCCGATCGCGTTGTGGCCCGGTTCCAGCAGGTCGCCCACGTCGTGGGTCGCGTACGGCACGGTCTCGTCGTAGGCGGTCCAGCCGGGGTCGAGTTCGGCGTCCCCGACCTTCGTGCCGTTCAGGTAGAGTTCGCCGAAACCGAGCGTCGAGACGTGGACGCGAGCGGCCGCGACCGGTTTCGAGAGGTCGAACGACGTCCGGAGGAGCGGCGACTGCGAGGCCCGTTCCGAGCCCGGCACGCCGTCGACGAGGCGCTCCCGGCCCCACGTCGCCGTCTCGACGCTGGAACTGGCCGTGACCGACCGGTCCCGCGCGACGTCGCGTTCGTCCTCGAAGACCCGAACGCCGCCCAGCGCGAAGACCTGCCAGGGCGTTGCCTCCTCCCGGATCCGATCCGGCTGGACGTTCGCCGTCCCGCCGAACTCCCGCACATCCAGTTGCGGGGCGACAGCGGGATCGAACTCGTCACAGGCGGTAGCGGTGATCCGGACGTAGCGCCCGCTCGCGTCGACGTCGAACGAGCGGGCCTCCCCCCCGGGATTGGGCTGTTGCTCGCCGGTCCGGTCGACCACCACCTGCGCCGACTCGAACGACGGGTCGTCGGCGACTGCGATGCGGTACCGCTCCGGGAAGCCGAACCCGGCGACCTTCTCGACTGTCTCGAGGTAGCCGTTGCGGTCGCCGCCGGCGTACAGCGGCGTGACCACGAAGCCGTCGGGGGTCCGCAATCCCGAAAACGGCGCGGCGGGGTGGAGGTCGATCCCCTCGATCGATCGCTCCTCGCCGAGGTCGATCTGGACCCACTCGATGGCGTCCTCGTCGGCCGCCCGCCACTGACTCCGGTACCCGCTCGAGTCGCCCGGCCCGGGCTGGTGTCCGATCCACTCCCCCGTCCAGTCCGCTTCGCCGTTGAGTGCCGTCGTGAACGAGGCGGGCGCTTCCATCGCGTGGTGCGTCCCGTCCTCGTCCCAGACGTGCACGAGCCAGTAGTACGTGGTGTCAGACGCCAGCGGCGCCCCCCCGTAGGGGACGTCGACGTTCCGGTCGGACGAGACGGTGCCCGTGTCCCAGGTGTCACCGGACCCCGCCGCGACTGCCGCGCGGTCCCGGCCGACGACGATCCGATAGGCCGTCTGTCTGTCCCCGCCAGGGCCCTCCACGTGCCACGAAAACCGGACCTCATCCCCGGGGACGTTGTTCGGTTTCTCCTCGAAGTTGACCATCGAGCTGATGGACGCGTTGCTAGTCTCCGCCATGGGTCTCTCTCACAGGGATCGCCCATAAAATGGACTGTCGTGGGACAGACATGACCGGCGAGGCGCAGACGGTCACAGTCACAGCAATCCGTATCACTCGCGGTGTGGATCGTACGCCGTCCGCCAGTCCACCCGCCGGAGAATCTCACGGGCGTCCTCGACGCGCGGCCAGGAGTGAAAGCCGCCGGGCGTCAGTTCCACCTGTGCGAACACCCACGCCGAGCCGAACATCGGCGAGAGCGGGCGCGTGACCCGCGAGGTAGTGCCGATCGCCATCAGCGCGTACGGCAGGACGTCGGCCTCGTTCAACCGCAGGTGTGCCTCGAGCGTCTCCAGGGCCTCGTCCATGGTCCGGTCGAGGCCGACGATCTTCCCGAGGTCGGCGCCGCGGTCGGTCATCCGCTCGGCGATCGCGACGCAGTCCTCGCCCTCGAGGTGCGTGTACGTGTGGGCCGAGAGGACGACGTCACCGCCCCGGTCGTGGACGCGTTCGACGGCCGCTCGCTGTCTCGCGACGGCGTCCTCGTCGTCGGTCACTTCGGCCACGTCGGTCGACTCGTCGTCTGCGTACTCCCGGATCGCCGCCCGCGAGAACTCGTCCGGGCCGCCCGTCGGTGCGAACGTGTCGAGTTCGAGGTCGACCCCGTCCAGTCCGGCATCGACGGCGGCGATCAGTTCCGCGACCCGGCCTGTCTCGTCTCGCTCCGTGATCGCGTCCCGCCCGAGCAGTTCGTAGAACGTCCCGCGCCGGCAGGTCGCGTAGACGGGACACCGCGTGGCCGACGCGATCCGCGAGAGCCCCGCCTCCCCGGGGAACCCCAGCAGCGGGAGGTGCACCTCGAAGGCCCGGGCGCCGGCGTTCTCGGCCCGCTTGAGCGTGCAGATCGTCTCCTCGACGGTCGTCTCGGCGAGGCTCGTACAGATGAACGGGCGTTCGAGTGACGAGAGTTCCATTGTCTCACGGGAGAGGGGCAATTCGCATAAATGTGTGTTTCCGTCGACAGCCGGCGTCGACCGATCACGCCGACAGCGGGACGATCTGGTCGCGGTCGAGTTCGACGCCGAAGCCGGGTTCGTCACCGAGTTCGATGACGCCGTTCTCGGGGAGCGGTTCACCGTCGATCACGGGGACGTTGGGCTCGACGCCCGTGTGGAATCCGCCCATGTACTCGCCGTAGGGCGCTTCAGCACAGGAGGCGACGAAGTGACAGGTGTACGGCGTCGTGTAGTGGGGCACGACCGGGAGCCCGTTGGGCTTTGCCATCGCCGCGATCCGGCGCGCCTCGACGAGGCCGCCGGTCCAGGAGACGTCGGGCTGGACGATGTCACAGCCCTCGTTCTCGATGAGGTCGTGGAAGGCCTGGTGTCCCCACTCGAGGTTCCCGACCGCCAGCTGGATCGGTTTGATCGCCCGCCGGACGTCACGGTACCGTTCGGCGGCGTGTCCGGGCGGCAGCGGGTCCTCGATCCACTTGACGTCGTAGGCCTGCAGCCGGTCCGCCGCGCGCACGGTGAACTCCCGATCCCACGCCATGTACCCCTCGATCATGACCTCCGTCTTCGCGCCGAACGCCGACCGGGCGTCCTCGACCATCGCCTCGACGGCGTCGAGCCCGGCGCGCCCGTCTCCCGGCCCGTGATGGACCGGCAGTTTCACGCCGAAGAACCCCTCGTCGGCGAAGCTCTCCATCACCTCGGGGTAGCAGGTCACGTAACAGGGAATCTCGTCGGTGACCCTCCCGCCGAGGAGGTTGTACACCGGCTGTCCCGCGAGCTTCCCGAGGAGGTCCCACATCGCCAGTTCCACCCCGGCCATCGCGTTGTGCGTGAGAAAGCCCTGTCCGGTCGGGAGCTGTGCGCGGTACATCTGTTCCCACACCCGGTTGATCTCGTACGGGTCCGCACCCTCGACGAAGCGCCGGTAGTGGCGGTCGACGATGGCGGCGGCGTGTTCACCGCCGCTCTCGTTGACCGCGAAGCCGGTCGCGCCGGTGTCCGTCTCCAGCTCGACGACGAACCGCTCGTAGCCGCCGCTCCCGCTGATCCAGTCGCCGTCCCGGTACTCGGGGAACATCGACATCTGATCCCGCTGTGGCGGGTAGTCCGACGACGAGCGAGTGTAGTTCTCCGACTCGACCTGCCCCTCCTCGGAGTCCTGGAGGTACAGGCGCACGTCACTGATTTCCATGGTGCCGACCCACACGGAGAGCGCATAAACGTACCGTTCACTCGATCGACCGAACCCGACGACGCGACGGCCACAGTCACCCGTCGAACCACCGGTCACAGTCACCCGTCGAACCACCGGTCACAGTCACCCGTCGAACCACCGGTCACAGTCACACGCCGAGGAAGGATCGAGCGGCCGCGTCGGTGAGCCACCGCCGGTCGGCGTCCGAGAGGAAAGGCACGTGATCGAGCCACGAGCGCGTTTCGCCGTAGGTCATGCCACCGAACTCCGGATGACTGACGTTCGGGAAGTCCGATCCCCACAGCACGCGCTCGCGCCCGAACGCGTCGAGCAACCACCGCACGTGATCGAACGCGTCCTCGTAGGGGTAGGCCTCGTTGGAGGTGTGTGCGATCTCGGAGAGCTTCACAGTCACGTTGTCGTACTCGGAGAGCGGCTCGAAGCCGGCAAAGCTCGTCGCGGGATCGTCCTCGGCGTCGGCGTGCGCGAAGTGGTCGAACGTGTAGCGCAGTTCGGGGTAGGCCTCGACGAGTTCGAGCGCCTGATCGAGCTGACTCGTGTGGGCCATGATCTGGACGACCGCGTCCGTCTCGACGGCCGCCTCCCAGAACTCCGCCTCCGCGATGGCCTCCCGGAGCCAGGTCTGGTCGTAGTCGAACCGCTCCCACATCTCGTCGTACGGGCACACGGCGCCGAGACGGAAGCCGAGCATGCCGTCGTGGGACATGACCGAACGGAGCGTCTCGTCGGCGTCCTCGGCGAACTGGTCGATCATCGCGACGCCGTAGAGCCGGTCGTTCGCTTCGGCCGCGCTCACCGTGTAGTCGTTGTCCGTCCAGTCGTAGATCGGGTAGCCGACGACGATCGACTCGTCGACGCCCGCCGCGTCCATGTCGGCCAGTAGCCGCTCGGCCGTATACACGATGTCCGTCGAGAACTGACTCGCGAAGTCCTCGATCAGGGGACCGTTCGTCCACGGGTGCTCCGGCGTCGGGGCGCCCCACGCGTGGGTGTGTGTGTCGAATACCATCGATCAGGCTTCGGTGTGCTCCATCGATCAGGCTTCTGCCCTGACGGCGTCATACGGATTCTTGGGACTGTGTAACGGTCCGACCGCACAACTCGTGCGGTCGAGACGATGCTGACTCGCAATCATCCGTATCAGTCCTCGGCGAACGAGAAGACGGGCTTGCACGTCTCGGAATTGAGGAACGCGTAGAAGGCCGCCTCGGGGTCCTCGGTGTCGTAGGAGGTGTCCATGATCGCGGTGACGTCGATCGCACCGCCTTCCATCAGGCGAAGCGCCTGCTCGAAGTTCCGCCACTTCGACCCGTAGGAGGTGTCGATGTCGATCTCGCCCCGGACGGCCGGCGCGAGAAAGAGATCGCTGTCCTCGTTGGGAATGCCGACCATGACGATCTGACCGCCCTTCCGGACGTGTTCGAGTCCCTCCTCGACACCGGAGGCGTGGCCGGTCGCGTCGAAGACGATGTCGAAACCGATGCCGTCGGTCACGTCCTCGGTGACGGCGTCCATCGCCTCGGCCTGGACGTTGACCGTGTCGATCCCCTGTTGCTCGAGGAGCGGTAGTCGATACGCCGCGTCCTTCTCCAGTCCGGAGACGACGACGTTTGCCCCCATCGAATCGGCGATGAGCGCCGTCAGCGCCCCGATCGGGCCGGGCCCCTCGACGAGGACGTTGTCGCCGGGCGTGAGGTCCGATCGGTCGAGGACGGCCCGCGACGCGATGCTCGTCGGTTCGGTGAGCGCCGCCTCCTCCAGGGGGACGCCCTCCGGGACCGCGTGGAGGTGCTGTGGCTCGACGAGCGTGTAGTCCGTGTAGGCGCCGTCGCTGTGCATCCCGGTGATGTGGAAGTTCTGGCAGACGTTCTCCTCGCCGTTCTTGCACTGGAAACACTGGCCGCAGTGATGGATCGGCTCCTCGATGACCTTCTGTCCGACCTCGAACGCCTCGACGTTCTCGCCGACCGCCGCGACGCGCCCGGAGTACTCGTGGCCCATGACGCGGGGAATGGGGATCCACTCGTAGCCCCCGTCGTACAGAAACGCGTGCGCGTCGCTGCCACAGAGCCCGGCCGAGTGTACCTCCACGAGTACCTCTCCCTCACTCGGTGACGGCTTCTCCCGCTCCTGTACTTCGACCTCTTCGGGCCCTGTCTGGACGAGTGCCTTCATGACTGATAGACTCCCAGGCGAACGCTGAACAGTAAGCGTTTGCAGACACCCACATTTATAGATTTGGTAACTATACTGTCAATATTCGGGGGCGTGAGCCGGCGGCCGGCGGGTGGGAATTGCCGTCCTCCGGCAGCCAGCAGGCGGGGGATCGCCGTCCTCCAGCGGCCGTCCTACGCCACCGAGAACTCGTACTCCCCGGCGCCGATCTCGACGAGGAAGTCCTCGCCGTCGGCCGCCGCCGAGCGGACGCCCTCGGGCGCACGCTCGGTCAGCGGGACGCCGGACTCGGTGACGCCGGCACCGGCCGCTCCGGGCAGGCGGACCGTCGCCCGGTCGTTCCAGGGGACCGTCACCGCGAGGTCGTAGGCCTCGCCGTCGGCCTCCCAGTCGACCGCCACCTCGCCGGCCGGCGTGTCGACGCTGGCCGACACCCACTCGAGGTCCTCGACGATCGACGGGTCGATCGTCACGTGCTCGGTCACCGGTTCGTCGCCGAGTTTGATCCCGGCGAGTTCCTCGTAGAAGTACTCGGAGACGTGCGTGAACGGCGAGTGGTTCAGCGAGTTCATGCCGGACCCGACGCTCTCGTCGGAGTTCCAGCGCTCCCACATCGTCGTCGCGCCGTTGCGCGCCATGTACACCCAGCCGGGCTGTTCGGGCTGGCTGACCACCTCGTAGGCCAGTTCGTCGTACCCGTGGTCGGCGAGCGTGTGGATCAGCGGCCGGGTGCCCAGAAAGCCCGTCCGGAGCTTGCCG
>JBDGUH010000031.1:0-26998 GCA_042216055.1 Haloarculaceae archaeon
GGGTCGATCCGGCGGAGCCACCGACCGGGGTCGTCGAGTTCCGCGTCGGTCGGGAGATGGTCGGGCGACGCCCATACCGCGCTCGCGCCGTCGACGCCGCGGGCGTCGGCGACGTGCTCGAAGAAGGCCTTCCCGCGCTCGTACTGGCGGCGCTTCATCCCCAGGCCGAGGACGCGCCGGACGAGACGGGCGACCGGACCGCGTCCGCTCCGTCGCGCGTCGAGTTTCGCCCGGAGGTCGTCGTAGTCGTCGTCGAACGCCCGGTCCATCACGAGTTCCGCGTACCCCTCGACGGCGGTCATCGTGGTGTCGAGACCGCCCAGGCTCGACCGGTCGATCCGGCCGTCAGAGAGCGAGTCGACGGCCTCCTCGAGCATCGCCTCGAGGTGGTCGGGCAGCCATGGCGCCGCGCCGAACTCCGCCGCGTGGGCGACCTCGTGGAAGGCGATCCACCGGCGGAAGCGGTCCCCGTCCACGTCGAGTGACTCCGCTGCGCGGACGATGTTCGGATGGACGAAGTACAGCGCGTGGTCCTCGCCATCGGCCAGCAGCAGGGGGTCGTACTGGCCGAGGACGTTGCGCGCGAGAAAGGAGAGGGCGAACGCCATCGATCCCGTGTTGGCGACGCGCGCGACACCGGGAATCACGTCGACCTGGCGGCCGATTGGCGCCATCACGCGCTGGAAGGTGACGACGTTGGCGTCGATCCAGTGGTGGCGGTGCTGTATCTCGACGGTGTCGGGGAGGTCGAAGTCGACGGCGGCGGAATCGCGGACCCGGTCTCTCGCGTCGCCCACGTCGTCGGCGTAGGCCCGGCGCTCGGCGGGCGAGAGGTCGATCGAACCCGGCCTGGTCGAACTCTTGGCGGCGTCGGCGACGGCATCCCAGTCGACGGGACCGGCCCCCGACGCCCCCGCGACGGCTCGCACACTCCGATACAGTCCCATACCGTCGCAAGCACCCGGAGGGGCAAAGCCCTTCTCCCCTCGGGCGACGGGCGCGCGGGCCGTCGATCGTCTTCTTCGAGGGCGATTCCGGGGCTGTCTCACTCGGCCGCCGTGTCGGTCACGTCCGCGAGCGTCTCGTCGTCGCTCCCGAGCACCTTCCTGAGAACGAGTGCGAGGGCCGCGAGCACCGCGAGAACGGCGAGTGGCGCGACCGGGAGTCCGCCCGATCCCGGCTCCGTGGGCGTGTCCTCCTCGCCGCTCTCGCTGAACGGGGCGTTCGCCGTGAACTCCGAGCCTTCGAAGTGAACTTCGAGCAGTGTGAACTTCGCCATGTCGGCAGTTCGGACAACCGACACTTATGGATTGTGACAAACGGCTGTTGGACGGTCGGGTGATCCAGAACGTGGTTGCGAACTGGTAACGGGGCATATATTTATTACTGTTCGAGCAGTCATTGTTTCCGAGGGACAGACATGTCAAGTAGAACCATCGACGAGGGTCGGCTCACACGGCTGTACCGGGAGCGAATCGGAGAACCGGAGACGGTCGACGAGGCCGTCGGCTACTGGATCTTCTTCATCGGCGCGCTGGCGGGCGTGCTCGGCATCGCGCTGTTCTTGGTCACGTCCCCGGCACGGACGTCGTTCAGTCTCCGCGAGGCGAGCATCGTCCTGGCCGCGGCGGGCCTGCTCTTCCTGCTCGCCGGGCCGGTGATACGGCTCCCGTTGCGGCCGGCGGCGACGTACCTGAGCTACGCCGGCGTCGTCGTCGCCGTCGTCGCCATCATCTGGTTCATGCTCGTGTTCCCCGCCGGGTGGGACTCGCAGGCCTCCGGGAACGTCTCGATCATCGGCCTGTACACGCTCGGCGTGGCGCTCGTGGCCGCCGCGGGGCTGCTCGTCCCGCTGATCGCCGGCCGGGTCGACGCCGACGAACTGATGGCCGAGACGGAGGCCGCCCGCGAGGCCCGGGCGGCGGCCGAGCGCGAGCGCGACGAGACGGCGGCCGAACTGGACTCCATGAGCGAACAGGTCGACGCGCTGGCCGACGAGCGGACGGAACTCGAGAGCGACCTCGCGGCGCTCCGGCAGAGCCAGGCCACCTTCGAGCTGTACGAGGACGCGGCCGGCGAGTACCGCTGGCGGCTCCGTCACCGCAACGGCAACGTCGTCGCCGACAGCGGCGAGGGGTACACGGCCCGGCACAACGCCCAGAACGGCATCGAGAGCGTCCGCCGGAACGCCCTCGGGGCCGGCCTGCTCGAGATACCCGCCGCGGCGGAGGCCGAACCGGACCCGATCCCCGAGGAGAGCCAGGCGACCTTCGAGACCTACGAGGACTCGGCCGGCGAGCACCGCTGGCGCCTGGTCCACGACAACGGCGAGATCCTCGCCGACGGCGGCGAGGGCTACGCCTCGAAGTACAACGTCGAACGCGCGGTCGCGGGCGTCAAGACCTACGCCGGTCCGGCCGACTACCTCCGCATCGACCCCACCGCCTTCGAGGTGTACCAGGACGCCGACGAGGAGTGGCGCTGGCGCCTGCTCCACCGCAACGGGCAGATCCTCGCCGACAGCGGCGAGGGCTACGCCTCCCGGCGCAACGCCCGGCGGGCCGTCGAGACGGTGCAGGACGCGGCCGCCGACGGCGACTACGAGGTGTACGCGGACGACGCGGGCGAGCACCGCTGGCGACTCGTCGCCGGCAACGGCGAGGTGATCGCCGACAGCGGTGAGGGCTACGGCGACGAGGGGGGCGCCGAGGACGCCGTCGACCGAATGGGAGAGTACGCACCGGACGCGAACACGCTGGATCTCGGGCTCGCGGCCTTCGAGATCTACGAGGACGCGGCCGGCGAGTACCGCTGGCGGCTCCGCCACCGCAACGGCGAGGTCATCGCCGACGGCGGCGAGGGCTACGCCGAGCGCAACAAGGCCGTCGACGCCGTCGAGAGCGTCAAGCGCAACGCGCCGGGGGCGGCGCTGGCCGAGTAGGGCCGGCATCCTCGATCAGGGACGCGTCCGACGTGTCGGCGGCGCGTCGCCGAAACTGACAGTGCGGGTGACGACTCGCCCCCGTCTTTATCTTCCTCGCGCCGATTGGCCGAAGCATGCCACCCGAGATCACGCGCGTCGAGAGCGTGGAGTTCGCCTACGACATCGAGAACGTCGGCCTGGACGGCGCGGGGTTCAACCTCGTGTACGAGCCCGATTCGGTGACCGAGCGGAAACTGTTCGCCATCCGCATCCACACCGACGAGGGGATCACCGGCGAGTACGTCGGCGGGAACTCTCCTGGCGCCGCCCAGATCAACACCTTCGCTGACTACCTCGTCGGGAAGAACCCGCTCGCCCGCGAGCGCCACTGGAGCGAGATCAAGCGCGCGCTCCGCAAGTACGATCGGATGGGGATGGGGCCGATCGACATCGCGCTGTGGGACTTCGCCGGGAAGTACCACGACGCCCCGATCCACGAACTGCTGGGCACCTACCGGACGCGCCTGCCCGCCTACGCCTCCACGTACCACGGCGACGAGAACGGGGGCCTCGATTCGCCGGAAGCGTTCGCCGCGTTCGCCGAGGAGTGTCGGGACATGGGGTATCCCGGCTTCAAGATCCACGGCTGGGGCGGCAGCGACGACTCGCGCGACGTGGACCGCGAGGTCGAGACGGTCCACGCCGTCGGCGAGGCGGTCGGCGACGAGATGGACCTGATGCTCGACCCCGCCTGCGAGTACGAGACGTTCGGCGACGCGCTGACGGTGGGGCGGGCCTGCGACGAGGAGGGCTTTTACTGGTACGAGGACCCCTACCGCGACGGCGGCATCTCACAGCACGGCCACCGGCGCCTCGCGGAGCGACTGGACACGCCGCTGCTGCAGACCGAGCACGTCCGGGGGCTGGAGCCACACACGGACTTCGCCGCGGCGGAGGCCACGGACTTCCTGCGGGCCGACCCCGAGTACGACGCGGGCATCACCGGCGCGATGAAGATCGCCCACGTCGCCGAGGGGTTCGGCATCGACGTGGAGTTTCACGCCCCCGGGCCCGCGCAGCGTCACTGCATCGCCGCCACGCGCAACGCCAACTACTACGAACTCGCGCTGGTCCACCCGGACTGTCCGAACACCCAGCCCCCGGTGTACGAGGGCGACTACTCGGACATGCTCGACACCGTCGACGACGACGGAACGGTGCCAGTCCCGGACGGCCCGGGCCTGGGCGTCGAGTACGACTGGGACTACATCGAGGACAACGCCACGGGGAGCGTCCACGTCTACGAGTGACCCGGCCCCCGTCGCGCGGTACCGCTACGCCTCACCCGGCGAGAACGACCAGATCCGGTCCATCAGCGGCAGTTGCTCGTCCGGCGGCGCGTCCACGTCGACGCCGGACTGCTTGAACTGCGCGACGTGGCGCTCCCACTCCTCCACGTCGGGGTCGTCGGCCACCGTCTCGAGGTAGGCGTCGAGGTCCTCGACCGCCATGATGCAGACGGCCACGGTGTCGCGCACGTACACCTCGAAGTCGACGACTCCGCCGCGGTCCATCGCGTCGCGGACGCCCTCGGGGACCGTCTCGTGGGCCTCGACGTACGCCTCGATCTCGTCGGGGTCGAGATGCTGTACGTACACCACTCTCTCGGTGTCAGGTGTCATACCCGACCTTCCGGCGAGCGTCGGAAAAGCGTTCCTGGGGCTATCATCTCGATTATACTTCCTCGCGGGGTTGTCAGTCCGGCCACACATCGGGAAACGGCTTTGTGCTTCGGGCACCCCACCCCGCCGATGGCCGACTACGAACCCACCTGGGCGTCGCTCGACGCCCACTCCGTCCCGCCGTGGTACCACGACGCCAAACTCGGTATCTTCGTCCACTGGGGGGTGTACTCCGTGCCGGCGTGGGCGCCGACCGACGCGGACATCGGCGGCGAGAACGCCTCCCCTTACGCGGAGTGGTACCCCTACTACATGTACGAGGAGGGGTCGCCCACCCGCGAGTACCACCGCGAGCAGTACGGCGCCGACGTGGAGTACGTCGACTTCGTCGAGGAGTGGGACGCGGCGGCGTGGGACCCCGACGCCTGGGCCGACCTGTTCGCAGACGTGGGCGCGCGCTACGTCGTCCTGACCGGCGAACACCACGACGGGTTCCCGCTGTGGGACACCCACTACGCCCGGTACAGCGCCGCTCGAATGGGCCCGGAGCGGGATATCGTGGCCGACCTCGCGGCGGCCGTCCGGGACCGCGGCCTGCGCTTTGGCGCGTCCTACCACGCCAACTACAACTACTACCAGCCCGGGTTCGAGGGGCGGTTCGGCCACCCGGACTACGCGCCCGGCCCCGTCGGCGACGCGGACGCCGGCCCCGGACCGGAGTACGTTGATTTCATGAACGCCAAGCACCGCGAACTGATCCGTCACGTCGACCCGGACCTGCTGTGGTTCGACGTGCCGATGGCCGACGGCGACCACCTGCGAGCGAAGGAACTGATCGCGGACTACTACGACCGCGCCGCCGTTCGCGGCGAGCAGGTCGTCGTCAACGACCGCGCGGCGACGGAAGCCGTCGGCCCGACCATCGACGTCGACGACGACGCCGACCTGACCTTCCACGGCGACTTCGTGACTCCCGAGTACGACGCCTTCGAGGGGATCCGGGACCACAAGTGGGAGGTCTGCCGAGGGATCGGTCGATCCTTTGGCTACAACCGCGCCGAGGACGACGCCGACCACATCGCGCCCGCCGACCTCGTGCGGTCGTTCGTCGACATCGTCTCCAAGAACGGCAATCTCCTGCTCAACGTCGGGCCGAAGGCCGACGGCACCATCCCCGAGCGTCAGCGTACCCGCCTCGCGGCGCTGGGCGAGTGGCTGGACGTCAACGGCCCGGCCATCTTCGGGACTCGCCCCTGGGCCGTCGCCGAGGACGAGGCGAGCGCGGTGCCGGTCCGGTACACCTGGCGCGACGGGGACCTGTACGCCGTCGCGCTGGAGTGGCCCGGCGACCGCCTGACGCTGTCGGTGCCCCGTCACGCCGACGCGCGGAACGCGGGGGCGGCCCTGCTGACCGGCGAGGGCACGGTGGACTGCGAGATGGCCGTCGGGAGCGAGGAACTGCGCGTCTCGCTGCCGGGCGAACCAGCCCACGAACACGCCTACGCCGTCCGTCTCTCCGGCGTCGCCAACCCGCGAGCCGAGTGAGCGGCGCGTTGCCGACACGACAGGGGGGTCGACCCACGCGCGGTCCGCGCGCCCGGAGCCGTCACTTCGCCCACACAACTGCAAAGGCACCCACCCACGAAGTGTGTGCCATGGCACCGTATCGAGCCGGGATCATCGGGGCCGGCGGCATCGCCGGCCTGGGGATCCTCGGACTGCACGACGAGGAGGTCATCGGCACGGAGAAGGTCCGGGCGAGTCACGCCGGCGGGTACGCGGCCACGGAGAATATCGAACTGGTCGCGGTGGCCGACGTCGACGAGGACCGTCTGGCGACGTTCGGGGAGGCCTGGGACCTCCCGCCGGAGCGGCGCTACGTCGGCCACGAGGCGATGCTCGACTCCGAGGACCTGGACGTGGTGTCGGTGTGTACGCCCTCCTATCTCCACGAGGACCACGTCGTCGACGCCGCCGAGTCGGCCGCCGATCCCGAGGTCATCTGGTGTGAGAAGCCCGTCGCGTCGTCGGTGGCGGGCGCAGAGCGGATGATCGAGGCCTGCGACCGGACGGGCGCCGAACTGCTCGTCAACCACTCGTTCCGGTTCACCGAGAAACTCCAGCGACTCGCCGAACTGGTCCGCGAGGAGGGGCTTCTCGGGGACGTCCACGCCGTCAGTACCCAGTTCCGGATGGAACTGCTGCGCAACTCCACGCACCTGCTGGACACGCTCGTCTATCTCCTGGACGCCCGGGCCGACACCGTCTCGGGGTACGTGACCGGCGAGAACGAGGCCGTCGACTCGCTGGACGCGGGCAGGACCGTCGACGACGCCGGCGGCGGCGGGTTCGTCGTCCTCGACGACGGCGCGTTCGTCACCGTCGACTGCACCGTCCCGCGGGCCGACTCCTCGATGACCCTGCAGTTCGTCGGCACGGCGGGCAAACTCTACCTGAACAACGACGACGGCGAGTGGCGCTACTGGGACCTCGAGGACGGCGATCACGTCGAGGAACCGCTGCCGGGCATCGAGGGTGCCTGGACCTGGGAGGACGACTACGAGCAGGCGTTCCCGAACGCCGCTCGCCACGTCGTGGAACTGCTCGACGGCGAGGCCGAGAACCGCTCGACGGGCCGCGAGGCCGCCCGCTCGCTCGAGATCATCGTGGGCTTTTACGTCTCTCACTACACCGGCGGGCGCGTCTCGGTGCCGCTGGCCGACCCGCTGAAAGGCGTGGAGATCACCTCCTGGTAGCATGCTCGTCGACACGCACACCCACACGTGGGGCGCCGACACCGACGAACTCCCCTGGCAGGCCGAGGTGCTGCCGCCGGGGTGGAGCGGCCCCTACACCCACGCCGACCTCGTGGCGGACATGGACGCCGCCGGGGTCGACAGGGCCGTGATCGTCACCTCCCCCATCTACGGGCGGGGACCGCGGGGCAACGAGTACACGATGCGCTCCATCGAGGCCCACCCCGACCGACTCTACGGCGTCGGCCACGCGGACTACTTCGGGGACGCCGCGGCGGTCCGTGAGCGGATCCGCCGGGTCGTCGGCCACGAGCGGATGCTGGGCGTCCGCATGTACGCCGGCTTCGACTACGAGGCCATCCCGACGACGGTGAACCGCGACGCCGACTGGCTGCTGGACGACGCGCTCGCGCCCGCACTCGAGGAACTTGTCGCGCTGGACGCCTGCCTCTATCTGCTCCCGAAGTCCGACCAGCTCTCCCAGGTGGCGACTCTCGCCGCCGAGTACCCGGACCTCCCGATCGTGATCGATCACATGGCCTGGCCCGACGAGGAGACCAGCCCCGACGCCACGCCCTGGACGGACTTCGCGGCGCTGGCCGAGCACGACAACGCACGCGTCAAGGTGAGTTCGCTCCCCCGGTCCTCGGAAACGGGCCACCCCTACACCGACCTGCACGAGTACGTCCGGCGCCTGCTGGAGTGGTTCGGCCCCGAGCGGCTACTGCTTGGCTCTGACTACCCCTGGATGGACGACTGGGCCGACTACGGCGACTGTCTGGGGTGGGTCGAGGAGTGTGACTTCCTCTCGGCGCGGGACGCCGCCTTCCTCGCACACCGGAGTTTCGAGGAACTCCACGGCGTGTGACTGCTCGGATCCCGGGCAGCACGGCACGGGCAAGTCGACACGCCGGCCAACGCTTTTCCCGGTGCCGGCGCTCTGTCATGCATGGTCGGAACGGCAACCTTCGACTTCGAGGACGCGTCGGCCATCGTCACGGGTTCGACGAAGGGCATCGGTCGCGGCATCGCCGAGCGCCTGCACGGCGCCGGGGCGGACGTGCTGATCAACGCCCGCAGCGAGGACGACGTCGAGGCGACGGTAGCGGACCTGCGCGAGCGCGACGGCGGCGGCCGGGTCGTGGGCGCCCCCGCCGACGTGAGCGAACCGGCGGAACTCGCCGCGGTGGTCGAGACGGCCATCGACGCCTTCGGCACGGTCGAGGTGCTCGTGAACAACGCCGCCGTCTGGCCCGAGGAGGAGTCGATGGTCGAGGCGTCGCTGGCCGACTGGGACCACACGATGGCCGTCAACGTGCGAGCGCAGTTCCACGCCTCGAAGCTCGTGGCCGCCCACATGATCGAGGAGGACGTGCAGGGGGCCATCGTCAACGTGACCAGCCAGACCGGCGATCGGCGGACGGGCGCGCGCGGGCTGTACGGCGTCTCGAACACGTCGGTCAACGGACTGACCTGGCGGATGGCCCACGAACTCGCCACGGAGGGAATCCGGATGAACGCCGTCTCGACGGACCTCACGGAGTCCTCGCAGGTCCGCTACGAGGCCCGTCAGGCCGCCGCCGAGACCGACCGGAGCGTCGAGGACGTGCTCGCGGCGTGGGCCGCGGAGCGCCCGACGGGTCGGCTCGGCCAGCCGGAAGACGTCGCCGACGCCGTCCTCTTTCTCGCCAGCGACCGCGCCGACTACGTCGTGGGGACGATCCTCCGGGTGAGCGGCGGCGGGAACCTGCAGTGAGACGGACTGGCCCCGGATCACCGGACCGCTGAATCGCCGCGAGCGGGGATCACCGGACCGCTGAAATGCCGCGAGCGGGGGATTGAAACCCGCGCTCGCCGAAGGGGGCGCATGGACGAGCGACGACGAGCGTTCCTCGAGGACCTGCTGGGGGAGGCGACCCCGTCGGGCTACGAGACGGCGGGCCAGCGCGTCTGGATCGACTACGTCGAGGAGTACGCCGACGAGGTGCGGGTCGACGACTACGGCAACGCGGTGGCCGTCCTCGAGGGCGAAAGCGACACCTCGGTGGCGCTGGCGGGCCACGGCGACGAGATCGGGTTCATCGTCCGGGACCTCACCGAGGAGGGGTTCCTCCGCCTGGGCCGGATCGGCGGCGCCGACCGGACGGTCTCGCGGGGTCAGCAGGTCACCGTCCACGCCGAGGACGGCCCGGTGTCGGGCGTGATCGGCCAGACCGCGATCCACCTGCGGGACCCCGAGGACGAGTCCGTCGCGGACGTAGAGGAACTGTACGTCGACGTGGGCGCGACCGGCCGCGAGGAACTCGCTGCCATGGTCGACCGGGGCGACTCGGTCACCTTCGAGCAGTCGATCAGCGAACTCGCGAGCGGCCGCCTCAGCGCCCGGGGGATGGACAACCGCGTCGGCGTCTGGGCGGCGGCGGAGGCGCTCCGCCGGGCCGCCGAGCGCGGTCCGGAGGCGACGGTGTACGCCGTCTCGACCGTCCAGGAGGAGGTCGGCCTCCAGGGCGCGAAGATGGTCGGGTTCGACCTCGCGCCGGACGCTGCCGTCGCCGTCGACGTGACCCACGCGACGGACGCGCCCGAGACGCCGCCCGCGAAGTCCACCGGCGTCGAACTCGGTGGGGGGCCGGTGATCGGCCGCGGGAGCGCGAACCACCCCGCGCTGGTCGCGGCGCTCCGGGACACCGCCGACCGCGAGGCGCTCGACGTGCAACTGCAGGCGGCCGGCCTGCGGACCGGGACGGACGCCGACGCCTTCTACACCGCTCGCGGCGGCGTTCCGTCGGTGAACCTCGGTCTGCCGAACCGCTACATGCACACGCCCGTCGAGGTGATCGACCCCGACGACCTGGACGCGATACCGAACCTGCTCGCGGGGTTCGTCGGTCGGGCCGAGGCGTACGCGCCGTTCGCGGTCGACGTGTAGTGCCGGTGACGGCGTGCTCTCGCTGCCGCGGGCCGTAGCTTTTTGCCCGCCCGCGCGACAGGGCCACCTACAGTGAGTACACACCGCATCGCCATCGCCGGCATCGGCGCCGTCGCGGAGTTACACGCCCGGTCAATCGGGGACATCGACGCGGCCGAACTGGTCGCAGGGTCCTGCCGGACCGGGGAACGCGGCCGGGAGTTCGCGGCCGAATTCGACTGCTCGTACTACGCCGAGACGGCGCGGATGCTCGACGCCGAGGCCCCGGACGTGCTGATCGTGACGACGCCCAGCGGCGCCCACCGCGAGCCGGCGCTCGCGGCGATCGACCGCGGCGTCGACGTCCTCTGTGAGAAGCCCATCGAGATCACGACCGAGCGCGTCGACGAACTGATCGCGGCAGCCGACGCGGCCGGGGTGCGCCTGGGCGGGGTGTTCAATCAGCGCTACAACCCCGTCGTGCAGACCGTCCACGAGGCCGCCAGCGAGGGGCGCCTCGGCGACCTGGCGGCGTGTAACGCCTACGTTCCGTGGTGGCGCGACGACGACTACTACGAGGGATCGTGGCACGGGACCGCGGATCTCGACGGCGGCGGCGCGGTGATGAACCAGTCCATCCACGGCGTCGACGCCGTCCAGTGGCTCGCGGGCGCGGCCGCCGACATCGACCTCGATGTGAACCCCGTCGCGGAGGTGTTTGCCTACACCGACCGCCGCGCCCACGGCGACGTGATGGAAGTCGAGGACACCGCCGTCGCCGTCCTCAAATACCGCGACGGGACGCTCGGGCAACTGCTCGGGGCCACCTCCATGTACCCCGGGTCGCTCAAGCGCATCCAGCTGGCCGGGCGGGGCGGCACCGCCGAGATCGAGGAGGACGAACTCGTCACCTGGCAGTTCCGCGAGGAGCGACCCGCCGACGCCGACGTGCGCGAGCGCTTCGGCGAGACCGAGACGGGCGGCGGCGCCGCCGATCCCATGTCCATCGACTACGCCAACCACCGGCGCAACGTCGCGGCGTTCCTCGAGGCGCGGGCGGCCGACGAACCGTTCATGCTCGACGCCCGCGAGGCGCGCAAGGCCGTCGCCGTCGTCGAGGCCGTCTACGCGTCCGCCGAGCGCGGTGAACCGGTCGCGGTGGAGTGATCCGTTGGCCCCGGTCGAGTGGGCTGTCGTCCGTCCACGTTCGAGGACCTGTCACCGCGCCGTCGAAACTACCAACAGACCGGGGCCGCTCTGGACTGGCATGGCCGAACATTCGTTCCGGATCAGCGGGTTCGCCGACGAGATCGCCGATCCGCTCGACGAGCAACTGGCGGTCCTCGAGGAGGTGGGGATCAACCACCTTGACCTGCGGGGCGTGTGGGGAGAGAACCTGCTCGACCTCCCCGAGGATCGCCTGGACGAACTGGAGCGCACGCTCGAGGAACGGGATCTCTCCGTCACCTCGATCGGCTCCCCCATCGGCAAGATCGGCATCGAGGAGCCGTTCGAGCCACACTTCGAGCGATTCGAGCACGCGCTGGATCTCGCCGAGCGGTTCGATGCGCCCCGGGTGCGGGTCTTCTCGTACTACCTGCCCGACGGCGACGACCCGGCCGACCACCGCACGGCGGTGCTCCGGCGGACCCGGTCCATCGTCGACCGCGCCGAGGAGACGGACGTGACGCTCGTCCTCGAGAACGAGAAGGACCTGTACGGCGACACGCCCGGCCGAGTGCGGGACATCCTGACGGCGGTCGATTCGCCACACCTCCGGGCCGTGTTCGACCCCTCGAACTACCTCGAGGTGGGGGTCGAGCCCTACCCCGACGCGCTCCTGCAGGTGATCGAGTACGTCGAGCAGGTCCACGTCAAGGACGGCCGCCTCGGCGAGCGGGGGGCCATCGAACCCGCGGGCGAGGGGGACGGCCGCTTCGTCGAGACGCTGTCGGCCCTGCGGGACCGCGGGTTCGACGGGCCGCTGTCGCTGGAACCGCACCTCGCCGTCGCGGGCAGCGACTACGGGTACAGCGGGCCGGAGGGGTACCGAACCGCGACGGCGGCCCTCCGGCGGGTCCTCGATGAAGTCGAGGAGCGGTAGCGGTAGAATACGATCGGAGCCAGGGACCGGTAGCGAGGACCCGCCCTACCGACTGCCGGCCGTGCCACGGAGTAACACATATACCGGAGGCACGCCGAACAGTCGATATGGTCGTCCAAACCGAGCGCGACGAGATGACCTGGTACAAGTGCGAGGGCTGTGGCTTGATGTTCGACTCGCGTGACGAGGCCCGCCAGCACGAATCCAACTGCGACTCGGAGGAGCCCTCCTACATCCAGTAGGGCGTTCCGATCCGGTCAGGGCGGGACGGACGAGGGTCGTTGGCAGACGTGACGATCGTCGTGGCGGCGGATGTCGGGCCGTTTGCCCGGATCAGTTGTCCCCGTACATCGGTCCCTCGTCCGGCCCGTCGACCTCGGGATCGAAGATGTCGTTGCGCTCCTCGCCGGCCACGTCTATCTCGGCCAACAGGCCCTTGCGGACGACCCGGGAGAGTGCGTGATCGACCAGCTTGATCCGCTCGGTGACCGGCAGGTCGAGTTCGCCGACGAACGTGCTTCCCGGCGGGACCGACTGCGTCTGGACGTACTCCATGGGGTCGGACGCGAGCGAGCCCTGGAGGTAGGCCTTCGTCCAGACGTTCCCGATCGGGTGGAAACTGGAGGTCAGATTCGGGCCGCCGGTGACCATGAACACCCGCACCGTCTCGTCCTGGTTGGCCTGCATGGGCCCGTAGACGTCTGGCGTGAACGGGGCCTTCTCCCCGTTGAAGAGGACGTACGTGGGGTTCTCGGCGGCCATCGACTGCATGTCGAAGTTGTGATGGCCCTGCGTCCCGGCCGACTTGTCCGTGTAGACCTCGTGCTGGCCGAGGTAGAACTCCCGGTCGACCTCCGGCAGGCCGTCCTGTGGCTCGACGACGATCATCCCGAACATGCCACTCGAGATGTGCATGTCGAGGTTCGGGACCGCGCAGTGATAGATGAACGCGCCGGGGTATTCGGCCGTGAACCGCTCGCCGTTGGACTCGCCGGGCGCGGCCGTCGTCGCGACGTTGCCGCCGCCGGTCCCGTAGATCGCGTGCATGTCCACGTTGTGCGGGACGGAGTTGCTCGAGAGGTTCTCCAGCGTGAACGACACCGTGTCGCCCTGCCGGACGCGGATCATCGGCCCCGGGACCTGCCCCTCGAAGGTCATGAAGTTGAACGTGACCCCCGGCTCGATCTCGGCCGTGACTTCCTTGACCTGGAGCGTGACGTCGTGGTGTCTGGGCTCGTTCCAGTCAACGGGATCCGGGATGTCCGTGGGATCGGCGGCCACCCTGTCGACGTCGGTCTGGGCCGCCGTCGCGGTGTCGGTCGCCGTCGCGTCGTTCTGCGTACCCGTCGCGGTCGACGTGCCGGGCGCCTGTGCCGCACAGCCAGCGAGCGACGCGGTGCCGCCGATGCCGAGGACCTTCAGCAGGTCCCGGCGGGACGTTGGTATCATTGTGGGTTGCACCTTACAGTCGTCTGTAATCACTTCGACTGCATGAAGGGTGAACCGCGTTCCTCCACTGCAGGAACGGCCACGAACGGGTTCGGGCGAAGTACTTGAAACCCCAAAAATAACGGTAGCGGGGGCGTCGGGAGTCGTCGGGCAACGAAATGGTGGCCGTCGACTGCGGGCGATTCCCCCGCCACCGTCGGCGCGCTACACGTCGAGGACGACGTAGGCGTGCCAGCCGTCGTCGGTCTCCGAGAGGTCCATCTCGGAGTAGGTGACGGCCTTGATCTCGCGCGCGGACACCCGCTCGAGCGGGACGCCCCTGGCGGAGGCGGCGACGCGCCACTCGCCGTCGACAGTCTCGACGACGGCCTCGTTGTCCACCGGCAGCACGGCGTCCACGTCCCGGCGGTAGATCAGTTCGTCCAGGTAGTCAAAGAGGAGCGCCTCGCGGCTCTCGGCGGCCACGCGCACCTCGAACCGATCGCCCGCCCCCGGAACGTCGTCACACATCGCGGCGGCCATCCCGTCGGCGACGGCCGCGAACGTCTCACCGAGAGTCACACCCGTCGCCTCGACTGCCACGTCGGCCGTGTGATCGCGGAGGTGGTAGGCCATCTGCCTCTCCGTCGATCTCGGGACCAGGGACACAAAAGGGACCCCATTCCACCCGTCTCGCCGGCCCCGGGCAGGATCGACGGGCGTCCTGCCGTGTCCACCGGAAGGCGCCCGGCGGATCAGCCCATCTCGACGCTCACGGGCGCAAGCTGGACCGTCTCGGTGTGCTCGTCGCCGTCCCGGACGACGGTCACGGTGACCGTCTCGGGACGCTCGCTCGCCGGGAACGTCCAGGCGGCAGTGACGTTGCCGGTCGCGCCGGGCGCGATCCGGCCGGTGGTCGCGGCACTGTCGAGAGTCGTTCCCTCGCCGCTCGTCGCGCGTTCCAGCCGGAGTTCGTAGGGGCTGTCGCCCGTGTTCTCGACGGTGACGGTCAGGACGAACTCCCAGCCGTCGTCGCGGACGACGACCCGCGCCGAGTCGACGTGCTCGGTCACGGCGGTGTCGGCCAGCAGGTCGTCGCCGACGCCGACCCCCGGTGCCGGCGTCGGCGTGGCCGTGGCCGCTCCGCCGTCGCTCACGGAGTGGCTCATCAGCCCCAGGAAGGTGATCCCCTCGACGAGGATGGGGAGCCCGATACCCAGGACGATGAGCCACCGGACGAGTCTGCGACGGTCGATTCCGCCGTCCTCGTCGTCGTCGGCCATCGTTTCAGACCGGAATCGGCGGGCTGCCCGGCGCGAGCAGGCCGTCCTTGACCATGCTCCACAGCGGCGGGCCGTAGGCGATGGCGACCAGCAGGATGGCGATGGCCGCCCAGAGCCGGTAGTTGTCGAGCACGCGCGGCGCGTGGTCGGGGCCCGACAGCGGCTCGGGGATGACGCCGTTGACCGAGAGCTGTCCGCCCCGCTCGGCGAGGAAGGTCGCGCCCATCACCGTCAGGAACAGCACGGCCGAGACGAACAGCAGCGTGCCGCCGAGCGCGATCTGGGTGCGCATCTCGCCGACGGACCCGAACAGAGCGTGGAAGTCGAACTGCGGGTAGGTCGGGTCGGCGGTCCGGCGCGGGATGCCGGCCAGCCCGGCGCGGTGCATCGCGTTGCTCATCAGCGTCATGCCGAAGAACCACAGGTACGGCTGGACCAGCGCCAGCGTCTTGTACCGGAGCTTCTTGCCCGTGATCTGGGGCACGAGCCAGTAGGAGACGGCCATCGCCGTCAGCGCGAACGCGGTGCCGACGGTGAGATGGAAGTGGCCCGGTACCCACAGCGAGTTGTGGATGAGGTAGTTGATGTTCATCCCGGCGTTGATCATGCCCGAGAAGCCGCCGGCGGCGAACATCAGGCCGGCCAGCGCACAGCCGACGAACGCCGGTTCGTCCCAGGGGAGCGAGCGCAGCCACGCGATCCGCCCCTGGCCGCCGTTCTGCCGGGCGCCGTGCTCGATGCTGGCGACGACCGTGAACGCCGTCAGCAGCGACGGCAACAGGAGGAACATCGTGTTCGTCATCGCGACGAACTTGAACGCCTCCGGAATGCCCGGGTCGAGGTACTGGTGGTGGAAGCCGACCGGCGTCGACAGCAGCAGGAACAGGACGAACACGACGCGCGCGAGCGGGTCGCTGAACAGCCGCCCCCCTGCGAGCTTCGGCAACACCGTGTACCACACGAGGTACGCGGGGAGCAGCCAGAAGTACACGACGGGGTGGCCGAAGTACCAGAACAGCGTCCGCGTGAGCAGCGGATCGACCTGGCTGATCAGGCCCAGCGACCACGGGATGAGAAAGCCCACGACCTCGATGGCGACCCCCATCGTCGAGATGTACCACATCAGCATCGTCGTCAGCACCATGAACGTCTGCAGGGGGATGCGCTGGTCGGGGTTGCCCTTGCGCCAGCGCCAGAACGTCCGGAAGTACGAGACGCCGGCGATCCAGGAGCCGACGAACAGCAGCGCGGCCCCGATGTAGAAGAACGGGTGGGCCTGGAGGGGCGCGTAGAACGTGTACAGCACGTCGGCCTTGAGCGGTTGGCCGAGGACGTTCGGGGCGCCCATGACGCCGCCGAGGATGGTCACGGCCGCAAGCACCGTCCCCACGAGCATCGACCAGAAGCCGATCCAGGCCGTCCGGGTGTCCAGTTCCATCCCGAGGCTGCGCGCGACGCCCCAGGAGAACAGCCCCGCGATGAAGAAGGTCGTGAACACCAGCGCCATCAGGACGCCGTGGCCCGTCAGGATGGTGTAGTAGTCCGCGTCCGAGACGAACGCGCCGAAGGTCCCGGTGCGGTGCAGCGCCTGGATGATCCCGAACAGCGCACCGATGCCCAGCGCCGAGAACGCGACCAGGAACTCCGTCCGGACGAGCTTCGAGGTCTTGCCGTACTCGTCGACGAACGCCATCAGTTGTTCACCTCCGAGACGTTGAACTGTGACTGCGGGACGACGCGGACCGTCCCGGCCATGGTGTGGTGGCCGACGCCGCAGTACTCGTTACAGACCAGCCCGTAGGTGCCGGGCTCGTCGAACCGGACCGTCATCTCGGAGATCTCGCCTGGAATGACCATCGTGTTGACGTTCGTACCGACGACGTTGAAGCCGTGCGTGACGTCGGCGCTCGTGACGCGGAACGTGACGTTCGCGTCGGCGGGCACCGTGATCGGGTTCTGTGTGCCCGGCACGAAGCGGAACTGCTGGGCGCGCACGTAGACGACGTACTCGTTCTCGCCGACCTTCCTGATCCCGGGGTCGTCGAACGGCGTCTGCGCGCCGCCCGGACCCACGTTCGCGGGATTGATCGTCCCGCCCGAGTCATCGACCATCGCGACGCCGGCGCCGACGGCGCCGTACGCGACCGTCGCGATGAACCCGACGATCAACACCAGCGATACGACCAGCCAGATTTTCTCGAACCTGTGTATCTCCATGGTATCACCCGATCACCGAGACTCTGCCGAGGAACTCGACGAAGTACATGAACACCCACATCAGGACGACGATGACCAGATAGCCGGCGACCAGGGCCACCGTCCCCCAGGGGTCGTACTCGTCGTGGCCGAGTTCGACGTCCGGTTCCTCGACCGGCGCTTCGACTGCCGGTTCGGGCTCCCGGGCCTCCCCGGCGGCCGGCCGCGGCCGTCGCCCGTAGTCGTACCGCCGACGCATGAACACCGCGAACAGGAGCGGCGAGAGGAACGCCAGCAGGACGGCGCTCCCGGCGATGCCGATCCCCGGCGAGACGGGCGCGCCGCCGCCCCCGCCACCGCCGCCTCCGCCCCCGGGCGGCGCGCCGACGACGACGGCGCCTTTCATCCCCAGGGGCTTGTGGGGCTGACAGTAGTACTTGTAGATCCCCGTCTCCTCGAAGGTGTGCTCGAAGGTGGTGCCGGCCTCGGCGACGGGGCTGCCCGACTGGAAGGAGCCGTCGTCCGCGACGACGTTGTGCGCGCCGCCGTTGCCCGACCACTCCCAGCGGACGGTCGTGCCGGGGCTGACGCGGATGGCCGGCGGGCCGAACGCGAGGTTGCCGCCGTTGCCCTGCGCGCCCACGGTGACGGTGACGGTGTCCTGATCGAGCCGACTGACGGTGCCGTCGAAGTTCGACACGTCGTCGAACCAGCCGCCGTAGTCCGGCGGCGACGGGGGGCCGGTCGGACCCTGACTGCCACCGCCCCCGCCGCCCCCGCTCTCGCGGACGACGACAGCGCCTTTCATCCCCAGGGGCTTGTGGGGCTGGCAGTAGTACTTGTGGATCCCCGTCTCCTCGAAGGTGTGCTCGAAGGTGGTGCCGGCCTCGGCGACGGGGCTGCCCGACTGGAAGGAGCCGTCGTCCGCGACGACGTTGTGCGCGCCGCCCTGGCCGGTCCAGGTCCAGCGGACGGTCGTGCCCGGCGACACCATCACGGCCGGGGGGTCGAACGCGAGGTTGCCGCCGTTGCCCTGCGCGCCGACCGACACCTCGACGGTGTCCTGCCCCCGCTTGTCGACGGTGCCGTCGAAGTTCGATACGTCGTCGAACCAGCCGCCGTAGTCGACGCCGCCGTCCTGGGCCGCGGCGGTGCCCGCGGCGCCGGCCATCGCAGCGGCCCCGGCCGCGGCACGCAGTAGCCCCCGGCGGGTTGTTGACGTGTTACTCACTTGTGCATCACCACTCATAGGGACCCTCCGTTCCCGGGCAGGTAATTCTACCGCCGATCCCGGGTTCGTTGCACCGAGACGACTGTTCCGTGGCTGCTACCCGACGCATGTTCGACCAGTCTCACGAGCAACCCCAAAAATACGGCCGGTGTTTTCATCGCGCTGGAACGGCCCCCGGTTTTATGTAGCCCCCCAATCCTACGGTTCCGCATGGATATCCGACCACACCACCTCGCGCTGGTGGCACTGCTGGGGCTGGCACCTGTCGCGTACTACGTCCTGGGGCGGGGCGCCACACCCGCGGCGCTGGCGCTCGTGAACGTCGTCCTGATCGCCGGGAGCCTCGTCGTGATGCTGGGCGCCCGTGAGCGCTCGACGGCGAGTCACTGAGCACGGATGGCGCCGCTGCTGGCGCTTCCTGACGTGAGTGGGGCGATGGCCGGGAACGGCGCAGGACTCGTGGCTTTCTTCGCGCTCGGCCTGCTCGGGAGCGTCCACTGTCTGGGGATGTGTGGCCCGCTCGTGACGACCTACGCCGAGCGACTCGACGAGGGCGGCCCGACGACCTGGCGCGAGATCCGCCAGCAAGGCCTGTTCAACGTCGGCCGAACGGTCAGTTACACCGCCATCGGCGCGGCGCTCGGAGGGCTCGGGGCCGCCCTCTATAACGTGGCGTCGCTCACCGCCGCCGGCACGGCGGTTCGTGGCGTCGTCGGCGTCGCAGTCGGCCTGGCGGTGTTCGCGGTCGGCGTCGGCTACCTGACCCGCGGGAGCGCGACCGACCTCGCGGCCTCGCTGCCGGTGCTCGGGACCGCGTTCCGGCGGGTGACCGCCGCGCTGACCGGTCGGATCGACGCCTGGGTCGACGGGCCGGGCATCCTGGCGCTGGGGGCGATTCACGGCCTGTTGCCCTGTCCGCTCCTCTACCCGGCCTTCCTCTATGCCTTCGCCACCGGGTCGCCGGTGGCCGGCGGGGCCGCCCTGTTCGCGCTCGGCGTCGGCACGTTCCCGCTCGTGTTCGCCTACGGAACCGCCTTCGGGGCGCTCTCGCCGACGACGCGCTCGCGGCTGCACCGCGTCCTCGGGGTCGTGTTTCTGGTGTTGGCGCTCGTGCCGCTGGCCCACGGCCTCGCGGCGTTCGGCGTGTCGATTCCGAGCCCCGCCCTGCCCATGCCAGGATGACCTGCACGCTGTGTGACCTCCCGACGCCGGACCCGCCGCTCACGGATCCCGACGTGGACGGCGAGTACTGCTGTCGTGGGTGTCTCGAGGTCGCGCGCTCGCTCGACGAACCGGCGGCGACCGACCGCGAGGAAGTCGACACCGGCCCGGACGAGGCCGAGGGCGCCGTCGCGTATCTCTCGGTCGACGGGATGCACTGCGCGACCTGCGAGACGTTCCTCGAGCGCCGCGCCACCGGGGTGGACGGCGTCCGCGCCGCGGCCGCGAGCTACAGCACGGGGACGCTGCGGACGACCTACGACCCCGACGCTCTCGATCCTGAAACGGTCGCCGCCCGCGTCTCGGGCGTGGGCTACGAGGCCGGCGTCGCCGACCGCGAGGGCGAGGACGACGAGCAGGTCGGGCGCCTCCTCGTCGGGGGCTTTTTCGCCATGATGACGATGCTGTGGTACGTCCTCTTTCTCTACCCCGCCTACCTCGGCGTCGACCCGGGGACGCTGTTCCTTGATCCGGCGAGCGACGCCGGCCTCTATCTCCTGGGCAACATCTGGGTGATGACCTCCGTCGTCCTCGGGTACACGGGCTGGCCGCTCCTGCGGGGCGCCTACGTCAGCCTCCGGGCCCGCCAGCCCAACATGGACCTGCTGGTCGGCCTCGCGGCGAGCACGGCCTACCTCTACAGCACCGGCGCGGTCCTGCTCGGCCACACCGAGGTGTACTTCGACGTGACGACGGTGATCGTGATGGCCGTCACGGTCGGCAACTACTACGAGGACCGCGTGCGCCGGGCCGCGGCGGGCCGGCTGTCCGAATTCACCGAGGAGCGGGCCGACAGCGCTCGCCGCCGGACCGACGAGGGTCCCGAGGACGTCCCGCTGGCCGAACTGTCGGGCGGCGATCAGGTCGTCGTCGAGGCCGGCGAGCGCGTCCCGGTCGACGGCACCGTGCGCGAGGGGACCGCCGCCGTCGACCGGTCGCTGGTGACCGGCGAGGCCGTCCCGGAGCGGGTCGCCCCCGGCGACGACGTGGTGGGCGGGGCGCTGGTCACCGACGGCGGCCTCGTCGTCGCGGCCGCGGACGGCGCCGAGAGCACGCTCGACCGCCTCGTCGGCGCGCTGTGGGCCGCCCAGAGCGAGCACGGCGGAGTACAGCGCCTCGTCGACCGCGTCGCGAGCGTGTTCGTACCCCTGGTGATCGCGCTCGCCGTCGCCGCGCTGGCGCTCCACCTGGCGCTGGGCGCCGGACCGACGGCGGCGCTCCTGACGGGACTGGCGGTCCTCGTCGTCTCCTGTCCCTGCGCGCTCGGCCTGGCAACGCCGCTCGGCGTCGCCGCGGGAATCCGGGCGGCGCTGGATCGGGGGGTCGTCGTCACCGGCGGGAGCCTCTTCGAGCGCGCGCCCGCGGCCGACGTGGTGGCCTTCGACAAGACGGGGACGCTCACCACGGGCGAGATGCGCCTCGTCGAACGCCCCGACGACGGAGCGCTCGCCCGCGCGGCCGCGCTCGAGCAGTTCGCACAGCACCCGGTGGCCGACGCCGTCACGGGGGCCGTGGATGCCGTCGACGCGACGGTGACCGACGTGGAGACGGTACCGGGCCGCGGCGTTCGCGGGCGCGTCGACGGGCAGCGAGTGCTGGTGGGAAGCCCCACGATGTTCGAGGCCGACGAGTGGACGGTGCCCGAACGCCTCCGCGAGCGGGTCGACCGTGCCCGCGAGCGCGGCCGCGTCCCGGCGTTGATCGGGTGGGAGGGGCGCGCCCGGGACGTCGTCGTCGCCGGCGACGAACCCCGCCCCGAATGGGAGTCCGCCCTCTCCGGACTGGACGGGGACGTGGTCGTCGTCACGGGCGACGGCGAGGCGGCCGCCCGGCCGTTCCGGGAGCATCCGGCCGTCGACGAGGTGTTCGCGGGCGTCCCGCCGGAGGGGAAAGCGGCCGTCGTCGAGCGATTGCGCGAGCGTGGCACCGTCGCGATGGTGGGCGACGGGAGCAACGACGCGCCGGCGCTCGCGGCGGCGGACCTCGGCATCGCGATGGCCCACGGGACGGAACTCGCGGCGGAAGCGGCCGACGCCGTCGTGACCAGCGACGACCTGCGGACCGTCCCGGCGGTGTTCGACCTGGCGCGCTCGACGCGGGGCCGCATTCGGCAGAACCTCGGGTGGGCGTTCCTGTACAACGCCGTCGCGGTGCCGCTGGCCGTCGCGGGCGTGCTCAATCCGCTGTTTGCCGCCGTCGCGATGGCGATCAGCAGCCTCCTCGTCGTGGGTAACTCCGCGCGGTCGCTCGGCGGCGCCACGGACGACGCGGCGCTCGCCGGCGGCACGCTCCACGAGGGGCGGCCGTCGGCCGACTGAGACGGAGTAGTGGGACCGTGTACCGGTCCGACTGCGCGAGGTCGTGCGGTCGAGACGGGAGTGACTTCCAATAATCCCGAGAAGAGGGTTTCGTAGAATTATTCGCACGGAACGATTTTCGCGGCGTGAACAGCGGAACGAGTCGGTCAGTCCTCGTGCGATGTGAGTGGGACAGCTACCTATAGTGTCCCGAAAATTACTACACACTGATGAGGCGTTAAGATCGACTCTTAAATCAGGAGTTCCGCTCTATCCACTCACGAAACTCATCAAAATCTTTCATTCCAGCCTGCTCACCGATGCTTCGTAGCGTCCCAGTGTCCAGTTCGTCATGGAGTGGGACAGGGACGGTGCGAGCGTCGGAATCATGGTTGTCGGGTGGGTCCCACCGTAGGATAGCGTGGTCTCCGTTTGTTCTGACCCACTCGTAGATCCCACTGTTTACCATTACCTTCACGACATCATATCCAGAGAACGTCCCACGAGCCATACGACGCTGTCACTCGAAAATATCTGATTCGTCGATTGATCCCGACGTATTGTTCGAGGGATCAATGCCGAGTTCACGCAGTTCTTCTTCGCTTGGAGCGGCACCCTCACCCTGGTATCCGGCCAGCGCCTCATCGAGGTTTTCAAGAGCACGTTCACGCGTTTTTCCCTGCGACGTGACGCCGGTTTCAGTATCGCGGGCAATCCACCACTCGCCGGACTCGGTGAGCGTGATGGTCGGTTCAATCCCGGCACTCATACACGTTCTATATGCACGTACTGGTCCAGTCGGTATCAAAGTGACGGGGTCGGTGAATCCTCTGTACCTAACGATTCAATCATCCGCTATGGCGACGTGGGGACTCTTTCTATGACCCCCTCCGGATGGTCCTGTCTTGCAAGCCCGTCGGGTCGCGTCGGACGCGCAGCGCGACCGTGCGGTACGTTCACGCGCCTGAAAAAGAGTTAATACGACACCTCCTGAACGTCCTGTCACTCGCGGACGAGGTGACTCGAATGACCACGCCGACCCCCACCGGACTGGCACGCTGGACCGACAGCGTGGCGTCCGTCATCGGGTGGCCCGCAACGGCCATCCACTATCACTCCGCAGGCGGGTCGGGTCGGCGTGCTTCGGTCTCGCTTCGTCCCGTCCGCCGCAATCTCGCCGCGTGAACGCGCGGCACGTGGTCGGGTTTCGGCCCGCGGCGGACGCCCGCTTTCTGCGCCGACTCCTGACCACGGTCCCCTGGTGTAACCGGACAGCACGCGGGCCGTGCCCCGAAGCCCGGGTTCGACTCCCGGGGGGACCTTGACACAGCGACGACGGGTCGCGGTGTCCGCGTTCGCCCACACCGATAGCGACGTCTCCGGGCAGAGGCGTCGCCGTCGGACCGCCCGGTGGTGGCGGCGGGTTCGACTCCCGCCCGGTCCCTATGTCGCTCCAAGCGACTACCCCCGTCGACGCGACGGCCGCCGTCTCGCTGCGCGTCCCGCGCGGCGAGGCGGGCGACCTGGAGAGTGGCGTGGCCGAGGTCCTCGAGTCCGTCGAGAGCGTCGAGACAGTCGCGGTCGATCAGGTGACCGGCGTCAGACCGACCTGGACCGACCTCCGGGTCGACGTGGACGCGCGGTTCACCGTTCGCGTTCCGGCCGATCACGACGACCGCGTGGCCACAGTCCGGGAACTGCTCGCGGACGGCTTCGGCGTCACCGAGGTAACCGGCCTCATCGTCGACACGGGTGAGTGAGACGGAGTATTGGGACCCTGTACCGGTCCGACCGCACGACTCGTGCGGTCGAGACGAGAGACTCGCAATACTCTGTATGAGACGAACCGGTTTGCCGGTCAGTCGATCGACTCTCTTTCGATCGTCTTCCACGGAACTCGTCTCTCGGCGCTACTCGCCGTTCTCCGCTGCCGGTTCGTCCACGTCGACGGTGATCGGTTCCGCCGCGGGACCGTCCTCGTCGTCACGGACATCGCCGTCACCCACGACGGTCAGGAGGCCCGCCAGGCCCGCGGCGACCATCCCGACGCCGGCCACGCGGGTCATCCGGACGTACCACGGCTTCGGCTCGAGGTCGCCGGGGTTCTCGAAGGAACACAGCAGGAGGCGGTTGTTCAGGTCGATAGACCGGCGCGGCGCCAGCGCCGCGATCAGTCCCTGGACGAGCAGCCAGCCGTACGCCACCGGGAGGAATCGCTTGCGTGCCATCGTCGGCACTACGGCCCCGGGGCACCTGAATCTCACCCTCCCGGTCACTCGCCGGCCCAGCGCGCGTCCGAGAGGGTCCGCTGGACGGCCGCCTCGCCGACGGCCTCGGCGAGCGCCTCGAACCCCGAGCGCTCCACGGGGTCCTCGGCGTTGGCGACGAGCCGCGAGACGATGAACTCCGGGGTGGACTTGCCCACCGTCTCGAACCGGGGCTGGTAGTCGACCAGGAGTTCGAGGTCGCGGTTCAGCCCCTCGGCGAAGATGCCGTCCGTGCGCGCCGCGTCGGGCAGGGGCTCGAGGTCCTCCGCGAGGTGCGTGACGAACACCCCCAGCGCCGCGCGGTCGACGGTCAGTTCGACCAGGCCGTGCAGCAGGTCGGCCGCGCTCCCGGGTTCGGTGATGGCCTCGAACTCGTCGACGAGCATCAGCGTTCTGCCCCCGTCGGAGACCGGCGGGACGACGGAGCGCAGCGTCGACTCGAGGACGCCGGCGTTGAAGGAGGCGTGCCGGCGGTGGAAGACGACGGCGTCGACGGAGCCGATCTGGGCGTCGGCCGCCGGGACGGGCAGCCCCATCTGGGCGAGCAACTGCACCTGGCACAGCGTCTCCAGCAGCGTGGTCTTCCCGCCGGAGTTGGCCCCGGTCAGCACCGCCACGCGGTCGCCCGACGGCGGCCGGTTCGCACGGGGCACCTCGAGGTCGTGATCGCCCACGGCGTAGGTGACCGGCTGGACCGCCTCGTCGGCGGCCGCGAGCGAGAGGTTGCGCGCGTCCCGGACCGCGAGCGTCTCGCCGGCGACGAACGTCGGGGAGCGCAGGTCGAAGGCCGCCGCGAAGCGTGCCAGCGAGAGGGCCAGGCCGGCGTCCTCGACGGCGTCGACGGCCGCCTCGACGGTCGGCTCGGTCGCTTCGAGGAGGTCAGCCAGGTCCTCGGCGACCGCGGCCTCCCGCTCCTCGACGGCCGCCCGCAGGTCGGCCGACAGCGACCGCAGCGTCTCGGTCACGAAGTCCGTGGCGTCGGTCGCCCCGTCGGGCGTCGCCTCGCGCACCCGCTCGCGGTCGACACCCGACTCCTCGACGACGTGGCGGACGAACGCGTCGCGGAACTCGTCGGGGCCGCGCGCGCCCGACTGCACCGTCTCGACGACGCTCGCGCTCGCGGCCGCCATGTCCTCGACCCGTCCCAGGCTGTCGCGGAGCGCGTCCAGTCGGTCGTCCGCGCCCGCCCCGACGTGTTCGTCCTCGCCTGCCAGTCCGGCGAGCGCCCGCTCGGCGTCCGCGAGACGGTCCGGGTCGAGGGCCGCGACGTCCTCGAAGACGCCCGTCTCGACCCCCGTCTCCCGCAGTGCTCGCGCGGTCCGGACTGCCGCCAGATCGCCGCCCGCCCCAGCGTCGTGATCGCGGAACGCCGCCAGCACGGCGTCGCGCGTCTCGCCGTCGAGGTCCTCCCAGGCCTCCCGGGCGGCCTCGACGGCGGCGAGTCGCTCGGTCATCGCCTCGCGGTCCGGGAGCGGCGTCAGCACGCGCACCCGGTCGGCGGCGCTCTCGCTGACGGCGTACTCCTCGGCCAGGTCGAGCAGTTCCTTGTACACCTCGCGGGCGTCCCGGGTCGCCAGCAGGTCCATCGCGGCGGCGCCCGTGGCGCGCCGCAGGATCCGAGTCGCCCGCCCGCGCGGGAGCCCCGCCGTCGTGAGCGTCCGCACGTCCCCGGATTCGATGGCCTCGACGGCCCGCTCGACGCCCAGTTCCTCCGTCAGGAGCGCGCTCGTCTTCGGCCCGACGCCCCAGTACACCTCCAGTCGCATGTGCGGGCCGTGACGCGGCGGGGGCTTAGGGGTTTCTGCCCGGTATCAGGTCCGGTAGCCCCCGAGCAGGCCCCCGAGGCCGCCGAACAGCAGTGGATAGAGGATGGCGGCCATGAACACCGTCGAGAAGAACGGGATCGTGATGACGCCCTGGCTGCCGGCGACGTTCATCCCCAGGTCGATAGCCGAGAACAGCGTCAGGACGAACGCGAGCGTGCCGTAGCCGGCGGCGAGGGTCAGGGCGAAGGACGCCCCGCGCGCCGGACCCGAGACGTCGTACCCTTTCGCCATCAGAAAGCCGGCGACGAACAGCAACACGGGCGGGGTCACCACCAGCACGGGCCCCGGTTGGAACTGGACGTTCCGCGCGACGTTGTCGAACAGCGCCCCGATGCCGGTGTGGTGGGCGTCGAGCAAGACGTACACCGCGAGTTTGAACTTCCCGACGCCGCTCACGGCCTCGGGGACCATCCCCGCGGCGAACGCGTTCGCCATGTCGACGAACGACACCAGGTAGCCGACCGCGAACGCGAGCACGCCCAACCCGACGCCGGTCTCCCAGGGCATTCGCTCGCCGGGACTGTACGATCCGAAGGCGCCTTCGACTTGTGCCATGGGTGTCAAATCGGCCGTCGCTCTGAAAACGGTTACCAATTCGTTGGGTATATTCGTGGGGAAATATTGGTTTCGAGGCCGTGTAACGCTGGTTTTCATACGATCTCGTATGACTACCGACTGTTGGTCTCGCGCACCCCTCCGGCCGCTGTCAGTTTTCGCGATCCCGCGGGGAAAACTCGATTTCGGCCTCCCTGACACGGTCGATCCGCGCCGCCCAGTTGTGGGCTCGTCCGCGCCGGGACTCCCGTGCGTTCGTCGGTCAGACGGGACGGGACTCCCGTGCGTTCGTCGGTCAGACGGGACGGGACTCCCGCGCGT